>NZ_CP137549.1:7669991-7971240 GCF_033335955.1 Streptomyces sp. N50
CCGCACCCACTGGGAGGGTTTCTGGACCGCGACGCGGGCGGCGGCGGCCGGTGGCATCACCACGCTCATCGACATGCCGCTCAACTCCCTCCCGCCGACGACGACGGTCGACAACCTCCGTACGAAGCAGCAAGTCGCCGCGGAGAAGGCCCACATGGACGTCGGCTTCTGGGGCGGCGCCCTGCCCGACAACGTCAAGGACCTGCGTCCGCTGCACGACGCCGGCGTCTTCGGCTTCAAGGCGTTCCTGTCCCCGTCCGGCGTGGACGAGTTCCCGCATCTGGACCAGGACCAACTCGCCCTGTCCCTGGCCGAGATCGCCGGTTTCGACGGCCTGCTCATCGTCCACGCGGAGGATCCGCACCACCTTGAGGCGGCCCCGCAGCAGGGCGGCCCCAAGTACGCCGACTTCCTGGCCAGCCGCCCGCGCGACGCCGAGGACACGGCCATCGCGGGCCTGATCGCGCAGGCGAAGCGCCTCGACGCGCGTGTGCACGTGCTGCACCTGTCCTCGTCGGACGCACTCCCGCTCATCGCCGCCGCGAAGGCGGAGGGCGTCCGTATCACCGTCGAGACGTGCCCCCACTACCTCACCCTCACGGCGGAGGAAGTCCCGGACGGGGCAAGCGAGTTCAAGTGCTGCCCGCCGATCCGCGAGTCCGCCAACCAGGACCTGCTGTGGCAGGCGCTGGCCGACGGCACGATCGACTGCGTGGTGACGGACCACTCCCCGTCCACGGCCGACCTGAAGACCGACGACTTCGCCACCGCGTGGGGCGGTATCTCCGGCCTCCAGTTGAGCCTCGCGGCGGTGTGGACGGAGGCCCGCAAGCGCGGCCACGACCTCACCGACGTCGTCCGCTGGATGTCGTCAAGGACCGCGCAGCTGGCGGGACTTGAGCAGAAGGGCGCCATCGAGGCGGGCCGCGACGCCGACTTCGCGGTCCTCGCCCCGGACGAGACGTTCACCGTCGACCCGGCGGCCCTCCAGCACCGCAACCGCGTCACGGCGTACGCCGGAAAGACCCTCAGCGGGGTCGTCAAGTCGACCTGGTTGCGCGGCGAACGCATCGTGCTGGACGGCGAGTTCACCGACCCGAAGGGCCAACTCCTGGTCCGGAAGCCGTGATCCGGTTCCGCCGCGCCGCGCATGCCTTGATGCGGTTCCGGCGCACCCCGAACGCCGCCCCCTGGACGGCGAGTTCACCCACCCGAAAGGTCAACTCCTGACCCCTAAAGCCTGATTCACCCACTCCGCACCCGCAGCGGCCCACTCCCGAAAGGCAGACACAGCAGTGACGGCGATTCCGAGTTTCACCGGCGACGCGAACCCCTACGGAGGCGGTGACCCGTACGCGGACTACCGCACGGCCGACTTCCCCTTCACCCAGTACGTCAACCTCGCCGACCGGCAGCTCGGCGCCGGTGTCATCGCCGCCAACGACGAGTTCTTCGCCGAGCGCGAGAACCTGCTGGTGCCCGGGCCCGCCGAGTTCGACCCCGAGCACTTCGGCCACAAGGGCAAGATCATGGACGGCTGGGAGACCCGCCGTCGCCGTGGTGCCTCGGCCGAGCACCCCTGGCCGACGGCGGAGGACCACGACTGGGCGCTGGTCCGCCTCGGCGCGCCCGGCGTGATCCGCGGGATCGTCGTCGACACGGCCCACTTCCGCGGCAACTACCCGCAGGCGGTGTCGGTGGAGGGCGTCTCGCTCCCGGGCTCCCCGTCCCCCGAGGACCTCCTCGCCGACGACGTGAAGTGGACGCCCCTGGTCCCGCGCACACCGGTCGGCGGCCACGCGGCGAACGGCTTCGCCATCGCCACCGAGCAGCGCTTCACCCACCTCCGCGTCAACCAGCACCCCGACGGCGGCATCGCCCGCCTGCGGGTCTACGGCGAGGTCGTCCCCGACCCCAACTGGCTCGCGGCGCTGGGCACGTTCGACGTCGTCGCCCTGGAGAACGGCGGCTTCGCCGAGGACGCCTCCAACCTCTTCTACTCACCCGCGAGCAACACCATCCAGCCCGGCCGCTCCCGCAAGATGGACGACGGCTGGGAGACCCGCCGCCGCCGCGACCAGGGCAACGACTGGATCAGCTACCGCCTGGCGGCGCAGTCCCGGATCCGTGCCGTGGAGATCGACACGGCGTACCTGAAGGGCAACAGCGCGGGCTGGGCATCGGTGTCGGTGCGGGACGGCGAGACCGGCGACTGGCACGAGATCCTCCCGCGCACCCGCCTCCAGCCCGACACGAACCACCGCTTCGTCCTCCCGACCCCGGCGATCGGGACGCACGCACGCGTGGACATCTATCCCGACGGGGGGATCTCGCGGCTGCGGTTGTTCGGTTCGCTGACGGAGCAGGGGGCGACGACGCTGGCGGCGAGGTATCAGGAGCTGGGCGGCTGACGCACGCGCGCGTAGGGGCGCACCGGCCCGACAGGACCGGTGCGCCCCCTGTGTGCTTCACGCGGAATGGCCGCCGTCCACCGCGAACTCCGCCCCGGTGACGTAGTCCGCCCCGGCCAGATACGCGACCATCGACGCCACCTCGTCCGCCGTCCCGAACCGTCCCAACGCCGTCATCGCGGCCTGACCGGCCGCGTACGGCCCGTCCGCCGGGTTCATGTCGGTGTCCGTCGGACCCGGGTGCACGATGTTCGCCGTGATGCCGCGCCCGCCCAACTCGCGGGCCAGCGCCTTGGTCAGCCCGACCAGCGCCGACTTGCTCGTCGCGTAGAGCGTCCCGCCCGGCCCCGGCACCCGCTGCGTCATGCACGTGCCGATCGTGATGATGCGACCCCCGGACGCCATCCGCGTGGCAGCCGCCTGGGACGCCAGGAACACCCCGCGGACGTTCACCGCCAGAACGCGGTCCACGTCGGCGAGGGACAGCCCGTCCAACGGCCCGAGCAGCCCCACCCCCGCGTTGTTCACCAGCACGTCGAGCCCGCCCAGGGCCTTTGCCGCACGGTCCACCGCCCCTGCCGCCTCGGCGGCGTCCGCGGAGTCGGCACGCAGGGCCACGGCCCGCCGTCCCAGCGCCTCCATCCGCCCTACGACGTTCTCGGCCGCCTCCTTGCCGTCCACGTAGGTGACGGCCACATCCGCACCGTCCCGCGCGAGCCGCAGCGCCGTCGCCGCACCGATGCCCCGGCTGCCGCCGGTCACCAGAGCCGCCTTGCCCAAAAGGGTTCCCTGAGTCGTCATGTGTCCATCCCAGCGGCCACCGCACCCTGGTGCTGGCGGCGAACGGACACCGATGTCGATCGGCAGGAACTCTTTTCTTCGCCTCCCGCGTTCTCCCCTCGTGACCCTTCAGCAAGAAATCGTCGGCAACGCCATGCAGATGGCGGTCGTCAACCTGAACCCCGGCCAGACCGTGTACTGCGAGGCCGGGAAGTTCCTCTTCAAGACGACGAACGTGACCATGGAGACCCGCCTGAGCGGGCCGTCGGGCGGCGGCCAGCAACAGGGTGCCGGTGGCGCGGGCGGCGGCATGGGCGGCATGCTCCGCCAGGCCATGGGCACCGCCATGCAGGTCGGCCAGCGCGCGCTCGCGGGTGAGTCGCTGGCGTTCCAGTACTTCACCTCCCAGGGCGGCGAAGGCACCGTCGGCTTCGCGGGCGTGCTCCCGGGGGAGATGCGCGCCCTGGAACTGGACGGCACACGCGCGTGGTTCGCGGAGAAGGACGCCTTCGTGGCCGCCGAGTCCACCGTCCAGTTCGGCATCGCCTTCCAGGGCGGCCGCACCGGCATGAGCGGCGGCGAGGGCTTCGTCCTGGAGAAGTTCACCGGGCACGGCACGGTGATCATCGCCGGCGCGGGCAACTTCATCGACCTGAACCCGGCCGACTTCGGCGGCCGCATCGAGGTCGACACCGGCTGCCTCGTCGCCTTCGAGGAGGGCGTCCAGTACGGCGTCCAGCGCATCGGCGGCCTCAACCGCCAGGGCCTGATGAACGCCGTGTTCGGCGGCGAGGGCCTGTCCCTGGCCACCCTTGAGGGCAACGGCCGCGTCATCCTCCAGTCCCTCACCATCGAGAGCCTCGCCAACGCCCTGAAGAAGGCCCAGGGCGGCGACAAGCAGGGCCCGACCGGCGGCATGTTCTCGACCCACGCGGGCTGAGCCGCCGTAGCGCGAAGAACCGGGAGACGCCGTAGCGAGGACTGAGAGAAGGCGAGACGCCGTAGCGAGGACCGATGAGTTGCGGGGGCCCGCGGGGTCTGAGCTGATGACACCATCCGCTCCCGCAGCAGGAAGCAGGCACCCGACATGGGCAAGCTCGTCTCCACTCTCTTCGTCACCCTCGACGGCGTCTACCAGGGCCCCGGCGGCCCCGAGGAGGACACCCGCGGCGGCTTCGAGCACGGCGGCTGGAGTTTCGTCTACGGCGACGACGACTTCGGCCGGTTCGTGGTCGAGGTCTTCGACCGTTCCGGCGCCTATCTGCTCGGCCGCCGTACGTACGACATCTTCGCCGGGTACTGGCCGGACAAGACCGACCCCGCCGACCCGATCGCCGCCAAGCTGAACGCGCTGCCGAAGTACGTCGCCTCGTCGACCGTCACCGATCCCTCCTGGGCCGGCACCACGGTCATCGGCGGCGACCTCGCGAAGGAGGTCACCGACCTCAAGGAGCGCACCGGGGGCGAACTCCAGGTGCACGGCAGCGGCGCCCTCGTCCGCTCCCTCCTCGCGCTCGGCCTCGTCGACACGCTCCACCTGGTGACCTTCCCGGTCGTGCTCGGCAGCGGCCTGCGGCTGTTCCCCGAGGGCACCGAGCCCATGGCCTTCCGGCACACGGGCGGGCGCGTCACCAGCACCGGCGTCTCCATCCAGTCGTACGACCTGGCGGGCCGGCCGACCTATGGCTCGTACGCGGACGCCGATGCGGAAAACGCCTAGTCAGCGGGGGGTCGTGCCGGTACGGTGATCGTTCCGTGTGGCAGCCACCGATGTCTCCACCCCTTCGTCGGAGACCGGGAGAGCCGCCCTCATGTCCTCGATCGCCGTACCGTCCGCCGCCCTGCCCCGCCGGGCCTGGCTCACCGACCTGCCCGTCCTGCTGGTCGCGGTGGTCTGGGGCGCCAGTTATCTCGCGTCCAAGGACATCACCACGGCCCGCACGGTCCTCGCCGTCCTGGTCCTGCGCTTCGCCCTCGTCCTGCCCGTCCTGGCGGTCGTGGGCCATCGCTCGCTGCGCGCCCTGACAGCCTCACAGTGGCGCGGGGCGGCCCTGCTCGGGCTGATCCTCGCCGGGATCTTCCTCCTGGAGACCTACGGCGTCGTCCACACCTCGGCGACCAACGCCGGCCTGATCATCAGCCTCACCATGATCTTCACCCCGCTCGCCGAGGCGGCGGTGACCCGCACCCGGCCCTCCCGTGCCTTCCTCGGCGCGGCGGCCCTCTCCGTGCTCGGCGTGCTGCTGCTGACCCAGGGCGCGGGCTTCTCCCGCCCCTCACTCGGCGACCTCCTCATGCTGCTCGCCGCCCTCGCCCGCACCGTGCACGTCCTCGCCATGTCCCGCACCACGTCGGTCCAGGGCGCGGACGCACTGCCCCTGACCACCGTCCAACTCGCCACCGCCGTCGCGGTGTTCGCGATCCTGTCGACCGGCGCCGACACCACACCGTGGGCGACGGCCGCCGACTTCGGGCCGCGCGAGTGGGCCGGGCTGCTGTTCCTCTCCGTGTTCTGCACCCTGTTCGCCTTCTTCGTGCAGATGTGGGCCGTACGCCGGACCTCGCCCTCCCGCGTCAGCCTGCTGCTCGGCACCGAGCCGCTGTGGGCCGCGGCGGCGGGTATCGCGCTGGGCGGGGAGCGGCTCGGCGTGTTCGGGCTTGCGGGCGGTGTGCTCGTCCTTGTGGGGACGGCGTGGGGGCGCGGGGCTGCCCTCTCCTGAGCGACCTGGCGCGACCTGGCGGGGCCCGAACACACGGCGACGCGAGTCCGCGCGGGACTCGCGTCGCCTGGCTGGGTACGGCTCCGCCGGTTCGGGCGGCGCCGCTCGTCGGTGCTACTTGGTGGCGAGGAACAGGTAGTCCGCCGTGTAGGGGACGCGGGTGGTGGGCTGCGTGGCCGGGTCGCAGGTGCCGACCGGGGCGACGCCGCCGGCGGTGTTGAGACGTAGGACCGAGGTGGTCCTGGACAGGAGACCCTTACTCTTGCCGGTCTGCTGGGCGCGGAGCAGGAGTTGGGGGATGTTGCCCTTGCCGTTGTCGAACTTGTTGAGGACGGTGCCGGTCACCGAGGAGCCGTCGGGGGCGATCCACTGGGGCGGGCCGGCGGGGCCGTGCTTGGCGAAGCTGTGCTGGATGCCGCCCTGGAGGGTGGCGTCGACGTTGTCCTGGGTGAAGGCGTAGGAGCTGTCGTCCTGCTTGGTGCAGGCGTAGATCTGGGCCCCCTTGACGACGCCGGCCAGGGACGAGTGGCGGATGGCGTCGGGCAGCGAGACGGCGCCGGGCAGTGCGACGGCCTGTCCGCGGACCGCGCCGCCGGGGAACTCGGCGGTGTGCAGGTTGAAGTAGAACTGGTCGGGATGCGCCTCGATGTTCCGCAGCAGGTCGGTGTCCTTGACCTTCACGGTGCCGAACACGAACGGCACGCCTCCCTTGAGCTTCTCCATGAAGAACGGGATCTTCACGTCACCGTTGGTGCCCCGCGCCCCCTGGTGGAGATGGGCCATGGTCGGGGTGCCGATCCCCGTCCACGCGAACGCGAAGGACACCTCGTCGCCCTGGATGCGCATGAGGGCCACCGCGCTGCCGTCCTTGTCGCCCACCGCCGGCTTGCCCTTGACGGGCACCTCGTTGTCACCGGTGAGGATCGTGGTGAAGTACCGCGCCCCCGGCGCGTTCTGGGAGTAGCGGCCGATGGCACCCGCCGCCTGAGTCGCCCCCGCCGCCGGATGGGACACGGTGGCGTCGGCCGCACCGTTCACGCCGTTGCAGGCGGTCAGGAGCAGGGTGCCGGTGAGCGCCGTCGCGGCGATGGTCCCGAATCGCTTGAACTTCATGTGTCTCGTTCTCCCCGTGATGGCCGATCCGCGGCTGACCCGCGGTCGTTCTCCCTCCATCACGGGGCCCCTGTGGCGATCCCTCAGCCGATGACACTCCTGAGACACGCCTGAGAAGGGACGGCATCACTGAGGACACGACCTGGACATCGGGACCTGTGCGGGCCGCGCCATGAGCGTCAGGGGGCGCGGGGTGTCCTGGCCGGGGACGGCGGACGGCACCCGCTCCAGGACACCGCCCGCGAAGACGTCGTACAACGGCAGGGACTCCAGGTGGACATACCCGATGTGGCAGTCGCACACGGCCAGCGGGCACGCGCGTGGGCGCAGCGCCGCGCGGTACGAGCCGTCGTACAGGTTGCCCAGTTCGTCACGGACGAAGTGGCAGCGGCGGACCGTGCCCGCGCCGTCGACCGAGATCACGGACTCGCCGGTACGGCACGGGAGTCCGGCACTGCGGTGCGGGTGCCTGCTGTACGGGAAGAGCGGGTCGAGCGCGGTCCAGTCGTCGGCCTCGGCGTCCCCGTAGGTGTGTCCCTCGGCCGCGTTGATCCAGAGGTACACGTGCGGGGGCAGATCGTCGCGGAGCCGGCGGGCCGCCGCCAGATGGCCGGGCAGGCCCACCACACCGACACTGAAGCGCACCCCGCGATCGGCCAGTTCACGGCACTTGCCGAGGAAACGGTCGTACGGGGTCTGGCCCGGGTGGTACGTGCACCACAGGGCGAGCGTGTCGAGGTCGGCCTCGGCGAGCCAGCCGGTACGGCAGCTCAGGTTGGTCTGGATCGCGACCCGGCGCACGTGGGGCAGTTGGGACAGCTCGGTGAGGGTGCGCCGGTACCAGGAGCGGACCAGGCCCTCGCCCCACGGCGTGAACAGCAGCGACAACTCGTCCCCGCTGTCCGCCGCCCAGCGCGCGAAGCGCTCCAACGCATCTCGGTCCGCGCGGAGTTGGGCGGTCGAGTCGCGGCGCTTGGCGAACGGGCAGTAGGGGCAGTCGTAGTCGCAGGACGCGAGCGGGCCCCGGTAGAGGACGGTGAGATCCATGACGGTCCGTCACTTCCGTTCGTAGGCGGCCATGGCGGACCGCACTTCGGAGGAGAACAGCTCCGGGCCGATGGCGTCGGAGTGCGCCAGCCCCTCCGGGGTGAGCACGAGCCGCTCGCCCGCCGCGTCGGTCAGCCAGTCGCGCCCGGCCAGCCGGTCGAGCTCCGTCCCGAAGTCGTCGTCGGGTGAACTCCCGAAGCGGGCGCGGTAGTCGGCGACGGACAGCCCCTCGGCCTGGAGGAGGGACTGGAGGAGATGACGGCGGCGCGCCTCGTGTCCGTCGACGCGGTAGCCGACCTCCGCGTGCGCGAAGTCGGTCGTCGTGACGTAGTCGTCGATGATGCCGCGGATCTCGTGCATGCCGACCGCGTAGTCGAAGGAGTAGTGCAGCGCCGACGTGTACGAGCGGGCCCCGCAGCCGAGCCCGATCATGCCGTCCGTCTGACAGGCGTAGTCGTCGGCGCCCTGGGGCGGGGCGTCGGCCCGGCGGAACATCCGCATCGACTGCTGGACATAGCCGTGTGCGAGGAGGTGGTCGCGTCCCGCGCGGTACAGGCGCAGCCGCTGCTCGTCCCACTCCGGGTCGGCTCCGGCGTCCCCCTGGTGGCGGCCGAGGCCGGTCAACGGGCGGACGTAGAGCGGGTACAGGTACAGCTCCTCGGGGCGCCAGGCCAGGGCCGCGTCCAGGGAGGCGCGCCAGGTCCGCTCGGTCTGGCCGTCGATGCCGTAGATGAGGTCGATGTTGAGCACCGGGATGGTGGTGTCCCGGATCCGGCCGAGCGCCGCCTCCACGTCGGCGCGGCGCTGCGGGCGTACGGCGGCCCTGGCCTCGGAGTCGACGAAGCTCTGGACGCCCAGGCTGAGGCGGGTCGCGCCGCGGTCCGCGAGGACGGCGAGCCGGTCCGCGGTGGCCGTGGCGGGCGAGGCCTCCACGGAGAGCGGGACCGCGCGCAGGTCGGCGCCCATGCGCCGCTCGGCGAGGTCGCACAGGCGCTCCAGCTCGGACGCGGTGAGGAAGGTCGGGGTGCCGCCGCCGAACGCAGCCGTGGCGAAACGTGGCGGCTCCGCGTCGCCCAGCGCCGCCCGGACGGCGTCCGCCTGCCGCTCCAGGGCGTCGAGATAGGCGCCGGTCAGGCCGTCCGGGGCGCCGATGCGGGTGAAGAGGTTGCAGAACCCGCAGCGGACCTCGCAGAAGGGTATGTGCACGTACAGCGAGAGCGCGGCGCGGTCCTCCGCCGCCCACAACTCCCGCAGCGCGGGCCGGTCTTGGAGGCGCCGGTACGCCGTCTTGTGCGGATACGCGTACACGTAGTGCTGGTACGGGCCGGTCTGCTGCGCGGTGGTCATCGGGCGGCCTCGGCGGGGTCCAGGAAGAAGTGGGCGTACGGCACGGTCCACACGGACTCGTGGCCCAGGCGGTGGCCGGTGTAGCCGTCGTCGCCGTAGGCGGTGCCGTGGTCGGAG
Organism: Streptomyces sp. N50; assembly: GCF_033335955.1. Lineage (GTDB taxonomy): Bacteria > Actinomycetota > Actinomycetes > Streptomycetales > Streptomycetaceae > Streptomyces. The sequence goes on from NZ_CP137549.1 coordinate 7,679,527, forward strand.
CAGACGATGACGAAGCACGGGCGCCGGGAGCTCGCGGCGGCGAACAGCCGCCCGATGTGCCGGTCGACGTACTCCAGCGCGGCGGCGTGCGTCTCCCTGGTGTCACCCGCCTCGCGGGTCGCGCCGGGCAGGTGGAACCAGTTGGGCTGGTGCAGCGCCGACACGTTCACGAACAGGAACAGGCGCTGTTCGGGGGGCAGTTGGCCCACGACCTGTTCCACGCGGTCGATCTGGTTCTCGAAGGAGTGCGGCGAGGTGACGCCGAACTCCTCCTCCCAGTGCGCCTCTTGGAACAGGCCGGGCAGTACGGAGCCCAGCGGACCGCGCCGGTTGAAGAAGCCCACGCCTCCGACGCAGACGGTGCGGTAGCCGGCCGCCGCCAGTCCGGACACCAGGTCGGGGGTGTCGTAGACGAAGGTGCCCTCGGCGGTCGTCTCGCTGCCAGGGAAGCTCGCCGCGAACAGCCTTGGATGCGGGCCGGGTTGGGCCGGAGTGGGCAGGAACCCGGCGAAGATCGCCTGGTGCGAGGCGTACGTGAAACTGCCCGGGGCGTGTCTCATCTCCCAGAGCCCGCCCGGCAGATGGCGCGCCAGGTGCGGGATGCGACCCTCGGCCGCCAACTCGACGGCCACGTCGTGCCGCAGCGTGTCGAGGGTGACCAGCAGGATGTCGTGGTCGCCGACGATCGCGTTCATGTCGGGCTCAGGCATGGGCTGTTCCTGTTCTGTACGGGTGACGCGGGCCGCTTCCGGCCGGTGCGCGCAGCACGGCCGCCACCTGCGCGCCGTAGGTGTCCAGACCCTCGGCGCCACTGCCGGGCAGTCCCGTGAGCCGGGGCAGCAGGTCGCCGAAGGCGTTGACCTCGCCGACGAAACTGCGGCGCCAGTCCACGGCCGGCAGCAGGTCGACCCCCACGCACAGCGTGCGCGGGAAGCAGGACGCGGCGCGCTCGCACACGTCCAGCACGTCGGACCAGCGGGCGCCCGCGGCGGTGACGGCGTGTCGGACGCCGTCCAAGTCGCCGCGGCTGCCGCCCAGATGGAGGTTGGTCAGCGGCCCGCGACTGGTGCGCACCACCGCGTGGGTGGCCCGCCCGGCCACGACGACCACCCGGAGATCCGCGGCCCGGCCCGACTGGGACGCCTTCGGCACCCAGCGTTCGAGATGCAGCCCGTCCGGCGCCAGCGCGTCCACGATGCGCGCGACGTCCCGCTCGTCGTGATACCGGCGCACCCGGAGCGAGTTGTGCAGTGCGCCGTCCGGACCGGTCTCGACGGACGTGGTCGCCCTGAACCGGCCGCCGCCCGCCGTCTCCACCGCGAGGACACCCGACGCCGACGAACCGTGCGCGGGCTTGACGAACAGCCGGGGCATCCGGTGCTCGCGCATCAGCGCCCGTACGTCGTCCCAGCCCCGCACGCGCGCGCCGAGCGGACCCGAGGTCGGGGAGTGCGGGACGGGCACGCCGGCCGCGTCCAGCACGGCGTGGCACGCCCGCTTGTCGAACAGCACCGCCAGGTCGTCCGGGTCGGCCAGGGGGATGCCGCCGCGCAGCGTGCGCAGCGCGGCGGTGAACCGCGTGTACCAGCGGGCCGAACCCTCCACCCGGGTCGGCTCCGTGGTACCCCGCAGCAGCCGGTCGACCTCGGGGTTCTCGCCGGGGGAGTCGACCCGGACGAACTCGTCGGCGGCGAAGTCCGCTCCCCGCGCGCGCAGGACGTCCGTCCAGGCGACGACGCGGGGTGCGGGCAGCCCGGCCGCGCGCACGGCGTCCGCGAAGAGGGACACCCTGCGGTTCTCGGGGTTGCCGACCACCGCGAACCGGGGCGCGGCGCGGGCGGACGACGCGGCGGCGATCGGCCCGGCCGCGGTGGACGCGGTCACTCCCCGACGGCGACGTAGCGCCAGACCGTGCCGTCGTCCTCCGTGTCCTCCTCGGCGTCGTCACGGTCCAGGTCGACGTCCACGCCCGCCGGCACCAGCGTCTGCCGTACGCGCTCCGCGACGGCCTCGCTGAGGTAGTTGTGGTGCAGGTCCAGCTTCTTGAGATGCGTCAGCGGCTGCCCGCTCAGCAGCGCCACGGCGCCCTCGTCGGTCAGCACGCCCATCGACAGGTCCAGCACCTCCAGGCGCTCCACCACCGGGGCGGCGGCGACCGCGGCGGCCACCGCGTCCTGCATCTCGCTGTTGCGCAGGGCCAGATGACGCAGGCGCGGCAGCCGCGCACCGGACAGGATCGGCTCCAGGTCGGCGGCCTCGCTGTCGCCGCCGTAGTCCGGCGTGCCCAGCCACAGGTCCAGGTGCTCCAGGGCGGGCAGGTCACTGGCGCCGATGCCGCGCACCACCTCGACGGGCAGCCCGCCCGTCTCCGCCACCAGCCGGCGCAGCGCGCCGTGGCGCAACGCGGTGAACTCGAGGCCGGTGCCGCCGCGCACTCCGAACTCCTCCAGCGCCGGGTAGGCGTCGAGCAGCGGGGTGACGTCGGACTGGTGGATCCAGGAGATCTCGCACTCCTCCATCACCAGGTCGCCCAGGAACATCGCGCGCAGTGCGGGGAAGGCGTCCCGGGCCGCCACGAGTGCCTCGACGACCGGCGTGGGCGCGGTGTCGTAGGCCTCCTCCCAGCCGCCGATGATCAGGGCCCGGACCCGGGCCGTGTCGACGTCGGCACGGAAGCGGGCGAACGTGTCGGTCCACGCCTCGTCGGTGTCGTACACGTTGGCGCCGATGCGCCAGGCCACCGATTCCGGCTCGGGCAGGCGGTCGGTGGGGGCGCCCGGTCCGGGAAAGGTGAACGAGGGCAGCCCGTGCAGCGCGTCGAGATGCTCACCGATGGTCATGCGGCCGCTCCTGAGAAGGAAGTGTGCGTGGTCTGTGGTGCCGCATTTCTACCAACCGCCACTGACAGTGCCGTTCGGCGGGGGCGGGCCCGGGGCCGTTGTCAGTGGTGCCGCCTAACGTCGTGGTCATGAAGCCGGTGCGTGGCGCACCCGGCGGTGAGGGGACAGCCATGTACCGACAGGGAGACGTGCTGATCGTGCCGGTCGCGCAGGACGCGGTGCCCGCTCACGCGGCGCACGCCCCGAGGGAGCGGCGCGACGCACAGGGGCGGCTCGTGCTGGCACTGGGAGAGGTGACGGGGCATGCCCACGCGGTCGTCGGGCCGGGGGAGTTGGTGCGCGAGCCGGGCCCGTACGGGCCGTTGCTGCTCCATCTGCCCCAGGGCGGGCGGGTGGTGCACGAGGAGCACGCGGCCATCGCGCTGCCCAAGGGGTGGTTCCGGGTCGTCAGGCAGCGGGAGTACGTGCCCGGGTCCGTGCGGATCGTGGCCGACTGAGCGACCGGGACGCACCGGCGGTACGGGAGCGCCGGGCGAGGAGTGGAGGAGGGGCACGTGGGTGGGACGGACGTGGGAAGGGACGGAACGATGGACCTGAAGTCGGGCGGGGGAGCGGGGAGTATGACGGCGGTCGTGGAGCAGGACCCCGAGGGGGACCGACTCGGCCATGGGGGAACGCCGTTCGGCCCCTCCCTCGACCTCGCGCGGTGGCGGACGCGGTCCTCGGCGACCGGCCCCGCTGACCGGGCGCGCGCCGAGGAGGGCGTCCGGCGGGCCTACCGGCTGGCGGGACTCGGGGAACCGGAGCGCGTGGTGTGGGCGGGTTCGCCCCGCGCGGCGGTCGCCCTCCTCCGGGAGCAGGCGGACCGGGGACCGAGCGTCCGGGACGTGGTGCGCAGTGCGCCGTGGGCGGCGGCGAGACGGCGGCTGCACGCCGAGTTGGGGCCCATGGGGTGGTCGGCCCACTGGGCGGCGACCGGCGGACAGCTGTGGCCGTCGACGCAGGCCCTGGTGGACCGGATCCGTACGGGCGTGATCGAGGACCTGGCCGGGAGCGACACCGGCAAGGAGGCCGCGGAGATCCGGCTGCTTCTCCTGGACGCCGTGCTCGGGCAGCACGACGCGCCGTGGCTCGCGGCGTTCCCCGCCGACGACGGCCCGCTCGACGCGCTGTCCGAAGTGTGCCGCAGCGCCGGCTGGTGGTGGCCGTTCGCGCGGATCGCGGTGCTCTCGGAGCGCCCCTCGGCCCTCCACCGCGACGAGGCGGGCCGCCTCGACCACGGGGACGGCCCGGCGCTCGCCTACCCGGACGGCTTCGCGCTGCACGCCTGGCGCGGCATGCCGGTCCCGGCCGCCTTCCTGGCCGAACTGCCCACGCTGACCCCGGAACGCATCCGCGCCGAGGAGAACGCCGAGCTGCGCCGCGTGATGCTTGAGTACTACGGCTGCGACCGGTACCTCACCGATTCGGGAGCCCGCCCCCTGCACCGGGACGAGACGGGCACGCTGTGGCGGATCGACCTGGCCGACGACGAGCCCGTGGTCATGGTGGAGGTCCTGAACTCCACACCGGAACCCGACGGCACCCACCGCACGTACTGGCTACGGGTCCCCCCGTCGACGCGCACAGCCCGAGCGGGGGTGGCCTGGACCTTCGGCCTGGACGCTGAGGCGTACGCACCCGAGCGGGAGACCTGAGAGTCCCCCCGTACGCGGCCGGACCGGAGCGGTCGGCAGGGACGACGGGGGCCTTCGGCTTCCCCCGGCGGCAGGACGTGCCTCGCCCCGCGACCCATGAACGTGGGGGGAGCCGCGGGGCGAGGGGTGAGCGATGGTGCAGCCGGTGATGCGGCCGGTGGGGGCCGGACGCCCGGGTGGCTACGGGCCGGACCTACGGTCGGACGCGTCGTTCCTTCAGGTGCCGTACCTGACCGATCGGCTCAGCAGCCGAAGTTGATCAGGTTGAAGGTGACGTAGTGGTCCGAGGTGTAGTAGTCCTCCTGGGTCTTCTTTCCGGTGACGATGCGGCGCGCACCTCGCGTGGACGAGCCAGGAGTCTTGACCGTGTACTCGTGGTAATACCCGGACGCCTGGCTGGGGAGGACGCCTTCCTGGTTGCGGAAGACGACGCCGTCCTGCGAGTAGGGGAAGGGGCCGTTCGTCGCGATCAGGTCGAGCGTGTCGTACGCCTGCGAAGGCAGGGCGCTGTAACAGATGCTGCCGACCGCGGCGGCGGCCGGGGTCGCGGTGGCGACGGTGCCGCCGACGAGGAGAGCGGACAGGACGGCGGCTGCTGCGCCGATGCTGGTGATCCGTGGGGGGAATCTCATGTCTTCATGATGACGCGCGTAGATAGTGGCATGTCAATGACAACTACGGAGATTTTCCCGCCAAGTCCGATGAGTTTTCAGGGAGTTAACCTGACGCGCGGCGTCTCCACGCGATCTGCGCACGGGCTGGGGGCCGGGGGATCGGGGGACTGGGGGGCTGGGGGCATGTCCGCCGAAAGTCTGTGACGGCGCGACTTTGGTCGCCGTTCCCCCGCACGGGGTGGGTGACCGGGCCCGGTGCCGCATAGATTTGTCGACCGTGACAGGTGACAGGACCGCGAAGGTACCGCAGGCGTTCGCGGGGCGCCGATGGCTGCTGCCGTCCGCCGTGGCCGACGAACTCGACCCCGACGTCGAACGGCGCGGACGTCCCCGCCGTACCGCCCGCGACTGGGTCGTCGACACCTGCTGCTTCCTGCTGGCCGTGGGCATCGGACTCGCCGCCGCGCAGACCCTCGACAGCGACACCGCGACCCCGCACTCCCTCGCCGTCGTGGACCAGCTCTTCGGGGTCCTCGCCTGCGGCGCGGTGTGGCTGCGCCGCCGCTGGCCGCTCGGGCTCGCGGTCGCGATGGTCCCCGTCGGCTTCGTGTCGAACACGGCGGGCGGCGCCGCCATGGTCGCCGTGTTCACGCTCGCCGTGCACCGCCCCTTCCGCTACGTCGCCTGGATCGGCGGCGTCCAACTCGCCCTGGCCCCGCTGTTCTTCTGGCTGCGCCCGGACCCCGACCTGCCGTACGCCGGCGCGGTCGTGTTCACCGAACTGCTCACCCTCACCGTCATCGGCTGGGGCATGTTCGTCCGCTCCAAGCGGCAGCTCATGCTCAGCCTGCGCGACCGCGCCCGGCGCGCCGAGACGGAGGCGGAGCTGCGGGCCGAGCAGGCCCAGCGGCTCGCCCGCGAGGCCATCGCGCGCGAGATGCACGACGTGCTCGCCCACCGGCTGACCCTGCTGAGCGTGCACGCGGGCGCGCTGGAGTTCCGCCCGGACGCGCCCCGCGAGGAGGTCGCGCGGGCGGCCGGTGTCATCCGGGAGAGCGCCCACGAGGCCCTCCAGGACCTGCGGGAGATCATCGGCGTCCTGCGCGCGGGCGAGCCCGACGACACGGGCCGTCCGCAGCCCACGCTCGGCGCCCTGGACGCGCTGGTCACCGAGTCCCGCGAGGCCGGCATGAAGGTCACCCTCGCCAACCGGGTCACCGACCCCGCCGCGGTCCCCGCCTCGGTCGGCCGCACCGCCTACCGCATCGCCCAGGAGGCCCTCACCAACGCCCGCAAACACGCCCCGGGCACGGAGGTCACGGTGACGGTCACCGGCACCCCGGGCGACGGCCTGGTGATCGCCGTGCACAACCCGCCCCCGGAGGGTGCTGTGCCCCATGTCCCCGGTTCCGGCCAGGGGTTGATCGGGCTGACCGAGCGGGCGACGTTGGCGGGGGGACGGCTGGAGCACGGGCCGGGAGAGGGCGGGGGGTTCCGGGTGCGGGCTTGGCTGCCGTGGGGGTGAGTGCCGTTCGGTGCCACGGGTGACTCCCGTTCCGCGCACGGAGGATGGCGGCCGCTCCCGGAAAGTCACCACTCCTGCGCCGACCATGCGAACTCCGGCCAACTCGCCGGCTCTGCCTGTGTGTTGGCGCGGGCGTGGTCGGACCGGGCGCCCGGGGTGCTGCTGTGGAGCACCGGTCGCACTGCCGTCCCGCCGCCCCGGAGCCGTTCCCCGATGATCACCCCGCTCGCGGTGTCGACGGCACGGCCGCCCGCCCCGGCGTGGGCGGCGAGGGCGCACACGCCTCCTTGGGCGCCCCACCCCGCCCCGCACCGCAGACCGCGCCGCCACCCGCCGCGTCGCCATGGTTACGTAGCCCCATGACTGCGATCAGACTGCTCCTCGTCGACGACGACCCGCTGGTGCGGGCCGGGCTGTCCTTCATGATGGGCGGGGCCGCCGACATCGAGATCGTCGGCGAGGCCGCCGACGGCAGCGAGGTCGAGGAACTCGTCGACCGCGTCCACCCGGACGTCGTCCTCATGGACATCCGTATGCCGTCGGTCGACGGACTGACGGCGACGGAGCGGTTGCGCGCCCGAGGCGACGCGCCCCAGATCGTCGTCCTCACCACCTTCCACGCCGACGAACAGGTGCTACGGGCCCTCCGCGCGGGCGCCGCCGGCTTCGTCCTCAAGGACACCCCGCCCGCCGAGATCCTCGACGCCGTGCGCCGGGTCGCGGCCGGTGATCCGGTGCTGTCGCCCGCGGTCACCCGGCAGTTGATGGAGCACGCGGCGGGCACCGCCACCGACACCCGTCGGGCACGCGCGCGTGAACGCATCGCAGCCCTGGGGGACCGCGAACGCGAGGTCGCCGTAGCCGTCGGGCAGGGCCTCGCCAACGCCGAGATCGCCACCGGCCTCTTCATGAGCGTGGCCACCGTGAAGACCCACGTCTCCCGCATCCTGGCCAAGCTCGACCTCAACAACCGTGTGCAGATCGCCCTGTTGGCGTACGACGCGGGTCTGCTCGAAGAGGACGGGGAGAGCGGGCACTAGTCGCCGCCGCCGTCCGTTCCCATTGCACTGGGAGGCCTCGGGGGATCGACCAGGAGGGGGCAGGCATGACCGAAGTGATCGATCTGGGGGAGTTCGGCGAGGCGTTCCGGCGGGACCCGCACCAGGTGTACGCCATGCTGCGGAAGTCGGGCCCGGTGCACCGCGTACGGCTGCCGACGCCGGACGAGCACCACGTGACCTGGCTGATCGTGGGGTACGAAGAGGCGCGCTCGGCGCTCACCGACCCGAGACTGGCCAAGGACGGCGGCAAGATCGGGGTGACGTTCCTCGACGAGGAGCTGATCGGCAGATATCTGCTGACCACCGACCCACCGGACCACACCCGCCTGCGCGGGCTGATCAGCCGCTCGTTCACCATGCGCCGGGTCGAGGAACTGCGCCCGCGCGTCCAGCAGATCACCGACGACCTGCTGGACGCGATGCTGCCCTCCGGCCGTGCCGACCTCGTCGAGGCGCTCTCCTACCCGCTGCCGATCACCGTGATCAGCGAGCTCCTGGGCGTACCCGAGCTGGACCGCGCGGAGTTCCGCAAACTCTCCACGGAGGCGGTGGCGCCCACCAGTTCGGGTGCCGAGTACGACGCGTTCGTCCGGCTCGCCGAATACCTCGGCGACCTGATCGAGGACAAACGCTGCGCGGGCCCCAGCGGCGACCTGCTCAGCGACCTGATCCGCACCACCTCCGAGGACGGCGACCGGCTCTCCCCGCAGGAACTGCGGGGCATGGCCTTCATCCTGCTCATCGCCGGCCACGAGACCACCGTCAACCTCCTCACCAGCGGCATCCACGCCCTGCTCACCCACCCGGACCAACTCGCCGCCCTGCGCGCCGACATGACCCTGCTCGACGGCGCGATCGAGGAGATGCTGCGCTACGAGGGCCCGGTGGAGAACGGCACGTTCCGGTTCGCCGCCGAGCCGCTGGAGATCGCGGGTACCTCGGTGGAGCGGGGCGATCCGGTCATGGTCGGCCTGACCGCCGCCGACCGCGACGGGGTCCGCTTTCCGGCCCCGGACCGCTTCGACATCCGCCGCGACACCCGCGGCCACCTCGCCTTCGGCCACGGCATCCACTACTGCCTCGGCGCCCCCTTGGCCCGCCTCGAAGCCCGCACGGCGATACGCACCCTGCTGGAGCGCGCCCCCGCCCTCACCCTGGACGGCCCGCCCGGCGACTGGCTCCCGGGCATGCTGATGCGCGGGATGCGCGCGCTGCCGGTGCGCTGGTAGAACGGCTGCGCGGGGCGGCCGTAGCAGCGGCTGAGCCCTGAAGGCCGTAGCAGCAGCAACCTCGGCAGCAACTGCCGTAGCCGCAGCGGTTGTTGAAGTCGCGGCAGCCGTAACTGCCCTGAAAGTCATGGATCCTTTAGGAGGACCGCCCTCGTGACCGCAAGCGCCGAGTTCGCCGAGTTCGACCTGACCATGGCTCGGAAGGCGTTGGAGAGTCAGCCCTTCAGCAGGCTGATCGGCGCGCGGCTGAGCGCCTTCGGGGACGGGATCGCCACGCTGGAGATCGACATCAGGGAGGACCTGCTCCAGCAGAACGGTTTCGTGCACGGCGGAGTCCTCGCCTACGCCGCCGACAACGCGCTCACGTTCGCCGGCGGTACGGCACTCGGCCCCGCGGTCCTCACGGGCGGGCTGTCCATCCAGTACGTCCGCCCGGCCACCGGCCGCGTCCTGCGCGCGCACGCGGAGGTCGTCCAGGCCGGCCGCCGCCAGGCCGTCGTCCGCTGCGACGTCCTCGCGGTCGCCGACGACGGCACGGAGTCCCTCTGCGCGGTCGCCCAGGGCACGGTGCTGGCGGTCCGTGCGTCCTGAGCGCCTCCTGAGGTGCCTGAGGAGGCGTCACCTTCTACGACACGACTGTGCTGCTCAGCTGTAGGGGAAGGCGCCCGCGATCTCCGCGAGGCGGACCGGTCTGTGTTCGCGTCTGGACACTTCGCAGGCCTCGGCGATGCGCAGTGCCTGAAGGGCCTCGCGGCCGTCGCACGGGTTGGTGCGCTGGCCGACGACCACCTCCACGAAGGCGATCAACTCGGCCTCGTAGGCGGGCCCGAAGCGCTCCAGGAAGCCGGTCCACGGCTTGGTCGCGGCCGGGGGACCGGTCGGCTCGGTGGAAGCGATGGGCGTGCGGTCGTCCAGGCCGACGACGACCTGGTCGAGTTCTCCGGCCAGCTCCATCCGGACGTCGTAGCCCGCCCCGTTCAGGCGCGCGGCCGTCGTCGTGGCCAGCGTGCCGTCGTCCAGGGTGAGGACCGCCGCGGCCGTGTCGATGTCACCGGCCTCGCGGAACATCGAGGGACCGGCGTCCGAACCGGTCGCGTACACGTCGACGACCTCGTGCCCGGTCACCCAGCGCAGCATGTCGAAGTCGTGGATCAGGGTGTCCCGGTACAGCCCGCCGGAGATCGGGAGGTAGGCGGCCGGGGGAGGCGTCTGGTCGGAGGTCATCGCGCGGACCGTGTGCAGCCGTCCCAGCCGCCCCGAGCGCACCGCCTCCCGGGCTCCCGTGTAGCCCGCGTCGAACCGGCGCTGGAACCCCATCTGAAGGATCGTTCCCGCCGTCTCGACCTCGGCGATCGCTTGCAGCGAGCCCGGCAGGTCGAGGGCGATGGGCTTCTCGCAGAACACCGGGAGCCCGGACCGTGCCGCTCTCCCGATTAATTCGGCGTGCGCCGATGTCGCCGTGGTGATCACCACGGCGTCCACGCCCCACTTGAAGATCTCCTCCGTGCTCGGTGCCGCCGTTTCCCCCAGCCGGTTCGCCAGCTCCTGGGCCCGGACCGGGTCCACGTCCGTGAGGATCAGCGAACCGACCTCGCGATGACGGCTGAGCGTCCTGGCATGGATGGTCCCGATGCGGCCCGTACCGATGACTCCGATGCGCATGGGAACAAACTGAGGGCCGACCAGGCACGCTGTCAATGCGTATGTCCGGACAATCGAACTACATCACTTCCCGTCAACCATTCACACAGCTACGCTCGGGCCCGTGCCGAAACCAGATGTGGACCCGACCGTGCCGCTCGAGCTCAGCGTGGACCGGAGCAGCCCGGTGCCGTTGTACTTCCAGCTGTCCCAGCAGCTGGAGGCCGCGATCGAACACGGCTCGCTGACCCCCGGCAGTCTGCTGGGCAACGAGATCGAACTGGCGGCCCGGCTCGGCCTGTCCCGGCCCACGGTCCGCCAGGCCATCCAGTCACTGGTCGACAAGGGCCTCCTGGTGCGCCGCCGGGGTGTCGGCACGCAGGTCGTGCACAGCCAGGTCAAGCGCCCGCTGGAACTCAGCAGCCTCTTCGACGACCTGGAGGCGGCCGGGCAGCGCCCCGCCACGAAGGTCCTCGTCAACGCCGTCGTGACGGCCTCCGCCGAGGTCGCGGCGGCGCTCGGCGTGGCCGAGGACAGCGACGTACACCGCATCGACCGGCTGCGCCTCGCGCACGGTGAGCCGATGGCGTACCTCTCCAACCACCTGCCGCTCGGCCTCCTCGACCTGGACACCGCGCAACTGGAGGCCACCGGCCTGTACCGGATGATGCGCACCGCCGGCATCACCCTGCACAGCGCCCGCCAGTCCATCGGCGCCCGCGGCGCCACGGCGGAGGAGGCCGAACGCCTCGCCGAGTCCGAGGGCGCCCCGCTCCTCACCATGCAGCGCACGACATTCGACGACACGGGTCGGGCGGTCGAATTCGGCAGCCATACGTATCGGCCGACGCGGTATTCGTTCGAGTTCCAGCTCCTCGTGCGTCCCTGAGCGGGCGGGTTCACCCGCCTTATTCGTCATAATGTCAGGACAAATAAACCGGGCTGCGTGCTTCCTGATCGAAGTGCCCTGAACGATTTATGCAGCGGGCCGCAACGAGGTCAGGGGCGCGGGGAACCGCGCGACCAGCCACGACGCACCCGCACCAGACAACGATCCGAACCCCCCTTCACGCCCCCGCACAGCACCCACGGTCACGGTGAGGCAGAATCGGGCCCGATGAGCACCTACGGCAACTTCAGCGCCCCCATAGGCTCCCGGCGTGCCCCCGCACTCCGCACCGTCGGCACCCGGGAGCGGCGTTCGCACCTGACGGCCCCCCGCGTGCCCACGGTCGGCATCGACATCGGCGGCACCAAGGTCATGGCGGGCGTCGTGGACGCCGACGGCAACATCCTGGAGAAGCTCCGCACGGAGACCCCGGACAAGTCCAAGAGCCCCAAGGTCGTCGAGGACACCATCGTCGAACTGGTCCTGGACCTCTCCGACCGGCACGACGTGCACGCCGTCGGCATCGGCGCGGCCGGCTGGGTCGACGCCGACCGCAACCGCGTCCTGTTCGCCCCCCACCTGTCGTGGCGGAACGAGCCCCTCAGGGACCGCATCACGAGCAGGCTCTCCGTACCGGTCCTGGTGGACAACGACGCGAACACCGCCGCCTGGGCCGAGTGGCGCTTCGGCGCGGGCCGCGGCGAGGACCACCTCGTCATGATCACGCTCGGCACCGGCATCGGCGGCGCGATCCTGGAGGACGGCCAGGTCAAGCGCGGCAAGTGGGGCGTCGCCGGCGAGTTCGGCCATATGCAGGTCGTGCCGAGCGGCCACCGCTGCGCGTGCGGCAACCGCGGCTGCTGGGAGCAGTACAGCTCCGGCAACGCGCTGGTCAGGGAGGCCCGCGAACTGGCCGCGGCCGACTCCCCGGTGGCCTACGGGATCATCGAGCACGTCAAGGGCAACATCGGCGAGATCACCGGCCCGATGATCACCGAGCTGGCCCGCGAGGGCGACGCGATGTGCATCGAACTGCTCCAGGACATCGGTCAGTGGCTCGGCGTCGGCATCGCCAACCTCGCCGCCGCCCTCGACCCCTCCTGCTTCGTGATCGGCGGCGGTGTCTCGGCCGCCGACGACCTGCTGATCGGCCCCGCGCGGGACGCGTTCAAGCGGCAGCTCACCGGCCGCGGCTACCGCCCCGAGGCCCGCATAGTGCGCGCCCAGCTGGGCCCCGAGGCCGGCATGGTCGGGGCCGCCGACCTGGCCCGGCTGGTCGCCCGCCGCTTCCGCCGCGCCAAGCGCCGCCGGGTCGAGCGGTACGAACGCTACGAGCGGTTCGCCGAGTTCCGCCGCGGCAGCCAGGACACGGCATGACCGCATCGCTGCCGCGTCAGGCCATGCCCCGGGACGAGCCGCCCCGACCACCCGAGGACCCCCGCCACAAGGCCCGCCGCCGGGCGATCACCCTGCTCATCATCGTGCTGCTCATCGGTGTACCGGCCGTCTACCTGGCGATCTCCGCCAACCAGAGCCGCAACAGCGGCAAGGACAAGGAGTACAAGTACTCGGCGACCGGACTCACCGTGGGCTGGCCCTCGAAGGTCCAGCGGCGCCTGTACCAGGTACCGGTCCCGCACCCGGCGGAGAAGGTCGCCTTCTACGAGACCAACAACTGGAAGACCAGCCGCCTCTACGTCCAGTTCGAGACCACCGACGCGGGCCTGGACACCTTCCTCGCCGGCATAGACGTCGACCGGAAGACGCTGAAGAAGAACGACGTCACCATCAGCGCCCGCGACCAGAAGATCACCGGCTGGAAGTTCACCGGCCCCGGCCCCTGGTGGGGCGTCGTCAACAAACAGAAGGACCCGGCCCCCACCCAGGACATCGTGGTGAACCTGTCCGACCCCAAGCTCCCCATGGTCTACGTCGTCTCCCGCACGGTTCCCTAGCAGGTCGCCCCGGCCGGTCGCCGGGGCCGATTGTCAGACCCCGCCCGTAGAGTCGAAGACAGCTGACACGACTGACGGGCGGGAGGTGACAGGACGTATGACGGACACGGCGATCACGGAGCAGATCTCCGTACGGCTGGCCGCCGTCTTCCTGCCGTCCCCGGTCGTCCCGCGCGAGGGCCGCGTCGCCTTCTGGGACCCGGACGGCGAGCGCGCACTCCCCGAAGCGGATGAGGGCGTGGAACAGACCGAGCTGACCGTCGTACGGCGACAGGGCGCCACGGTCCGCCGCAGGTCCGCCCCCGCGCTGACCCTGCCGATCGAAGCGGCGCTGCCCCTGCTGGTGCGCGCCCGCCGCGACCCCGCCGCCCATCCCGCCACGGCCTGCTGGGGCGCCGCCGCCCTGCACGCGCTGCGGCTCGCCGCCCGCGGCCGACTCCTCCCCGGGCTCACCGCGTCAGGCCACGACGCCTGGCGCGCGGGCCCGCTGGAGCCGGAGGACATCGCGCACGTCCGCGCGGTGGCGGCGGCGCTCCCGTACGAGGGCCACGCAGTCCCGCTGCCCGGCCCGGGCCCGCTGCGGCTGCCCGAGCCCGAAGCACTCATGCGCTCCTTCCTGGACGCGGTCGCGGACACCCTGCCCCGCACCCCGGCCGCGCCGTACACTTCCGGTCTGCCCTTCGCGGCCCGCGCGCCGCAGCGGCTGCGTGACGCCCAGGACTGGGCCGCGGAGGTCGCCGCCGGGATGGACGCGGGCGTGCGGATCTCGCTCCGCCTGGACCTGTCGGCGTACGACCTGTTCGACGACGGCGGCCGGGTGCGCAGCGCGGGCGCGGCGATCGTCCAGGTGCACAGCCTCGCCGACCCGACCCTCGTGGTCGACGCGGCGGCCCTGTGGGCGGGCACGGCGGACACCGCCTTCGGGCCCCGCGCGCGCGTAGACGCCGCGTTGGCCGTACGGCGGGCCGCGCGCGTGTGGCCACCGCTGGACCGGCTCTCCGAGCTGGACGTACTCGCCCTGTCCGAGGAGGAGTTGGGCGAGCTGCTCGGCGTGGCGGCCACGCGGCTCGCGGCGGCCGGGGTCGCCGTCCACTGGCCCCGGGACCTGGCACAGGACCTGACGGCGGCGGCCGTGGTGCGGTCGGCGCCGGGCTCCGCGACCGACGGCACGGGTTTCTTCGAGAGCGAGGAACTCCTGCAGTTCCGCTGGCAGTTGGCGCTCGGCGGCGACCCGCTCACCGAGGCCGAGATGGACATGCTGGCCGAGGCCCACCGCCCGGTCGTACGCCTCCGGGACCAGTGGGTGTTGGTCGACCCGGCCCTCGTCCGCAAGGCGCGCAAACGCGAACTCGGCCTGCTCGACCCGGTCGACGCGCTGTCCGTCGCGCTCACCGGCACGGCGGACGTCGACGGCGAGACGGTGGAGGCCGTCCCGGTCGGCGCGCTGGCCACGCTCCGCGACCGCCTGACGGCAGGCATCCAGCCCGCCGAGCCACCCCAGGGCCTGGACGCCACCCTCCGGGACTACCAACTCCGGGGCCTGGCCTGGCTGGACCTCATGACCTCCCTCGGCCTGGGCGGCTGCCTGGCCGACGACATGGGCCTCGGCAAGACGATCACCCTCATCGCCCTGCACCTGCGCCGGGCCCACCGCGCCCCCACCCTGGTGGTCTGCCCCGCCTCCCTCCTGGGCAACTGGCAGCGGGAGATCACCCGCTTCGCCCCCGGAGTCCCCGTCCGCCGCTTCCACGGCGCGGACCGCACACTGGAGGACCTGACCGGCGGCTTCGTCCTCACGACGTACGGCACGATGCGCTCGGCCGCGCCCACGTTGGCCCAACAGCCGTGGGGCATGGTCGTCGCGGACGAGGCGCAGCACGTCAAGAACCCGTACTCGGCGACGGCGAAGGCCCTGCGCACGATCCCGACCCCCGCGCGCGTGGCGCTGACCGGCACCCCGGTGGAGAACAACCTCTCCGAACTCTGGGCCCTGCTGGACTGGACGACCCCCGGACTGCTGGGCCCCCTGAAGTCCTTCCGCGCCCGGCACGCGCGTGCCGTGGAGAACGGCGAGGACGAGGAGGCGGTGACCCGGCTCGCCCGCCTGGTCCGCCCGTTCCTCCTGCGCCGCAAGAAGTCCGACCCGGGCATCGTCCCCGAACTGCCGCCGAAGACGGAGACGGACCACCCGGTCCCGCTCACCCGCGAACAGGCCTCGCTGTACGAGGCGGTGGTGCGGGAGTCGATGCTCGCGATCGAGACGACGGAGGGCATCGCCCGCAGGGGCCTGGTCCTGAAGCTCCTCACCTCCCTCAAGCAGATCTGCGACCACCCAGCTCTGTACCTGAAGGAGGACCACGCGGCAGCCCGGTCCCCCGGCGACCGCCTCACCGCCCGCTCGGGCAAACTCGCCCTGCTGGACGAGCTGTTGGACACCCTGCTGTCCGAGGACGGTTCCGCGATCGTCTTCACGCAGTACGTGGGCATGGCCCGTCTGATCACCGCCCATCTGTCGGCCCGCGCGGTCCCGGTCGAGCTGCTCCACGGCGGCACACCGGTGCCGGAGCGGGAGCGCATGGTGGACCGCTTCCAGGCGGGCGCGACCCCGGTCCTGGTCCTGTCCCTGAAGGCCGCGGGCACCGGCCTGAACCTCACCCGCGCGGGCCACGTCATCCACTTCGACCGCTGGTGGAACCCGGCCGTCGAGGAACAGGCCACCGACCGCGCCTACCGCATCGGCCAGACCCAGCCGGTCCAGGTCCACCGCCTCATCACCGAGGGCACGGTCGAGGACCGCATCGCCGACATGCTCGAAGCCAAGCGGGCGTTGGCAGACGCGATCCTCGGCTCCGGCGAGTCGTCGTTGACCGAGCTGTCGGACCGGGACCTGTCCGACCTGGTGTCGTTGCGGAGGCCGTCGTGACGGGGGGTGCGGGGCGGGGGCGGTTCCGCGGTACCGAGGAGTTTCGCCGTGGGGGTGAGGGCGCGGCGGGGAGCGAGGCGTCGGCGGAGGTGGAGGACGGGCGGGGGTTGGACGTGGCGTCGGTGGAGGACGAGCGGGCGGCGGACGTGGCGTCGGCGGAGGTGGAGGACGAGCGAGGGTCGGACGTGGCGTCGGCGGGAGAAGCGCCGGAGGCGCTGCGGGGCTCGGTGGACGACGCGGCGGGGGTGCGGGTGCGCTCGACGGGGGAGACGGCGGAGGCGGAGCGGCACTTGGCGGGGGAGGAGCCGCGGAGCTTGGCGGAAGACATGGCCGAGGTGCTGCGGGCCCTGGTGGTGAAGGGGGCACGGGGCGAGGTGTCCGGAGCGTCGGCGGTAGAAGTGGCGGAGGCGGAGCGGCAGTTGGGGGTGGAGAGGCTGCCGGGTCTGGCGGATGGAACGTCGGCGCGGCGGCAGCCTGAGGTGGAGGCATCACGAGACCTGACGGCATCGGAGAGCCCGGCGGAAGGAACGGCGGAGGTGCTGCGGGGAACGGATGCGTCGCAGGGCCCGGCGGAAGAAACGCCGGAGGTGCTGCGGGGAACGGAGGCGTCGCAGGGCCCGGTGGGCGAAACGCCGGACGGGCCACGGGATTTGGCGGGGGAGGAGCGTCCTGCGGACGTAGTGCGGCGGGCGTTGCAGGCGGCCCGTGATCGTGGGGGCCAAGGGGTGGATGCGGAGGTCGCCCGGCCCTCGGAGTCTTCTCGTGCGCCCAGGTCTTCTCACGTACAGGGCGCGGACCGTACGGCAGTTGACAACGCCTCCGAGCCCCACACCCGGCCGGGTGACGCGGCGCGGGCGGCGCTGCGACGGGCCGTCGCTGAGCGGCGCGCTGTCGGCGCCTCAGGGGAAGATGCCCACGCGCCGGGTGACGGTTCGGCCCAGGACGTGGCGGCGAGTAGCCCTGGCGGTGGCGCCGGACAAGGAACAGCGGACCGGCTGTGGGACCCGGCGCGGTCCGGGGTGGCCGTTCCGGACGCGGGAGTTGGTGAAACCGGCGAAGGTGAGACCGGTGAGGCAGGGCGGTCCGGGGACGCGACGGGGGACGAGTCGGCCGGCCTTCAGAGCGCGGTCACTCTTCAGAGCGCGGTCACTCTTCAGAGCTCGGCCACTCTTCAGGATCCGGCGGACGTTCAGGCGTCGGCGACCCTCCCGGACAGCGGTTCGGCACGGCCCGCGGATGCCGCGCGTGAGGCGTTGCGGGCGGCTCGTGGTGCGGCGCGGAAGGCTCGTGAGGACGTAGGGGGCGGGGGACGGGAGTCGGTACCTCGGTGGGGGCCTCGGGCGAGCGGCCGTTCCAGGGCCGAGGGGCGAAGTGGTGTGCGTGGGCGTGCCGGTGAGGTCGGAGCCCGTGAGCTACGGGACTTCCTCGCGGGAGCCTTCCGGTTGCCGGCCGAGGTGGAGTCGCCGGCCGACGTGACACCGCTCGCCGACGGGACCGCACCGGACAACGACCGTTCCGCACCGGGTAGTTCGCACTCCGAGGCGTTCACCCCGACGTCCGCCCCCACACCCGACCCCACCGAACACCCGTCACATCCATCGGCCACCTCACCCGAGCCGACCCCCGTCGACCCGACCTCTGTCCAAAACGCCAACTCCAACTCCCACTCCCACACCGCCTCTGACCCCTACCTCACTCCCGCAACCCCCCGAACCCCCACGACCATGGCCTCCCCCTCCCGAGACAGCGACCTGCGCCGCACCTTCCCCGCCTTCACGCCCCGGTCCTCTGAAAGGGACCCCCGGGACACCCGCTTCGCCGACACCTGGTGGGGCAACGCCTGGGTCACCGCGTTGGAGGAAGGCGCCCTGGATCCCAAGCGGCTTCTGCGGGGCCGGAGTTACGCGGAGAACGGACACGTCGACGCGATCACCGTCACGCCGGGGCTCGTGCTCGGGTACGTGCAGGGCAGCCGTGCGCGGCCGTACCGCGTGCAGGTGCGGTTGCGGACGCTGGACGACGCCGACTGGGAGCGGTTCCTGGACGCCGCCGCCGACCGGCCCGGGCACATCGCCGCGCTGCTCGACAAGGAGATGCCCAAGTCCCTTGCAGAGTGCGGAGTTTCCTTGCTGCCGGGTCCCGGCGACCTCTCCCCGCAGTGCAGTTGCCCCGACTCCGGGCACCCCTGCAAGCACGCCGCCGCCCTCTGCTATCAGACCGCCCGCCTCCTCGACGCCGACCCCTTCGTCCTGCTTCTGCTCCGCGGCCGGGGCGAACGCCCGCTCCTCGACGCCCTGTCGCGCCGTAACGCGGCCCGTGCGGCCCGCGCCGCCCAAGAGCAGGAACCGGCGCCCCTCCCCGGCGTAAGAGCCACGGATGTTCTCGTGGAGCGGGGGGACCGCCGACTGCCTCCGCTCCCGCCCCCGTTGCCCATGCCCCCGCATCCCGAGCAGCCGCCCGTGTATCCGGCCGCGCCCGGCGGCCCCGACCCCTTCGCGCTCGACCAGTTGGCGACCGACGCCGCCGCCCGCGCGTACGCCCTGCTCAGCACCGGCCGGGACCCCGTGGGCGGCCTGACGCTGTGGCAGGACGCGGTACGGCTCGCCGCGGCCCGACCCGGTTCGGGGCTGACCGTCACCACCCGCGCCCTCTACGCCTCCCTCGCCAAGGCCACCGCACGCACCACTGGCGAGCTGGCGCGCGCGGTCGCCGCCTGGCGGCAGGGCGGCATCGAGGGGCTCGCGGTGCTCGAAGAAGCCTGGGACCCACCGGCCGGCCGCTTCGACCGGGCCCGCCCGCTCCTCCTCGCTGCCGACCTCCCGGCCTTCCGCCCCTGGCGCAACCACCTCACCCACCCCCACGGCCACGTCCAACTCCGCCTGGGCCGCGACGGCTTGTGGTATGCCTACGAGTCCGAACCGGGCGACGAGGACTGGTGGCCCAGAGGCACCCCCGACCTGGACCCGGTCGGCGCACTCACGGGCCTGGGCGCGCCCGGCGACCTCTGAGCGGCCAAGGCACGACCAAGGAACCGCCGAGAAACCGCAGAGCGTTCCAGCGTGTCCTTCGACACAGCTCCACCGATATCCGGTGAAGGCGATGTGAGGGTTCCCCACGGATGTGTGCGAGCAGCATGCGGAGACCGGGGGCCCCACAGCCGGACCGTAAGAAACGGCGGTTACGTTGGAGCGGTGAGCGACATGAAGACCCCCGCCCTCCAGTACCGCTTCGACGGCCCCGAAGACGCGCCCGTTCTCATCCTGGGCCCGTCCCTCGGGACGACCTGGCACATGTTCGATCGCCAGGTCCCCGAGCTGGCGAAGCAGTGGCGGGTCTTCCGTTACGACCTGCCGGGCCACGGCGGCTCGCCCGCGCACCCGGCCGGCTCGGTCTCCGACCTTGCCGACCGCCTGCTGGCCACGCTCGACGCCCTCGGCGTGCAGCGTTTCGGCTATGCGGGCTGCGCGCTCGGCGGCGCCGTCGGCCTCGAACTGGTCCTGCGCCACCCGGAGCGCGTGGCCTCGCTGGCGCTGATCGCCGCCTCGCCCCGCTTCGGCACGGCGGACGAGTTCCGCCAGCGCGGCGTGATCGTACGGACGAACGGGCTCGACCCGATCGCCCGCACCTCGCCCGACCGCTGGTTCACCAGCGGGTTCGCCGCCTCGCAGCCCGCGATCACCGAGTGGGCCGTCCAGATGGTGCGCACCACCGACCCCGGGTGCTACATCGCCGCGTGCGAGGCGCTGGCCGCGTTCGACGTACGGTCCGAACTCGGCCGCATCGGCGTGCCGACCCTCGTCCTCGTCGGCTCGGACGACCAGGTCACCGGCCCCGCCGAGGCCCGCACCCTGGTCGCCGGCATCCCGGACGCCCGCCTCGCCGTCGTACCCGGCGCCTCGCACCTGGTCCCGGTCGAGCAGCCCGCGGCCGTGACCGACCTCCTCGTCCGGCACTTCTCCACCGCCTGGCAGCCCGCCTACGAGCACTCCACCGGGCAGTTCGCCATCGCGGCGACCCCGGTCAAGCCGGTCCTCGCCCCGCCGCCGCAGCTCGCGCCGATCGCCGAGATCGCGCCACCGCCCCCCGTACCGCCGCAGGTCATGGGCCGTCCGGACCCCTACGACGCCGGGATCAAGGTCCGCCGCGAGGTGCTCGGCGACGCGCATGTCGACCGGGCGCTCGCCCAGGCCGACGAGTTCTCCGGGGACTTCCAGGACTTCATCACCCGCTACGCGTGGGGCGAGATCTGGGACCGACCCGGCCTCGACCGGCGCTCGCGCAGCTGTGTCACCCTCACCGCGCTGGTCGCCGGCGGCCACCTGGACGAGCTGGCCTTCCACACCCGGGCGGCGCTGCGCAACGGCCTCACCCCGGCCGAGATCAAGGAAGTGCTGATGCAGGCCGCCGTGTACTGCGGGGTCCCGGCGGCGAACAGCGCCTTCAAGGTCGCCCAGCAGGTCATCCGCGAGGAGACGACCCCGACCGAGTGACCCCTGGCACCCGCACCGAACGATCTTCAGACGGGCACCGAAAGCACCAGCCTCACCCGCCCGTCCACCGTTCCGGCGCGGCAGGATGGACCCATGAAGCTCACCAAGAAGTCGCACGCCTGCATCCGTCTGGAGAAGGACGGCCGGACCCTCGTCATCGACCCGGGCACCTTCACCGAGGAGGACGCCACGGCTGGCGCGGACGCGATCCTGGTCACCCACGAGCACGCCGACCACTTCAACGAGGACCGGCTGCGGGTCGGCCTGGAGGCCAACCCGGCGGCCGAGATCTGGACCCTGAAGTCGGTCGCCGACCAGCTCTCCGCCGCCTTCCCGGGCCGCGTGCACACGGTCGGCCACGGCGACACCTTCACGGCGGCGGGCTTCGACGTCCAGGTGCACGGCGAACTGCACGCCGTGATCCACCCGGACATCCCGCGCATCACGAACGTCGGCTTCCTCGTCGACGGCGGCCGCGTCTTCCACCCGGGCGACGCCCTCACCGTCCCCGACCACACCGTAGAGACCCTGATGCTCCCGGTCATGGCCCCCTGGAGCAAGATCTCCGAGGTCATCGACTACGTCCGCGAGGTCAAGCCGCAGCGCGCCTACGACATCCACGACGCCCTCCTCACCGACCTCGCCCGGCCGATCTACGACATGCAGATCGGCGCGCTCGGCGGCGCGGAGCACCTGCGGCTGGCGCCCGGTGAGGCGGCGGACCTGTGAGTGTCAGACCCGTTCGGTAGGTTGTGGGGCATGCGCATCGCGACCTGGAACGTGAACTCGATCACCGCCCGTCTGCCGAGGCTCCTGGCCTGGCTGGAGAGCAGCGGCACCGACGTGCTGTGCCTCCAGGAGGCCAAACTGGCCGAGGCGCAGTTCCCGTTCGACGCGCTGCGCGAGGCGGGCTACGAGGCGGCGGTCAACGCGACCGGGCGGTGGAACGGCGTGGCGGTGCTCTCCCGGGTAGGGCTCGACGACGTGGTCAAGGGCCTCCCCGGAGACCCCGGTTACGACGGCACCGAGGAGCCCCGCGCCGTCGCGGCGACCTGCGGCCCGGTCCGCGTCTGGTCGGTGTACGTGCCGAACGGCCGCGAGGTGGACCACCCCCACTACGCGTACAAGCTCCAGTGGTTCGAGGCCCTCAGGGCGGCCGTCGCCGACGACGCGCAGGGCACCCGCCCCTTCGCGGTGCTGGGCGACTACAACGTGGCGCCTACGGACGACGACGTCTTCGACGTGGCCGCCTTCGAGGGCCTCACCCATGTCACCCCCGCCGAGCGCGCCGCCCTGACCGCCCTGCGCGGCGCGGGCCTGTCCGACGTGGTCCCCCGCCCCCTCAAGTACGACCACCCGTACACCTATTGGGACTACCGCCAGCTCGCCTTCCCGAAGAACCGCGGCATGCGCATCGACCTGGTCTACGGCAACGAACCGTTCGCGAAGGCCGTCACCGACTCCTACGTCGACCGCGAGGAGCGCAAGGGCAAGGGCGCCTCGGACCACGCGCCCGTGGTCGTGGACCTGGACGTCTGACCCGAACTCCGAAGAGCCCGCCCGCTGTTCAGCGCAGCGACGCGAACCACCGCACCACAGCCGCCGTCGCCGCCCGCTGGGACCCCAGGTGGCGGGAGCCGCCGTAGTCCGGAGTGCCGAGGTCGACCAGCGGGACTTCGACACCCCGGGCGCGGAACGACGCCTGGCAGTGCTCGCTGCTCCCGTTCACGGCCTGCTCGTCGCCCTCGGCGTAGTACAGCCGCACAGGTATCCGAGGCGTCCAGCCCGTGCACACCCCGTCGGTGACGCGCAGCGCGGCGGCCAGTCCGCCCGTCGGATGCGCGAGCAGCGCCCGCCCGTGCGCGGTGAGCAGCTCGTCCACGGTGTCCGGGGTCCTGGCCACGACCTCCTGCCCGGTGTGCGTGCCGTCCAACAGGCCCTCGATCGTGCGGGAGTACGGCGTCCGGAAGACCTCGCCGGGGCTGTCGTAGACGTGATGGAGCCGGTTGAAGGAGACGAGGGCCAGCGCGGTGTAGATGACGCCGTCCTTCGGGTCCGCGCGCCCGTCCAGCAGGGCTGGCAACGCCACGTCCCGGAAGGCGTAAGCGCCGCTGACCGGCGCCAACGCCCGGACCTGGAAGCGGGGGTCGGCCCCCTCCTCCAGGGCCCGCGCCAGTCCGAGCGCCGCCGAAGCCCCTTGTGAGAAACCGGTGATGAGCACGTCCCGCCCCAACTCCCGCCCCACGACGACGGGTGCGTAGGAATGCGCGGCCCGCAGCAGATCCAGCGCGGTGGTCGTCTCGGAGGGCACGTCCATCCACTGCTGCCGACCGGGGCCGAGGCCCAGGCCGAGGTAGTCCGGGAGGACGACGGCGAAGCCCGCCGACGCGTAGGTCAGCGCGGGTGCCTGGCTCCACACCTCGGTCGACACCGAGGCGACGTCACCCTTGAAGAGTTCGGTGCCGTGCGTGAACGAGACGGTGCGCAGCCGCCGTTCACCATTGCGCGGGAACGCCAGCAGCCCGCTGGCGGTGGTGGGCCGGCCCTTCGGATCCACCGTGCGGTACACGACCCGGTAGGTGTCGACGCCGTAGCGGACGGCCCCGGCGTCCCAGGCCCCGTCCTCGTCGCCTCTCAACTCGGCGGCCACCTCCCGCGCGGACAACGTCCGCAGACGCACCACCGACACCAGCCGCCCCCGCGCCGTATCGGGCGCTCCGTGCGCCGACGCGGACGCGACAGTCCCCGCCTCCACGGCCCCCGCGGACACCGAACCGCTCACCACCAGGGCGACGGTCACCGACGACAGCACCATCAACTTGCCTGTCCGATTCATACTGCGACCGTACGAAGCGGACATCGCGCCCACCATCCGGCCAACCCGCCCTCGGCAGAAGGGTTTTCCCCCTTCAGGGCCGGGTGCTGACACGCCACTCGTGACGCCCTGTGGTGCGTACGGCGGTACGAATGACACGCTGGGAGTATGAACATCCCTTTCCTGGGCAACCGGGGCGAGAAGCGCGCCGCGCACGACCCCGAGGGCATCGCCGAACCGCTGTCCGAGTGCGAACTGCTCCGTTCCCACGCGGCCCGGGAGGGAGTCCAACTCGACGACTCCGTGGGCTCGTTGGAGGCGCTCGACCAACTGGTGCCCCGCTGGCGGGACGACGAGGAGACCCTGTCCTGGCTCGGCAACGACGCCGGTCTGTATCTGGGGACGGTGATCGTGCGCACGGTGCCGGGCGCGGCCTGGGCGATCTGGCCGAACGGCCAGCCCGTCGTACGGCTCGACTCCGGGCGTGAGTTCGACGTCGTGGCCTCCGGGCACGAGTGGGCCGCCAGCGGTGTGCCCGAACTCTCGCAGCTGTACGCCGAGGTCGCGGAAGAGTAACGGCGGGCTTAAATACGGCTAATGCCCGAAAAGTGCGTGTCGTGCCTTAACTCCACTCTTGTCTGGATAGTTTGCGGCGACCACGACACAGCTGAGAGTGAGTAGGGCTGGGCATGGCCGTCGATCCGTTGATCGAACTGCGTGACGTCAACAAGTACTACGGGGAGCTGCATGTCCTGCAGGACATCAACCTCACCGTCGGCAAGGGGGAGGTGGTCGTGGTCATCGGCCCTTCGGGGTCGGGGAAGTCGACGCTGTGCCGGGCGATCAACCGGCTGGAGACCATCGAGTCCGGGACGATCGAGCTCGACGGGCAGCCGCTGCCCGAGGAGGGCAAGGCCCTCGCGAGGCTCCGCGCCGAAGTCGGCATGGTCTTCCAGTCCTTCAACCTGTTCGCCCACAAGACGGTCCTGCAGAACGTCTCGCTGGCGCAGATCAAAGTCCGCAAGCGGGGGCGCGAGGACGCGGACAAACGGTCGTTGGAGCTTCTCGACCGTGTGGGACTCGCCTCCCAGGCGCCCAAGTTCCCCGCGCAGCTCTCCGGCGGCCAGCAGCAGCGCGTGGCCATCGCCCGCGCCCTCGCCATGGAACCCAAGGCACTCCTCTTCGACGAGCCGACCTCGGCGCTCGACCCGGAGATGATCAACGAAGTCCTGGAGGTCATGCGGCAGTTGGCCCACGACGGCATGACGATGGTCGTCGTCACCCACGAGATGGGCTTCGCCCGCTCCGCCGCCAACCGCGTCGTGTTCATGGCCGACGGCCGCATCGTCGAGGACCGCACCCCCGAGGAGTTCTTCACCAACCCGCGCAGCGACCGGGCCAAGGACTTCCTGTCCAAGATCCTCAAGCACTGAGCGGGGGAGTGCGATCCATGTTCCGTACCACCCGTGTGCTCCTGGTGCTCATCCTCGCGCTGCTCGCGACCGCCTGCGGCAAGGAGGGCAGCCCGCCGGTCAAGGGTCCGGCCGCCGAGAAACTCCCCAACTACCAAGTGGCGCAAGGCTTTCAGCTGCCCGACTCCAAGACCTGGAAGCGGGCGAAGAAGCGCGGCTACTTCACCGTCGGCGCCAAGGAGGACCAGCCCTACCTCGGCGAGAAGGACCCCGCGACGGGCACCTACTCCGGCTTCGACATCGAGATCGCCAAGATGATGTCGGCCTCCCTCGGCTTCGCCCCGAAGACGATCCACTTCCGCACGATCGCCTCCGCCAACCGCGAAACCGCCCTGCAGAACGGCCAGATCGACTACTACGTCGGCACCTACACCATCAACGACATGCGCAAGAAGCTCGTCGGCTTCGCCGGCCCCTACTACATGGCCGGCCAGTCGCTCCTCGTCCGCACCGACGAGCACGACATCCACGGCCCGCAGGACCTCGCCGGCAAACGCGTCTGCTCGGCGGCCGGCTCCACGCCGTACCAGCGCATCAAGGACGACTACCCGAAGGCCCAACTCGTCGCCTACGACACGTACTCGGTCTGCGTCGACAACCTGCTCACCTATCAGGTCGCCGCCGTCACCACCGACGACGCGATCCTCATCGGCTACGCGGCGAAGGTCCCCGACCAGCTCAAGGTCGTGGGCAAGCCCTTCTCGAAGGAGCCGTACGGCATCGGAGTCCCGCACGGCGACAACGCCCTGCGGTTCGCCCTCGACGACGCGTTGGAGGCCCGTGAGAAGAACGGCGACTGGAAGAAGGCGTACGAGGCGACGCTCGGCCTGTCCGGAATGCCCGCGCCCACCCCGCCCGCGATCGACCGCTACCCGGCGAGCTGAGGGAGGCAGACGTGAACGTACTGACCGACAACTTCTCCACCTTCGGCGACGGCTTCCTCGGCACCGTCGAACTGACCGTCTACGCCTCGGTGTTGGCGCTCGTCCTCGGTTTCCTCATGGCCTCCTTCCGGGTCGCGCCGGTCGGCTCGCTGCGGGTGTTCGGCACGGTGTGGGTGACCGTGCTGCGCAACACCCCGCTGACCCTGCTGTTCTTCGCGGTGCTGCTCGGCCTGCCGCGCTTCGGACTCGTGCTGCCCTTCAAGGTGTTCGCGGTCCTCGCGCTCGGCTGCTACACCTCGGCGTTCATCTGCGAGGCGCTGCGCTCCGGCATCAACACCGTGCCCAGGGGCCAGGGAGAGGCTGCCCGCAGCCTCGGGATGTCCTTCGGGCAGAGCCTGAGCCTGGTCGTCCTGCCGCAGGCGTTCCGCTCGGTGATCCCGCCGGTCGGCTCCACGCTCATCGCCCTCGCCAAGAACTCGGCGATCGCCGGCGCGTTCAGCGTCACCGAACTCCTCGGCACCTACCGGACGTTGAGCGAACTCGGCTACAACATCGTCTGGACGTTCGTCTGGATCGCCGTCGGCTACCTGATCATCACCCTCGCCATCAGCGCGCTGTTCAACGTGCTGGAGCGGAAGTGGGGAGTCGCCCGATGACCACCGCCAACGCCCTCTACGACGTCCCCGGCCCCAAGACCCGCAAACGGCACCGCCTTTACGGCATCGCGTCCACGGTCGTCATCCTCGCGCTGCTCGGCTGGATCCTCTATCTCCTGTTCGACACCGACCAGTTCACGTACACGAAGTGGATGCCCTTCGAGTACAAGGGAATTCAGGAACTGCTGCTGCGCGGCCTCGGCAACACGCTCAAGGCCTTCGGGCTCGCGGCCGTACTGTCACTGGCACTTGGCACCCTGCTCGCCGTAGGGCGCCTCTCGGACCACCGGCCCGTGCGCTGGCTGTCAACGGTCGTCGTGGAGTTCTTCCGCGCCATGCCCGTCCTCGTGATGATCTTCTTCATCTTCGTGGCGCTCAAGGTGCAGCCGCTGCCCGCACTGGTCGCGGGCCTCACGCTCTACAACGGCTCGGTGCTCGCCGAGGTCTTCCGCTCCGGCGTCAACAGCGTCGAACGCGGCCAGCGGGAGGCCGCGTTCGCGCTCGGCATGCGCAAGGTCCACGTCATGTCGTACGTGCTTGTCCCGCAGGCCGTGCGGGCCATGCTGCCCGCGATCATCAGCCAGTTGGTGGTCGCGCTGAAGGACACCTCGCTGGGCTATCTGATCACCTATGAGGAGTTTCTCCATGCCGGGAAGCTGATCGCGTCGAACCTCGACTACGATTTGCCGTTCATCCCGGTGGTGATGGTGATCTCGCCGATCTACATCGGGATGTGCATGCTGCTCTCCTGGTTCGCCGGTTGGGTGTCCCGCCGGGAGCAGCGCAGTCCCAAGACCGGGGCCGTGGATGTGGCCCCGGCACAACCAGGGACGCTGCTGCCGCGGGTGCAGTAGTAGAGAGGGCACCTGCCCGTCCGGCGGCAGCCGGAGATCACTGCTCGCGCAGCGGGATCGACACGTACGACGGGTCGTTCGCGGGCGAGGAGAAGGTCAGCTGCGCGCCGGTCGGGTTGTGCTCGATGTAGAGCGGGTCGACCGTGTCGACGACCAGGGCGAGATGATGCCCTGCCGGGACGTCGTAGGCCGTGGAGAACAACTCCAGGTCCACACCGAACGGTTGGCCGGGCTGCTGCCCGTGCCAGGTGTACGGCGCGTTGCTGACCAGCTTGCCGAGGCCGAGCGGGCCCACGTCGTAGAGGTACGCGACGAGGGTGCCGCTCTCCTTGGTGTCCGTGACCGTGGTGTGCAACTTCACCGTGCCGCGCACCTGTTGGGCGCTGGCGTACTTCCCCGACTGCCATACGGCGGCCCAACGGCGTGGAAGCAGCGGGACGTACGCGAGCGGCGGCACCTGCGCGACCTGGTCGAGGATGCTGGAGAGGAAGACGATCCCGCCGTCGGCGCCCGAGTCGATGTTGGTGTGGATGGTGGTCGTGCCCGCGAGGTCGATCTTCTTCCGGGTCGCGCCGACCGACTTCCAGTCCGGATAGCCCTC
Organism: Streptomyces sp. N50; assembly: GCF_033335955.1. Classification (GTDB taxonomy): domain Bacteria; phylum Actinomycetota; class Actinomycetes; order Streptomycetales; family Streptomycetaceae; genus Streptomyces. Next base: position 7,707,673 of record NZ_CP137549.1, read on the forward strand.
GTACCCGCCTGCCGTACGGGACTTGAGCTCCACCGGCTGCTCACGGTTGACGCCGTTGTCCGCGCCCTTGAGGTAGTGGTCGAACCAGCGCTCGGTGTCCGTCCACACGTCGTTGGGCAGCCCGAACAGTCCGGTAAGCTCGGCGGTGGCGTGGTCGCCGGGGCGGAGTTCGAGCCGCTTGGGGCCGGTCAACTTGCCGTAGAAGTCGGCGATTTGGTTGGGCGGGAAGATCGTGTCGCCCCAGGCGTTGGCGAGCATGATCGCCGCGCCGTTCTTGTTGATCTGATCGAGGTAGGTCGCGGGGGAGCGTTCCTTCCCCCAGTCGATCAACTCCTGTTCCTTGGACAGGTCGGCGGCGAAGAAGTCCTTGAAGACCTGGCTCGTCTCCGCGCTCGGGCGGCCGGTGACGAGGCCGACGCCGTCCAGCAGGGCGGTCGCCTGGGAGTGTTCGGTGCGGCCCGAGTAGATCGAGTCGATCAGGTCCGCCCAGCCGCTGAGTGAGGCAACTGCCTTGATCCGCTTGTCGTGTGCCGCCGCGAGCAGGCTGATTCCGGCGCCGTACGACACGCCCGCCATGCCGATGTGCCCCGCGTCGGACGGGGTGTTGGCGAGCGCCCAGTCGATGACCTTGGACGCGTCGGCCACGTCGGCCGGGCCGCCGACCTCGATCCCGCCGCCGGACTGCCAGAAGCCGCGGACGTTGTAACTCACCACCACATAGCCGGAGTTCGCGAGTTTCTCGGCCTGGGCCAGGTACTGGACCTGGGGGAATCCCCAGCTCGTGGGCAGCACGAGGAGCGGGTAGTCGTGCGAGCCGTCCGCGCCCGCGGGCGTCACGACGTTCGCCGCGAGCTTCGTTCCGCCGTCGCCGGTGATGTCGACGAACCGGACGCCGTTCGTGGCGGCCTGCGCGGTGGGGGCGAGTCCGAAGGCGCCTCCGGCGATCAGGGTCGCGGAGACGGCGCCCACCGCGGTCGTACGCAGGGCCTGGCGACGGTTTCGCACGGGTCACTCCTCACACGTGTCAATGCAAAGTGACCCGACGGTAACCGCAGCCCTTTACCTGAGGTAACCCGTGGGTAAGTTACGTGCCAGTAACGATTGTTGAAGTGTGTGTGACTTCAGGAGGCGCGGTGCGAACTCCGTGGCGCCGGTGCAGGTAGGGGGGTCTCCGCGGCCCGCGTCACATCGGCGACCAGCTCCACCACATCGGGGCCGTACGCCTGCGAGTTGACCACCTTCAGCAGCAGGACGAAGGTGTTGCCGCCGTGTTTGCGGGCCAACTTCTCATGGTTGCGGGCGAGATAGCGGGACGCCGCCTGGTTGGTGATCGCGCGCTGACCGCAGAAGAGGAACACCGGCCGCGCGCCGCCCAGTTGACCGGCGGTGAGGCGGGCGAGGAGGACGTACTCGCCCTTGCCGGGCTCAAGTCGGTAGCGCTCGCTGCCTATTTGGAACGCGCCCCGGTCCGGCCCCGGTTCGGGGTCGACGTTGACGCGGATGCCCGGGAGCAGGGACGCCAGATGCGCGGCCATGCGGCGGTTGGAGGACGGGCCGCCCACACAGAACTCGGTGCGTTCGCCGAAGCCCTGCTGGGCCGCGTCGTGCGCGACGACCTGGGCGTGCGCGTTGCAGTCCTTGATCAGGGCGGCGAGTTCGAGCAGCGCGAACACGTCGTGCCGCACCACCGAGAGTTCGGCACCGCCCGCCTCGCGGTTCACCACGAGCAGCGACTCGGAGTTGTCGGGCAGCCCGAAGAACGCCTGCTTGCGCCGGAGTTTGCGCTTCCACAGATAGGTGCGGGCGAGCCAGCCGAGCGCGGCGCTGATGCCCGCGGCGGCCAGGCCCAGAACGATGTTGCGCACGTCGTCATTCATGGGCGCGCATGTTAGCGGCCCAGCGTGGCTGGTACGTACCGGTGTTCGACGTGTGGCACTCGTGTGACAGTGGCGCGAGGTGGTCTGTTGGGGCCATGGCGATGTGGCTACGCTGCGCGGACGGTCCTGACTGGAGGTACGGATGCGTCGCCCTGTCGCACGGAAACTGTCGGTCCTGGCGGTGTCGGCCGCCATGGTGTCGGTCGGGGCGGCGGCTCCACCGGCAGCAACGAGCAGCACACCGGCGAAGGTTCCGGTCGCGGTCGGCTACGGCGGCGCGGTCGCGAGCGTCGACGCGGACGCCACCGCCGCCGGTATCGAGGTCCTGAAGAAGGGCGGCAACGCGGTCGACGCGGCCGTCGCCACCGCCGCCGCGCTCGGCGTCACCGAGCCCTATTCCTCCGGCATCGGCGGAGGCGGCTACTTCGTCTACTACGACGCCAAGTCCCGTACGGTGCACACCATCGACGGCCGCGAGACCGCGCCGCTGAGCGCCGACTCCAACCTGTTCGTGGAGAACGGCAAGGCCCTCTCCTTCGCCGACGCCGTCACCAGCGGCCTCAGCGTCGGCACCCCGGGCTCGCCCGCCACCTGGCAGACGGCGCTCGACCAGTGGGGCAGCGAGAAGCTCGGCACGGTGCTGAAGCCCGCCGAGCGGATCGCCAGCGACGGCTTCACGGTCGACGACACCTTCCGCAGCCAGACGGCGTCCAACGAGACCCGCTTCCGCTACTTCCCCGACACCGCCAAGCTGTTCCTGCCGGGCGGACAGCTCCCCGTCGTCGGCTCCACCTTCAAGAACCCCGAACTCGCCAAGACCTACAAGGAGTTGGCCAAGAAGGGGATGGGCGCGATCTATCACGGCGACCTCGGCAAGGACATCCTCGCCACGGTCAACCAGCCGAAGGTGGACCCGAGTTCGGGCTACAACGCCCGCCCGGGCAAGCTGACCGCCAAGGACCTCGCCGTGTACCGCGCCAAGCTCCAGGCGCCCACGAAGACCTCGTACCGCGGACTCGGTGTCTACTCCATCGCGCCCTCCTCCTCCGGCGGCACGACCGTCGGCGAGGCCCTCAACATCCTTGAGAAGACGGACCTTTCGAAGGCCAGCGAGGTCCAGTACCTGCACCACTACATCGAGGCCAGCCGGATCGCGTTCGCGGACCGGGGGCGCTGGGTCGGCGACCCCGCCTTCGAGGACGTACAAACGAAGGAACTCCTCTCGCAGAAGTTCGCCGACTCGCGCGCCTGCCTCATCAAGGACGACGCGGTCCTCACCAGCCCGCTCGCGCCGGCCGACCCGCGCAACCCGACGCCCTGCACCGCCAAGGGAACGGCCGCGCCGACGACGTACGAGGGCGAGAACACCACGCACCTCACCGTCGCCGACAAGTGGGGCAATGTCGTCTCCTACACGCTCACCATCGAGCAGACCGGCGGCAGCGCGATGACCGTGCCGGGCCGTGGCTTCCTGCTCAACAACGAGCTGACCGACTTCTCCTTCACCCCGGCCAACCCGGCCGTCCACGACCCGAACCTGCCCGGCCCGGGCAAGCGCCCGCGCTCGTCGATCTCGCCGACGATCGTCCTCGACAAGAACAACAAGCCTGTGGTGGCGCTGGGTTCACCCGGTGGCGCGACCATCATCACGACCGTGCTGCAGACCCTCACGGAGTTCCTGGACCGGGGGCTTCCGCTGGTCGACGCGATCGCGGCGCCTCGTGCCAGTCAGCGGAACGCGGCCACGACTGAGCTTGAACCCGCGCTCTACAACAGCGACTTGAAGACGCAGCTGCAAGCGATTGGGCACTCGTTCACTCTTAACCCGGAGATCGGGGCGGCGACTGGTGTGCAGCGGCTGCCGGGTGGGAAGTGGTTGGCGGCGGCGGAGACGGTTCGGCGGGGTGGGGGGTCCGCGCAGGTGGTGGATCCGGCTCCGTAGTTCTCGGTCTGCGGGGGCGTGGGGGCTGGTCGCGCCCACGCGGCGGAGCCGCAAATCGACACTGCCCCGCGCCCCTTAAAGGGCGCCTCACTGAGCGGTGCTTGACTGGTTCTGCCTGTTGAACGCCAAGTGATCGCCCTCTGCGTCCACCGTCACCTGATCTCCCTCCGCGACCGTGCCGTCGAGAAGCAGTCGTGACAGCTGGTTGTCGACCTCGCGCTGGATGGTGCGGCGGAGTGGGCGGGCGCCGTACTCGGGTTGGTAGCCCTGGCGGGAGAGCCAGTCGACGGCCGGGTCCGTGAACGTGACCGTGATGCCCTGTGCGTGCAGGAGGCGGCGGGTGTGTTCGAGCAACAGCTCGGTGATCAGGCGTAGTTGCTCGGCGGTGAGTTGGCGGAAGACGACGATCTCGTCGATGCGGTTGAGGAACTCGGGGCGGAAGTGCTCCCGCAGGGGGCGCAGGATCTGTTCGCGCCGGGCCTCCTCGTCCGCGTCGGCGCCGCCCGGGCCGAAGCCGATGCCGGCGCCGCGCCGGGTGATCGCCTCGGAGCCGAGGTTGCTAGTCATCACGATCACCGTGTTGGTGAAGTCGACCGTCCGGCCCTGCGAGTCGGTCAACCGGCCGTCGTCCAGCACCTGGAGCAGGATGTTGAACACGTCCGGGTGCGCCTTCTCGACCTCGTCGAGCAGGAGCAGCGAGTACGGGTGTCGGCGTACCACCTCGGTGAGTTGACCGGCTTCCTCGTGGCCGACGTAGCCGGGCGGGGCGCCGACGAGACGGCTGACGGTGTGCCGTTCCTGGTACTCGCTCATGTCCAGGCGGACCATGCGGTCCTCGCTGCCGAACAGGGCCTCGGCGAGCGCACGGGCAAGTTCCGTCTTGCCGACGCCGGTTGGGCCCAGGAAGAGGAAGCTGCCGATCGGCCGGTCGGGGCTCGCCAGGCCGGCGCGGGAGCGCAGCACCGCGTCCGACACGACCCGTACCGCCTCCTCCTGGCCGACGACCCGCCGGTGCAGATGCTCCTCCAGACCGAGCAGCCGGTCCTTCTCCTCCGCCGTGAGACTGCTCACCGGGATACCGGTCTGGCGGGACACGACCTCGGCGATCGCCTCGCCGGTGACCTCCAGGTTCTGTCCCTCGTCGCCCTGGTCCTCGCCGCCGGCCTCGGCCAGCCGTACCTTCAACTCGGCGATACGGTCGCGGAGTTGCGTCGCCTTCTCGTAGTCCTCGTCGGCCGCCGCCTGGTCCTTGTCCCGGGCGAGCTGCTCCATCTCGCGCTCCAGCGCCCGTACGTCCGTGCCCTTCGTGCGGGCCCGCAGCCGTACCCGGGCACCGGCCTGGTCGATCAGGTCGATCGCCTTGTCGGGGAGCCGGCGGTCGGTGAGATAGCGGTCGGACAGTTCCACGGCCGCCACCAACGCCTCGTCGGTGTAGCGGACTTGGTGGTGAGCCTCGTAGCGGTCGCGCAGGCCGCGCAGGATCTCGATCGCGTCCGGGACGGACGGTTCCGGCACGAGGATCGGCTGGAACCTGCGGGCCAGCGCCGCGTCCTTCTCGATCCGGCGGTACTCCTCAAGCGTCGTAGCGCCCACGATGTGCAACTCGCCGCGTGCCAGGGCCGGTTTGAGGATGTTGCCGGCGTCCATGGAGCCGCCCTCGCCGCCTCCGCCCGCGCCGACCACGGTGTGCAACTCGTCGATGAACACGATCAGTTCGTCCGAGTGGGCGCGGATCTCGCCGACGATGTTCGTCAGCCGCTCCTCGAAGTCGCCGCGGAAACGGGTGCCCGCGACGACGCCGGTCAGGTCGAGGGCGACCACGCGGCGGCCGACCAGCACGTCCGGGACATCGCCGTCGGTGATGCGCTGCGCGAGGCCCTCCACGATCGCGGTCTTGCCTACGCCCGCGTCGCCGATCAGCACCGGGTTGTTCTTGCCGCGCCGGGACAGCACCTCGATGGTCTGCTCGATCTCCTCGTCGCGGCCGATCACCGGGTCGATACGGCCGTGGCGGGCCAGGTCGGTGAGGTCGCGGCTGTACTTGTCGAGGGTGGGGGTGGTGGTGGGGCGGGGCTGGTCGGGATGGGCGGTCTGGATGCCCTCCGGGGTCTCGGGTGGCAGGCCCGTGGGGGAGTAGCGGGCCGCGTTCAGGATGTGGCCGGCGGCGGAGTCCGGGTTCGCGGCGAGCGCGCCCAGGACGTGTTCGGGGCCGATGTATCCGGTGCCGCCCGCTCTTGCCAGGTCGTGGGCGTCCAGGAGGGCGCGTTTTACGGCGGGGGTGAGGGCGAGGGACGTGCCGTCCGGGGTGTGGGCGGGTCCCGAGCGCTCGTCGATCTCCGCGGCGAGGGAGTCGGGGTCCGCGCCTGCCCGCGTGAGGAGGCCGCGGGTGGGCTCCGCGGAGAGGGCGGCGCGGAGGAGGTGCTGGGTGTCGAGGTCGTGGCTGCCGTGTTCCGCGGCGTACTGGGCGGCGCCTTTGACGAGGTCCCTGGCCGGTTGGCTCAGTAGGCGGCCGATATCCACGTGCCGTGGGCCGGGTGGGGCTGATCCTCCGAAGAAGCGGGCCAGGAACTCGCCGAAGGGGTCGTTTTCGGGGTCTGTGTAGCCGCTGGTCATCAATCCACCATGGCACGGGGCACTGCGTGGGGCATGTGCAGGTTTGGGGGGATTGCGGTTGGTTTTCGGGTGCAAGTGCGTTGTGGCTGGTCGCGCCCACTCGGCGGAGCCGCACATCGACACAGCGCCGCGCCCCTCAACGGCGCTCCTCTTACCGGCGCTCAGTAAGCACCCTGGGGCCCGCCTCCGTGATCGCCACCGTGTGTTCCACGTGGGCCGCTCTTGAGCCGTCGTTCGTCTTGAGGGTCCAGCCGTCCTTGGCCGCGTGGTAGTCGTCGCGGCCGCTGGCGATCAGCATGGGCTCGATCGCGATGACCATGCCGTGGCGCAGGGGGAGGCCGCGGCCGGGGCGGCCCTCGTTCGGGACTCCCGGGTCCTCGTGCATCTGGCGGCCGATGCCGTGGCCGCCGAAGTCCTCCATGATGCCGTAGCCCGCCGTGCGGCAGACCGTGCCGATCGCGTGGGCGATGTCGCCGATGCGGTTGCCGACTACGGCCGCCTCGATGCCCGCCGCGAGGGCGCGCTCGGCGGTGTCGATCAGGCGGACGTCGGCGGGGCGCGGCTCGCCGACGATGAAGCTGATCGCCGAGTCGCCGGCCCAGCCGCCCAGCTTGGCACCGAAGTCGATCGAGACCAGGTCGGCGTCGCGCAGGCGGTAGCCGTCCGGGATGCCGTGCACGATCGCGTCGTTCACGGAGGCACAGATGACCGCGGGGAACGCGGTGGGCGCGAAGGCGGGGCGGTAGCCGAGGAAGGGCGAACCCGCGCCGGCCGCGCGCAGCACGTCGTGCGCCACCTCGTCCAGTTCCAGCAGGGATACGCCCACGTCGGCGGCCTCCCGCACGGCCGTGAGGGCGCGGGCCACGACCTGGCCCGCCTCGTACATCGCATCGATAGACGTGTCCGTCTTCAGTTCCACCATGCCAATTACTATACCGGTATTAGAATGACGGCATGGTACGCACCCCTCTCACCCCCGAAGAGCGCGAACGCGGCGAACGGCTCGGCCGGCTGCTCCGCGAGGCCCGCGGCGGCCGCAGCATGACGGACGTGGCGGCGCACGCGGGCATCTCCGCGGAGACCCTCCGCAAGATCGAGACAGGCCGGGCGCCGACGCCGGCCTTCTTCACCGTGTCCGCCCTCGCCGAGGCGCTCGGGCTCTCCATGGACGAACTCGTGGTCAGGTGCGCGCCGTTGGCGGCCTGAGGCGGAGAGTGTGACCGTGCTCTCTCCGGAGTTCGCTCGTCCTCCCCTTTCCCGTCCGGGAGTTGCCAGATCACCCATCAACCGGGCGGGCGCACAGTAGGGAGGCGTAGGCTCCGAGACCTCTGCGCCCGGCTCGAAAAGCTTCCGTAGCCGCGTCGTAACACAAATGGTGTTTTCTACGGATCGGAGCATTCCGGTCTGGCGGGAGTTGGGGCATGGCTGTGGATCAACTCCCCGGACAGGTGCGGGAGTTCGCGAACTATCTCGACGGATTGCTGGCGCGCCTGGACCAGGGCGGCGGCTGGTGCGGGGTGTTCTGGCAGCGCGATCCCGATGGCATGCAGGCCTGTCTCGGCGGGCGTGAAGTACCGCCCTGGGACGTCGTGGAGGCGCTTCTCCAGGACCTCGCGGCGGAGTACGGCCACGGTGTCGCGAGCCAGGAGAGCGAGCGCGCTCGCGCCCTGCACGCCGCCGCGCTCGCCGCGTTCGACGCCCGGCCCGGCAGCCGGGACGCGCTGAGCGACCGGCTCGACGTGATGCTCCGTGAGCAGAAGTACGCGGCCGAGACACAGGCGAAGCTGGGGCGGTTGCTCAGCACCGCCACCACTCAGGAAGCGGCCGACGCCCTCCGCCTCGATCTCGCCTGGGCTCGTGACGACCACGATCGCGCGACCGCCCGCTGCGCCGAACTCCGCGCCCGCATAGAGCAGTTGGACAACTACGCCCACATCCAAGGCAGTCAGGCCATCCACCGTGACCGGCACGGCAACGTGTTCCGCGTCGACGACACCTTCCAGGACCAGAACAGCGCCGCGTACGACCGCGACCAGGCCTCGCACCGACTGCCCCGCCAGCGCGATGCCGAGCAGGTGCCGGTCACTGGCCCGCAGGGCGGATACGGCGGCTCCCACGGTGCCGACGGGCGGACCCCGGACGCCCGCCGCGGCTACGAGGAGTTCGAGCGCGCGAACCCCGGCTACGGCGACCCGGACCCTACGTGGGACGGCCTCGCGAGCCCCGACGCCGCCGCCCCCGCGACCGAGGTCCCCGACCAGGTTGACGCCGAGACCACGGCCCCCAGCCCCAAGCAGCGCAAGCGCCGCCGGGGCAGCGCCCGCTTCGCCGGCCTGGCCGAGGACGACGCCGCCACCACTGCGGCCCCGGGCCCCGCAGCCGTCGTACCGGAACTGCCCGCTCCCGCGCCCGCCGCGCGCCGGACCCCGCGCGGAGCCCGTTTCGCAGGGGCCGCGCGGCCGGTCGAGCGGGCGCAGCCGACGCGGGAGCCGTTGGACGCGGAGGCGCGGCAGAGCACCGTGGAGGCCGTGCGGCGGCTCGTGGGGCTGCGGCGCGAGGGCCGGAGCGGCGAGGCGCACGCGCTGCTCGTGGAGGCCGCGTACTGGCCTGCCGCGCGCTTCCCGCTGCTCGCGGCCGAGCTGCAGCGCGCCGGGCTCGGCGCGGACTGGGCGACGCTGCTGTGGGAGGCCGCCTCGCTGCCCGCCGACCGGCTGGTCGGCGCGGCGGACGCGCTGGTCGCGGCGGGGCGTACGGCGGACGGCGAGCAGATCCTGCGGCAGGGCGTGGCCCGTCCCGCGGGGGAGATCGGCGAGGCCGTGCTCGCGCTGGCCGCGGAGGGGCGCCGCCGGGAGATCCGTGCGCTGCTCGACGCGTACGTCAGGGTCCGCACCCCCGAAGAAGCCGCCCGTAGTGTTGCCGCCGACCCGCAGCAGCTGGTTCCGCTGCTGGTGGAGGCCTCGAAGGGTGTCTCGGACGCATGTCACTGGGATCTGGTGCATGCGCTGCGGGTAGCGGGCTTCAGCGCGTGAGCGCTCCGCTGGGTAAGCGGTTGGGTACGTGGGTTTTCGGCTGCGGGTGCGTGGGGGCTGGGCGCGCAGTTCCCCGCGCCCCTTACGGGGCACCGGACCCGGCTACCCGGCGCAGCGGGGCGTCCACCGGAGGGTGAAACAGGATCGACTCCGCGGGTTAACGGCGATGGTCTTGGCAAGGCTCCTCCGGAGGCTTACGTTCATCCCTCTACGGCCTTGTCTACGGGCGTAGAGGCTCTGGCGTCCCGTCGAAGGAGCAGCTCATGGCCAACGTCGTACGCGCCGCTCTGGTCCAGGCCACCTGGACCGGCGACACCGAGTCCATGGTGGCGAAACACGAGGAACACGCCCGCGAGGCGGCCCGCCAGGGCGCGCAGATCATCGGGTTCCAGGAGGTGTTCAACGCCCCCTATTTCTGTCAGGTCCAGGAACCCGAGCACTACAGCTGGGCCGAGCCGGTGCCCGACGGGCCGACCGTGCGTCGTATGCAACAGCTCGCGCGCGAGACCGGCATGGTGATCGTCGTCCCGGTCTTCGAGATCGAGCAGGACGGCTTCTACTACAACACCGCGGCCGTGATCGACGCCGACGGCACCTTCCTCGGCAAGTACCGCAAACACCACATCCCGCAGGTCAAGGGCTTCTGGGAGAAGTACTACTTCAAGCCGGGCAACGCGGGCTGGCCCGTCTTCGACACCGCCGTCGGCAGGGTGGGTGTCTATATCTGCTACGACCGGCACTTCCCCGAGGGCTGGCGCCAACTCGGACTCAACGGCGCACAGTTGGTCTACAACCCGTCCGCCACCTCGCGCGGCCTCTCCGCCTACCTCTGGCAGCTGGAGCAGCCGGCCGCCGCTGTCGCCAACGAGTACTTCATCGCCGCGATCAACCGTGTGGGACAGGAGGAGTACGGGGACAACGACTTTTACGGGACGTCGTACTTCGTCAACCCGCGAGGCCAGTTCGTCGGCGAGGTCGCCAGCGACAAGGACGAGGAACTCGTCGTCCGCGACCTGGACTTCGGGCTGATCGAGGAAGTACGCCAGCAGTGGGCGTTCTACCGCGACCGGCGTCCCGACGCCTACGAAGGGTTGGTGCAGCCGTGACCAAGGACCTGCTGGGACGCCACCGGGACGTACTCCCCGACTGGCTGGCCCTGTACTACCAGGACCCGTTGGAGATCACGCACGGAGAGGGCCGGCACGTCTGGGACGCCGAGGGCAACAAGTACCTCGACTTCTTCGGCGGCATCCTCACCACGATGACCGCGCACGCGCTCCCCGAGGTCACCAAGGCGGTGAGCGAGCAGGCCGGGCGGATCATCCACTCGTCCACGCTCTACCTCAACCGGCCGATGGTCGAACTCGCCGAGCGTGTCGCCCAGTTGTCCGGCATCCCGGACGCCCGCGTCTTCTTCACCACCTCGGGCACCGAGGCCAACGACACCGCCCTGATGCTGGCGACGTCGTACCGCAAGAGCAACCAGATCCTGGCCATGCGCAACAGCTACCACGGCCGTTCCTTCAGCTCGGTCGGCATCACCGGCAACCGGGGCTGGTCCCCGACCTCGCTGTCCCCGCTCCAGACGCTGTACGTCCACGGAGGTGTGCGGACACGCGGTCCCTACGCCGACCTGAACGACGCCGAGTTCATCGCGGCCTGCGTGGACGACCTCAAGGACCTGCTCGGTCATGTCCGGCCGCCCGCCGCTCTCATCGCCGAACCCGTCCAGGGCGTCGGCGGGTTCACCTCCCCGCCCGACGGCCTGTACGCCGCCTTCCGCGAAGTCCTCGCCGAGCGCGGGGTGTTGTGGATCGCCGACGAGGTGCAGACCGGCTGGGGCCGCACCGGCGACCACTTCTGGGGCTGGCAGGCACACGCGGAGAACGGTCCGCCGGACATCCTCACCTTCGCCAAGGGGATCGGCAACGGCATGTCCATCGGCGGTGTCGTCGCCCGCGCCGAGATCATGAACTGCCTTGACTCCAACAGCATTTCGACCTTCGGCGGCACCCAGATCACCATGGCCGCCGGCCTCGCCAACCTCACCTATCTGCTGGAGCACGACCTCCAGGGCAACGCCCGCCGCGTCGGCGGCCTCCTCATCGAGCGGCTGCGTGCCGTCGCCGCCCAGCATCCCGGCGTACGGGAGGTACGCGGGCGCGGGCTGATGATCGGCATCGAACTGGTCAAACCCGGCACCGACGAGGCCGACCCGGACGCGGCGTCCGCCGTACTCGAAGCGGCCCGTGAGGGCGGCCTGTTGATCGGCAAGGGCGGCGGACACAACACCAGCGCCCTGCGCATCGCCCCGCCCCTGTCCCTGACCGTCGCGGAGGCCGAGGAGGGCGCCACGATCCTCGAACGGGCGCTGAGGAGCACGCAGTAGCAGTAGCAGTAGCAGTACGAACAAAAAAAGGGAACATCGCTATGGCCACCATCCTGGACCCCCTGGAGCCCGCGCTGTCGGTGCGCCAGGTCCTCGGCCTGGAACGGGTCCTCGCCGGGGAACCCGAGGTGGTGGCCGGTGCGAGCCAACTCGACCGGCCCGTGCGGTGGGTGCATGTCGCCGAGGCCGCCGACGTCGGCGTGATGCTCACCGGCGGCGAGATGGTCCTCACCACCGGCGTGCTCCTCGCCGGGGACGAGGGCGCGCAGGCCGAGTACATCCAGTCCCTGCACCGCGCGGAGGCGTCCGCCGTGGTGCTGGGGCTCGGTCGGGCGTTCCCCGCGCCGCCGGACGTCATGCGCCGCGCGGCCGAGCGGTGCGGGCTGCCCATGGTGGTGCTCCACCGGCCGTTCCCCTTCGCCGAGTTGACGGAGGAGGTCCAATCCCGGCTGGTACGGCGGAAGTTCGCCGCCGTGAGCCTCTCCGAGGCCGTACGGACCGCGCTCACCGGACTCATCACCGGCGGCGCCCCGTTGCAGAGCCTGCTCGACGAGGTCGCCGCGCACAGCGCCTGCCCGGTCGTCGTCACCAACCTCGCGCACCGCGTCCTCGCCACGGCGGGGGAGCGGTCGGCGGTGGACGACGTGCTGCGCGACTGGGAGCGCATCTCCCGGCAGGCGGGCGGCAGCGAGGGTGACGGCTGGATCCGCGCCGAGCTGGGCGGGCGAGGGGAGCGGTGGGGTCAGATCATGCTCTGCGGCTACCGCGGCGACACCGCCACCGGCCGCCTTCTCTCCGACCGTGCCGCCGAGGCTCTCGTCCTGCACCGCATGCTCGGCGGCTCCGCCCACACCTGGGAGGAACAGTCCGCGCAGAGCCTGCTGACCGACCTGGCGAGCGGCGTCGTACCGGCCCGCCAACTCCTGCCCCGCGCCCGCGCGGCCGGACTCCCCGTCAACCGGCGCACCTTCGTCCCGATGGTCGTGCGGGATGGTGACACAGCCCAACTCGACCGAGTTCTACGGCTGTTGGGGCTCCCTGGCCTCGTAGCCGAGCTGGCCGAAGGCGTCACCGCGGTCCTCCTCAGCCTGCCCCGCGACCAGGACGCGGACGCCCTCGCCGCGCACTTCGCGAGTCGGCTGCGCACCGAGTCGGGGGCGTTGAAGGCGGTGGTGGCCGCCGCCGGGCAGCGCACCGTCTGGGACGACGTGCCCGCAGGGCTGCGCGAGGCACAGCACGTCGCCGACGCCGTGGCCGACTCCAGCGACGCCCTCGAACTCCCCGCCGTCGTACGCCTCAAGGACGTCCATCTGCGCGGCCTGATCCGGCTGTTGAGGGACGACCCGCAGGTGCAGTCCTTCGCCGAACGGGAGTTGGACGGCCTGCTCTGCGCGGCCGACGAGGACCTCCTCGCCGTCCTGCGCACCTACCTGGCCACCGGCCGCAACAAGTCGCGCACCGCGCAGCTCCACCACGTCTCACGGCCCGCGCTGTACCGCCGGCTGGAGGCGATAGAGGGGCGGCTCGGAGTGGACCTCGACGACTTCGAGCAGGCGGCATCGGTGCACATCGCGCTCCTCGCGCACGACGCGCAACAGGGGTGAAACATGGGACTACCTGGGAAAACGGCGGTGAAACATGCGCCCACGACAGGGTGACACCGTGGAACGCCGCGCGCCCGCAGACGTGACACCGTGCACCTCAAAGACGACATCCGGACTTCTTAGGCTCCTCGCACACCTAGCGACCGGAGGTCCCGATGAGCACAGTGATTCGTGCCGCTCTCTTCCAGACAGCCTGGACGGGCGACAAGGAGTCCATGATCCAGGTACACGAGCAGGCGGTCCGCGACGCGGCCACGCAGGGTGCTCAAGTCCTGTGCTTCCAGGAGCTGTTCTACGGACCGTACTTCTGCCAGGTCCAGGACAAGGCGTTCTACGAGTACGCCGAGGCGATCCCGGACGGCCCGATCGTCAAGCGCTTCCAGGCGCTCGCCAAGGAGCACGGCATCGTCCTGGTCCTGCCGATGTACGAGGAGGAGCAGCCCGGCGTCCTCTACAACACGGCCGCCGTGATCGACGCGGACGGCTCCTACCTGGGCAAGTACCGCAAGCACCACATCCCCCAAGTCCCCGGATTCTGGGAGAAGTTCTACTTCCGCCCGGGCAACAGCGGCTGGCCCATCTTCGACACCAAGGTCGGCAAGATCGGCGTCTACATCTGCTACGACCGGCACTTCCCGGAGGGCTGGCGTGCGCTGGGCCTCGCGGGCGCGGAGATCGTCTTCAACCCGTCGGCGACCTCGCGCGGCCTGTCGGCCTACCTGTGGCAGCTGGAGCAGCCGGCCGCCGCTGCCGCCAACGAGTACTTCGTCGGTGCCATCAACCGTGTCGGCGTAGAGGAGTTGGGCGACAACGACTTCTACGGCACGACGTACTTCGTGGACCCGGAGGCCCAGTTCGTCGGCGAGGTGGCCAGCGACAAGGAGCCCGAACTCGTCGTCCGCGACCTGGACTTGGCGAAACTCCGCGAGGTCCGCGACCGCTGGCAGTTCTACCGCGACCGCCGCCCGGACGCGTACGGACCGTTGACCGCACCGTAAACACGCAGGGCCCCAGCGCCCCTTCTTTTAGGGGCGCGGGGAACTGCGCGACCAGCCCCCACCGACCCGCACTCGACCACAACCCAGCGGAGTCAATCGATGAGCACCCGTACCGTAATCCGCGGCGGCCTAGTAATCACCGCGTCCGACGAACTCCACGCCGACGTCCTGATCGAGGACGGCCGAATCGCCGCCCTCGCCACCTCCGGCACCACCATCGCCGAGGGCTGGACCGCCGACCGGGTCATCGACGCCACCGGCAAGTACGTCATCCCGGGCGGTGTCGACGCCCACACCCACATGGAGATGCCGTTCGGCGGCACGAAGGCGGCCGACACCTTCGAGACCGGCACCCGGGCCGCCGCCTGGGGCGGTACGACGACCATCGTCGACTTCGCGATCCAGAGCGTCGGCGGAGCCCTCCGCGAGGGCCTCGACGCCTGGCATGCCAAGGCCGAGGGCAACTGCGCCATCGACTACGGCTTCCACATGATCGTCTCCGACGTCAACGAGGACACCCTCAAGGAGATGGACCTGCTGGTGCAGGAGGGCGTCACCTCCTTCAAGCAGTTCATGGCCTACCCGGGCGTCTTCTACAGCGACGACGGCCAGATCCTCCGCGCCATGCAACGCGCCGCCGACAATGGCGGGTTGATCATGATGCACGCCGAGAACGGCATCGCGATCGACGTCCTCGTCGAGCAGGCGCTGGCCCGCGGCGAGCGGGACCCCCGCTACCACGGCGAGGTCCGCAAGGCCCTCCTCGAAGCCGAGGCCACCCACCGCGCGATCAAGCTCGCGCAGGTCGCCGGCGCCCCGCTCTACGTCGTGCACGTCTCCGCGATGGAGGCGGTCGCCGAGCTGGCCAAGGCGCGCGACGAGGGCCTGCCCGTCTTCGGCGAGACCTGTCCGCAGTACCTGTTCCTGTCGACGGACAACCTCGCCGAGCCGGACTTCGAGGGCGCGAAGTACGTGTGCAGCACGCCCCTCCGTCCCAAGGAGCACCAGGCCAAGCTCTGGCAGGGCCTGCGCACCAACGACCTCCAGGTGGTCTCCACCGACCACTGCCCCTTCTGCTTCGTGGGCCAGAAGGAGCTGGGACGCGGGGACTTCTCGAAGATCCCGAACGGCATGCCGGGCGTCGAGAACCGCATGGACCTGCTCCACCAGGGCGTCGTCGACGGCCACATCAGCCGCCGCCGCTGGATCGAGATCGCCTGCGCCTCCCCGGCGCGGATGTTCGGCCTCTACCCGAAGAAGGGCACCATCGCCCCGGGCGCCGACGCCGACGTCGTCATCTACGACCCGCACGCCGAGCAGACCGTCTCCGCCGAGACGCACCACATGAACGTCGACTACTCGGCCTACGAGGGCAAGCGCCTCACCGGCCGCGTCGAGACCGTCCTCTCGCGCGGCGAACTCGTCATCACCGAGCGGGAGTACACCGGGCACGCGGGCCACGGCGTGTACACCCCGCGCTCCACCAGTCAGTACCTCAACTAGGAGTGGCGCACATGGACTTCGGACTCGTCCTGCAGACCGACCCGCCGGCCTCGCGGGTCATCAGCCTGATGAAGCGCGCCGAGCGCAACGGCTTCACGTACGGCTGGACCTTCGACTCCGCCGTGCTGTGGCAGGAGCCGTTCGTGATCTACAGTCAGATCCTGGCCAACACCACGAAGTTGACGGTCGGCCCGATGGTCACCAACCCGGGCACCCGCACCTGGGAGGTCACCGCCTCCACCTTCGCCACCCTGAACGACATGTTCGGCAACCGCACGGTCTGCGGCATCGGCCGCGGCGACTCCGCGATGCGGGTGGCGGGCCGGACTCCCAACACCCTGGCCCGGATCAGCGAGGCCATGAAGGTCATCAGGGCGCTCGGCTCCGGCCAGGAGGCGGACCTCGGCGGCACGGTCATCAAGTTCCCCTGGGCGAAGGAAGATGCCCAACTCCCGGTCTGGATGGCCGCGTACGGCCCCAAGGCCCTGAAGATGACCGGCGAGGAGGCCGACGGCTTCATCCTCCAGCTCTCGGACCTCTACCTCACCGAGTACATGGTCAAGGCGGTGAAGGACGCGGCCGTGGCGGCCGGGCGTGACCCGTCCGAGGTCAAGATCTGCGTCGCCGCCCCGGCCTACGTCACCGAGGACGACTCGCCCGAGGCACTCGCCCACGCCCGCGACCAGTGCCGCTGGTTCGGCGGCATGGTCGGCAACCACGTCGCCGACCTCGTCTCCAAGTACGGCGAGCACTCCGCCGCCGTACCCGAGGAACTCACGGACTACATCAAGGCCCGTGAGGGGTACGACTACTCGCACCACGGTCGCTCCGACAACCCCGACACCGCCTTCGTGCCCGACGAGATCGTCGACCGGTTCTGCGTCATCGGATCGGCCGAGAAGCAGATCGAGAAGCTCAACGCCCTGAAGGAGTTGGGCGTCGACCAGTTCGCCGTCTACGACATGCACGACGCGCAGGAAGCCACGATCGACGCCTACGGGTCGAAGGTGATCCCGGCCGTCAACGGCTGACGCCACCACGTACCGCTCAACTCCCCGTCCCCCCACTCCAGTTCTCCCCCTCCCTCACCGTCCTGGGGGAGGGGGGCCGGAGCCCCGCACGGCCTCTCCGGACCCACCTCATCGATTGGCCTGCCCATGACCGACACCGCTCCCGCGGCCATACCGCCGACCGCTCAAGTCACCCTCGCCGACGGGCGGGTGGAGCTCTCCCCGGGGTCTCCGCTGCCCAGCGGTCCGTACGCCAACGACGATCTGCTGCCGGTTCCCGTCGAGAAGCGCACCTGGACCACGTACAACTTCTCCGCGCTGTGGGTCGGCATGGCCCACAACACGGCTTCCTGGACGCTCGCTTCGGGTCTCATCGCCGTCGGGATGGACTGGAAGCAGGCGGTGTTCACCATCGCCCTGGCCAACCTGATCGTGCTCGTGCCGATGCTGCTCACCGGGCACGCGGGACCGAAGTACGGCATCCCCTTCCCGGTCTTCGCGCGTGCCTCGTTCGGGGTGCGCGGCGCCAACCTCCCTGCCGTAGTGCGGGCGTTGGTGGCCTGCGGGTGGTTCGGCATCCAGACCTGGATCGGCGGTGAGGCGATCTTCTTCCTCGCCGGCAAGCTGATCGGGGACAGTTGGGCGAACGCCTCGCACATCGGCGGGTACGCCTGGACGATGTGGCTGTCGTTCGCGCTGTTCTGGGTGCTCCAAGTGGCCATCATTTACCGGGGGATGGAGACGATCCGCCGCTTCGAGAACTGGGCGGCGCCCTTCGTGCTCGTCGGCGCGTTCGTGATGCTGTGGTGGATGAGCGACAAGGCCGGCGGCTTCGGCCCGCTCTTCGACCAGCCCTCGAAGCTGGGCTGGGGCGGCAGCTTCTGGAAGCTGTTCTGGCCCTCGCTCATGGGCATGATCGGCTTCTGGTCCACGCTGTCCCTGAACATCCCGGACTTCACCCGCTACGGCAAGAGCCAGAAGGCCCAGACGTGGGGCCAGGCGCTCGGCCTGCCGACCACCATGACCCTGTTCGCGTTCCTGTCGGTGATGGTCACCTCCGGCTCGCAGGCGGTCTACGGCACGGCGATCTGGGACCCGGTGCAGCTCGCGGCGAAGACGGACAACGTCGTGGGCCTCCTGTACGAGTTGGTGACCGTGCTGGTGGCGACCCTGTCCGTGAACATCGCGGCCAACCTGGTCTCGCCCGCCTTCGACTTCTCCAACATCGCGCCCCGGAAGATCAGTTTCCGCACCGGCGCCCTCGTGACCAGCGTCCTCGCGGTGCTGATCTTCCCGTGGAAGCTGTACTCCGACCCGCAGGGCTACATCTTCACCTGGCTCGGTCTGGTCGGCGGTCTGCTCGGCACGGTCGCCGGTATCCTCATCGCCGACTACTGGATCCTGCGCCGCGGCAAGCTCGACCTCGCCGACCTGTACCGCAAGGGCGGCCGCTACTGGTACGACGGCGGCTGGAACTGGCGGGCCGTCGTCGCCTTCGTGGTGGGTGGCGTCCTCGCCGTCGGCGGCGCCGACTTCCACCCGCTGATCGACGGCCGGCCCATCCCGGCCCTGTCCTCGCTCGCCGACTACAGCTGGGCCGTGGGCCTGGGCACGTCGATGGTGCTCTACGTAGTGCTCACTTTGCTGACCGGGAAGCAGACGGATCCGGTGACGGAAGCGGCGCCGGAGCCCGTCGAGGCGTAGAACCTCTGTACTTGGGGGGCGGTCGAGGCTAGCTGGCCCTGCCGCCCTCCAGTGCGGTCACCGCCTCCTTGGCGGCCTTGATCGCACCCTTGTTGATGACGTCCGTACTCGGCGCCTTCTTGTTCTCGAAGTCGCTGCCGTTGTACGTGATGGTCACCAGCGCGTTGCCCGCGCGGACGACGACCGTGCCCTCACGCGTCTGCTGCTTGTCCTCCGTGGTGAGGTTCACGATGGAGTAGGCCTGGTCGCCGAGTCCGGGAACCGCGCCGCCGCCGCTCTTCTCCGTGGTCGTCTCGGTGTACGACTTCTGTGCCGCCGCGTCCGATTCCGTGATCTCGTACGACACGTCGAGCCAGCGGTAGTCGTACCCCTTGAGCGCGTTCCACGAGCAGGTGCGACGCACCTTCGTGTCCGTCGACGGGATCTCCTTGCCGGCCGTCTTCGCGCCCGGCACCAGCGACTTGATCGTCGCCACCGCCACACTTCCGCACGGGGCGGGGGAGGTGGAGTACGCCTTGGCCGCGGTCGTCGCCGACGGGGCCGAGGCCTCGGGCGAGGCGCCGGACTCGGGCGTCGACTTGTGGTCGGCGGTCGTCGTCGCGGCGAACGGACCGGACGTCAGGGCCCAGCCCATCGCGGCGAGCACGACGACCGGCGACAGACGCGCGGTGAGAGCGAGCGGCAGAGGAAGAGAACGCAAGTCGCACTTCTCGTGGGGGATCAGGTGCGGAGCGGGTCCGCACTGCGGACGGGGACGGCCAGTGTCACATGACTGCCTGTGAGGCGGAAGTATGAACTCGCTCCGTGCCTGTGCGGTGACAGTGCCTGACTGTGGACGCGTTGTGTGTCCTCTTATGTCCGGCCCTCAGGTGCGAGCGGCGGCCACCCGCATCGTCGTCTCGATCCGTTCGACGGCCGCGAACGCCCCGTAGGCGATCAGCCGCACCAGACTCGCGTCGGTGTGCAGTGCCCCGCGCCAGGCGGCCACGTCCTCCTCCGTGATCCGGTACGGCGCGAGCGCGGCCAGCACCGCGAGGCGCGCCGCGGGCCGCTCCCGCCGGTTCGGGAAGCCGCGCAGCACGACCGGCGGATGCGAACCGTCCCAGGCCCACAGCGTCTCCCGTACGAGCGTCCGGTCGTCGGCGTCGAGCAGCTCGGCGCCCGCGAGCGCGGCCGTACGCAGCGCGTCGTAGGGCGGGCCCACGGGGGTGCCGGCCGCCCAGTCCGGGCCGGGTCCCGGGGCGTCGAGCAGGGGGAGCGCCGCCCCTGGTACGGCGGTCCGGCGCACGGTGCGGGAGACGGCGCGGCCCGCGAGGCTGCGTACCGCCCGGAAGCGCTGGGCGTTGCCCGGGAGGAGCTGTTCGGTCAGCAGGGCCGACACGACGCGGTTGATGAAGTGGAAGGCGAAGGCGGTGCCCAGGTAGGCGGGCGCCTGTTCGCGCGGGAACGGGTACGGCGTCAGGGCCGCGCCCGGGACGCGTGTCCGGCGGCCCCAGTCGAGCACGCGCGCGTGGACCTCGTTCTCCGGGGTGCCGCCCCGGGCCAGGTGCTCGGCGAGGGCGTGGTCGCCGGTGGCGTGCAGCAGCACGGTGTGCGCGTCCGCGCAGAACGGGCACTTGTTGGCGAGCGAGACACCGAGCGCGGCCAGCTCCTTGCCGGTGCGGCTGCCGGGGCCCGCGATCAGCGACTCCCGCATCAACGCCCAGGTTGGCGCGAGGAGTTCGGGCGCGGAGGACAGGACCACGAAGGTCGGGGGCCGTTCGATGCCGAAGTCGACGGCGATCTGGTCGAGGACCTCGGCGGTGCGGCCGGTGGCGGACCTGGGCGACGGGGGCCGGGTGTGCCGGAAGGGTGTGGGCATGGCAGCAGCGTGCGCGTCGGGGGCCGGCCGGGTCGTCGTACGGGCGAAGGCAGTTGGGCCTACGACGGGGAGGTCCGGGGCGGCGCGGAGTACTACGGGGGGAGTAGTGCAGGAGTTGTCCACAGGGCTGACGCCCGTGTCGGCGCGGCGGTCTAGTGTGCCGACATGAGCGGGCTCCCGGTCGATGTGACCCCACGCAGGCGCCTCGCCGACGCGTCCCTCGCGGTCGTGATCGGTGCCCTTGTCGTGGCCGTCGCGGCCTTCGACCCGGACACCACAGCCGGCGACTACGCGCTGATGGCCCTCGCGTCGGCGGCCCTGGCGTTCTACCAGACGGCTCCGCGGGCGGTCCTCGCGGTGACCGCGGCGGCGGAGGCGGCCTACGTCCTGCACGCCCACCCGGGGCCCGTCGCCGGTCTGCCCGTCTTCGCCGCGATGCACACGGCGGCCCGCGCGGGACACCGCGGTACGGCGGCCGTGGGCGGTGGGGTGTTCCTGGTGGCGTACTTCGCGACCGGGCCGACGACCCAGCAGGTGGTGGAGCGGACGGCGCTGCTGGCCGGCTGGTTCCTGTGCGCGGTGGTCACCGGCCTCGCCGACCGCAACTGGCAGGCGTATCTGCGCCAGACCGAACAGCGCGCCCTGGAGGCCGAACGCACCCGCGAGGAGGCCGCGTTGCGGCGCGCGGGCGAGGAACGCCTGCGGATAGCGCGGGAGTTGCACGACTCCCTCACCCACAGCATCTCGATCGTCAAGCTCCAGGCGGGCGTTGCCGTCCACCTCGCCCGCAAGCGCGGCGAGGAGGTGCCGCCCGCGCTGCTCGCCATCCAGGAGGCGGGCGGCGAGGCGATGCGCGAACTGCGGGCCACCCTGGAGATCCTGCGCACCACCGAGGAGCCCACCGGCACCCCCGCGCTGCTCGTCGAGCGGGCCTGCGCTGCGGGCCTCGCCGTCGAACTCGCGGTGACCGGCGAGGAGCGTCCCCTCGCCGCGACGGTCGACCGCGCGGTGTACCGCATCGTCCAGGAGGCCCTCACCAACGCGGCCCGGCACGCGGGACCGGCGAAGATCAACGTCCAACTGGACTACGGGGACGTCGACTTGACCATACGGGTCGAGGACGACGGAGCGGCCGACCCCGACTGTCCGCCGAAGCCGGGCATCGGTCTCACCGGCATGCGCGAGCGCGTCACCGCGTTGGGCGGCACGCTGCACACCGCCCCGCGCGCGGAGGGCGGTTTCTCGGTCCGGGCCGAACTGCCGCTGGGCGAGGCGGGATGATCCGGGTCGCGGTCGTCGACGACCAGGCGCTGATGCGCGCGGGCTTCCGCGCCCTCCTCGACGCCGAGGACGGCATCGAGGTGGTCGGCGAGGCGGCCGACGGCGAGCAGGGCGTGGCCCTCGTCCGCGCGCAGCTCCCCGACGTCGCGCTGATCGACGTACAGATGCCGGTGATGACGGGCATCGAGGCCACCCGCCGTATCGCCGCCGACCCCTCCCTCGCCGCGGTCCGGGTCGTCATCCTCACCAACTACGGCCTGGACGAGTACGTCTTCGAGGCGCTGCGCGCGGGCGCCAGCGGATTCCTCCTCAAGGACACCGACCCGGCGGACCTGCTCCAGGCGATCGGGATCGTCGCCGGTGGCGAGGCCCTCCTGTCCCCGGCCGTCACCCGCACCCTCATCGGCGAGTTCGTCTCCCGCCCTCCGGACCGTTCCACCGCGCACGGCCTGGAACACCTCACCCGCCGCGAACGCGAGGTCACCGCGCTGGCCGCGCGCGGTCTCACCAACGAGGAGATCGCCGCCCACATGGTCATCAGCCCGTTCACGGCGAAGACCCACATCAGCCGGGCGATGACCAAACTCGGAGCCCGGGACCGGGCCCAACTCGTCGTGTTCGCCTACGAGTCGGGGCTGGTGACGGCCCGCACGCCGGAATCCCGTTGCGCGCCGGACACGCCGGATCACACCCTGGGGCGGTGACCGAGACGACGCGAGCGCAAGACCCAGCCGTCCACATCCGCGAGGAGATCCTCGCCTACTACGCCCAGGGCAAGGAGGACGGCCGCCTCAGACAGGGCTCCGACCGGCTGGAGTTCTGGCGCACCCAGGACGTCCTGCGGCGCCTGCTGCCGACGGCTCCCGCACAGGTGCTGGACGTCGGCGGGGGCAGCGGCGTCCACGCCGAGTGGCTCGCGCGGGACGGGTACGAGGTCCATCTCGTCGACCCCGTACCGCTGCACGTGGAGCAGGCGGGCCGGCTGCCGGGGGTCA
The DNA here is from genome assembly GCF_033335955.1 of Streptomyces sp. N50. Lineage (GTDB taxonomy): Bacteria > Actinomycetota > Actinomycetes > Streptomycetales > Streptomycetaceae > Streptomyces. The sequence continues at coordinate 7,730,479 of NZ_CP137549.1, forward strand.
CCGCCCGCGCCGGGGACGCCAGGGCGCTGTTCGCCCAAGACGCCTCGTACGACGTGGTGTTGCTGCTCGGGCCGCTCTACCACCTGCCCGAACGGGCTGACCGCGTACGGGCGTTGAGCGAGGCGCGCCGGGTGGTGCGGCCGGGCGGTCTGGTCGTCGCGGCGACGATCAACCGGTTCGCGGGGCTGCACGACATGCTCAGGCAGGAGCTGTACTTCATCGAACCGCACCGCACGCGGATCGACCGCGAGATGGCGGAGGGCCGCCACGACTCCGAGGACGGCGGCCACTTCACGACCGCCTACTTCGCCCAACCGCACGAAGCACCCGAGGAGTTCGCGGACGCGGCGCTCACCGTAGCGGGCCAGTACGGCCTCGAAGGCGTCGCCTGGCTGATGATGGGCGGCATCGAGGACTGGCTGGACGACCCGGACCGCCGGGAGGCCGTCCTGACGGCCACTCGCCACATCGAGTCCGAGCCCACGCTGATCGGCACCAGCGGCCATCTGCTCACCGCAGGCAGACGCAAGTCCTAGTGGGGCAGGTGGTGTTGGGGGAGCGTTCGGCCACCGGTACCCGGCGCGCAAGCCCGCCGTACCGCGGCCGTCCGTAGCGTGACGCCGTTCCTGTACTCGGCATTGGAGCGGACATGGACAGCTCTCCCACGGGCGACAGAGGCCTCGACGACCACCAGCGGCACACGGCGGACTGTGAGTGCCCCCGCACCGCGGACCTCGACGGCGACGGCGTCGCCGCGTCGAGCCGCCGTTCGTTCCTGCACCGCGCCGGTGCGCTCGGCGCGGGAACGGCCGCCGCGGGGCTGCTGGGCGCGGCTCCCGCGTACGCGGAAAAGGGCGACAGCGATCCGTACGGTCGGACAACGATGTCACCGGCGCCGCGCGGGAGTTGGGACCCCGATCCGGACAACCCCCGGTTCACCGTCGTCGTCATGCCGGACACGCAGTACATGTTCGACCAGGACCGCATCCACCCGGTGCCGATGGAGGCGTCGTTCCGCTACGTCCTCGATCCGGCGGGCCGCGCGGGCGGCAACGACGAGAACATCGTCTTCCTCGCGCACCTCGGTGACGTGACGCAGAACGGCCTCGCCGGGGAGTACGCGGCGGTCACCAAGGTGTTCGACATGCTGGACCGCGCGGGCGCCTCGTACGGCGTGCTGGCCGGCAACCACGACGTCTCCGCCGACGACCAGCGGGGCCGTACCCCCTACTTGGACACCTTCAGCCCGGCACGCGCGAAGAAGACGCCCGGCTACCACTCCTCCAGTCCCGACGGTTACAACACCGCGCACATCTTCCGCGCGGGCGGCCGGAGTTGGATGCTGCTGTCGCTCGACTGGCGGCTGTCGGTGAAGGGTTTCGCGTGGGCCAACGCGGTCATCGCGGAGAACCCGACACTCCCGGTGATCGTCACCACGCACGAGATAGTCGGCGCGGACGACGGCGGCGTCGCCGAACTCTCCGACTACGGGCAGCAGTTGTGGGACGGCCTGATCAAGGACAACGACCAGATCTTCCTCACCCTCAACGGCCACTACTGGCCGCCCGGCAGCACGGTGCTGAAGAACAGCGCGGGGAACGACGTCCACCTGCACATCACCAACTACCAGGACCGCTACTACGGCGGCGCGGGCATGATCCGCTCGTACCGCTTCGACCTCGACCGGGGCATGATCGACGTCGCGACCTTCTCGCCGTGGATCCGGGAGCTGGCGGAACAGGGCGAGTTGAACGCCCTCGCGGCGAAGGAGCTCGAACTCACCTCGAAGGTCGACTACTTCTCGATGGAGATCGACTTCGAGAAGCGCTTCGCCGGGTTCGCGCCGGTCCCGCCGCGCACGTCCCGCCCCGCGCGGCGGATGCTGCTGCCGGGCACGCTGGCCTACTGGCGGTTCGACGAGGGCGGTACGGCGGGCAGCGACGTCGCCTCCGGCACGGTCGTCAAGGACCAGGCGGGCCACGGCAACGACCTCGTCCTGAAGACCGTCCCCGGCACCCCCGCGCACGCGCTCACCTGGACCGGCGACCACCACCCGGACCAACCCGCCCACGCGGGGCTGGTGTTCGCGGGCCAGGGCAACCCGGTCAGCGGCGCGTACCTCCAGACCGTCGACCACGCACCGCTCAACCGCGAGACCTTCGCCCACGGCTTCACCTTCGAGGTCTTCTTCAAGGTCCCGGCCGACTGGGACGGCGGCCGCAACGGCTGGTCCTCGATGCTCAGCCGCGCGGGCACGGCGGCTCAGGCGGGCAAGAACGGCCCCTCGGCGACCGCCGACGAGCCCGTCCTGACCATCAGCCTGTCCAGTTCCATCGAACTCCAGTGGAACGCCTACCCGCTCAACCAGAACGGCGCCACCACCGCCTGGAGCCACCTCCTCCAGCAGGAGGAGTGGTGGCACGTCGCCGTCGCCAACAACGGCCGCGTCAGCAAGCTCTACGTCAACGGCTGCGAGGAGGGCCGCAACCCGACCAGCACGGCCGTCGGCCTGACCACCCTCGACATGCCGTTCCTGCTGGGCGGTTACCAGTGGGCGGGCGCGGTCAGCCAGGTCTTCCACGGGACCATCGGCGACGTACGGATCAGCAACCGGGTGCTGAAGCCGGGGCAGTTCATGAACGCCTAGGTTCCCCGGATTCCGCCGTTCTGTGGATTTTCCGTATGTTCACCACCCGACCCACGCTCCAGGGCACCTTCGGCATGGAGGCCCCGCGGGCGGGGCCCTCCCCACAGCCTCCCCCGAGCGACGAGAAACTCCCCAGCCGCTCCCCAGGGCGAGCGGCTGGGAAGGGCCCGGCACAGTGCCGCCTGCCTGCGACTATGGGCTGCACGGTGGCGGTTTCACGGTGGGCTCTGCCGCGTCTGGTGGCGCTGTGGCGCGAGAGCGTGACCGCGTTCGGCACGGCCGACGACGGACGGCTGTTCCTCGGTGAACGAGGCGGCATCCTGAGCCAGAGCGCCTACCACTGGGTCTGGCGCGAAGCCCCTGCGGCACTCGGCGCTGTCCACCTGGCTGGGCGCGGGCGCCGACCCTGCCGAGGTCGCCCAGCGGACCGACAACAGCGTCGAGGTCCTTCTGAGCCGGTACGCAAAGTGTCTCTAGGACTGGCCGTCCATCAACAACCAGCGCATCGAAGGGCTCCTGAGTTCTTACGACCGCCCGGGTGAGCGACTTCGACTGCCTGGACACCGGCGTCATGGGTGACCATGCCATGGTGGCGACCGGGATCTTCGGTGTAACCCGCCTGTCCTGCCGGGGCCCGGCAGAGAATGGCGGCCCGATCCTGCTGGGATGGAGCAGTGCGCGGGCTGAAATCGGACTGGAGGATTCACTGCATGATCCGGGTGCTCGTTGTGGAAGACATGCAAGTTGTCCGAGAGGGCCTGGTCGCTCTCCTCGACGGCGAGTTCGGCATCGAGGTCGTCGGGTACGCGGCCAACTCATACGAGACCCTGGGCATGGTGGGACCTGCCGAACCGGACGTGGCTGTGCTGGACATCGATCTGCCTGGCATGGATGGGCTGGCCTTGGCGCGTGAACTGCCCAAGCACGTCCCGGCCTGCCGAATTGTGATGCTGACTGCTATGGACAGGGCCGCCCATGTGCAGCGTGCCTTCGATGCCGGTGCCTCGGGGTTCTTGCTGAAGACGGTCTCTTCCAAGGAGCTCGCTCAGGCAGTGCGCACGGTCGCTGCCGGGGGCCGTGTGATCCGGCCACCGGAACTCGCCGAGGCGGCGGGGACGGCGACTCCTCTGACGACGCGTGAGGCGGAAGTGCTCAGACTCGCCGCGGGCGGCGCGGACACGCGGTCGATCGCTGCTGATCTTTTCCTGGGCGTGGGTACGGTTCGCAACCGTCTGTCGGCCGCGGTGGGAAAGCTACGCGCGCGCACCGTCGTGGATGCGATTCGGGTCGCCGAGCACCATGGGTGGATCTAGCGGAAACTCGGCGGTGATGACGAAGTGGCCGTCACGGGAATGTGTGTCGAGCGTGCCGCCCAACACCAGGACGCGGTATCGCAGGTTCGTCAGTCCACTGCCTGGTCCAAGGTCTTCCGCGCCGGGTGGTACGCCGTCGTTGTCGATGGACAGCCGTAGGAGGGATGCGCGGGTCATCACCTCGATTTCGCAGCGAGACGCCTGGCTGTGCTGCAGCACGTTGCCGGTGGCCTCGCGCAGTACGGCGCTCAGACAATGGGCCAAGGGGCCGGCGAGATCCAGCCGGGGCGGGAGTGTGGTCCGCGTGGCGATCCCCGCGCGGGACAAGAGGCTTTGGGCATGTGCGATTTCGGTGTGCAGGTGAGCGGCGACTCGATGCCTGGTGATGCCTCGCATCTCCTGGTGGGTACGTCGTGCCAGTGCCGCGATCTCGCCCAGGGCCTGGTGACCTGGTGTGGCGCTCGGGGTGTGGGTCAGGGCTCTCTCGCTCTGGACGGCGATGGATACGAGTGACGAGCCCAGCAGGTCGTGCAGGTCCTGCGTGATGCGGGCCCGCTCCCGATGCTCGGCGAGCCGGGCTGTCTGGCTGTGCGAGGCTTGGAGGCGCGCGGCGAGCAGGGCGAGGTGGACCACTGCGTAGACGCTGCTGCCGGTGACGACCGTGGACACCAGCACGCTCATTCCGCTGCTTTGCGTGGTCACCAGACTGCTGTTCACGAGTAGGGGGCCGCTCGCCGCTACCAGTGTCGCGATGACGACTGACGCCGGGCGCGGCACCGTCAGCAGCACCGCGCCGGTGAGGAAGCCGAGGAGGCTGAGCCAGGAGTACTCGAAGACCAGGACCGGCAGATAGGTGAGCAGCGTCTGGAGGCCGAGCAGCCCCCACCGCCACCGGTACCGGAGACGGTACGGAGGAGGGGCGTACTGGCCGAGCAGGACGGCGGGCAGCAGGATCATCAGGATGAGCCCGGTGATCAGCGTTCCCTTGCTGAGCGGCTGCGCGAGCACGTCCACGGCCAGCAGGGTGAGCGAGCCCGTGACCAGAACCGTCAGGGACAGCGACGCGACTCCGGTGGCCTGAGTCATCCGCATACGACGCACCACACACCGTCCCCCGCCTTGTCCCGTGAGCCGTTGGCCTTCCGGGAGTGCCCTACGACGGGCGTACCCCGCCATCAAGATCAGACCCCTGAGGCCCGCGAAGGGTTGTGCACAGGATTGGTGAAGATCTCACTATTTTTGTGATCGTAGAGGTGGTCGGATCGGACGCCCCCATGTCCTGATCCGTAAGGGATGCCATTCGATGACACCTGCCGTGCCCCGCATACGGGGCTCCGTACTCGCATTCCACCGCCGCAGACGGACCGTGCCGCGGATCGCCGCGGCTGCCGCGATGCTGCTGGCCGCCGAATCCGCCCTCCTGGTCGCCAATACAGGCGACGCCGTTGCCCTTGACTTCTCTGCTCAGCGCCAAGAGGCGAAGGCCGCCGAGCCGAAGAAGCCCACCGTCGTACAGGCGGACGACATACCGTCGGCCCGCGTCGCCGCGCGGCTCTCCGGGCACCGTGTGGAGGCCCTGAGCGAGCGCACCGAGACGTCGACGACCTGGGCCGACAAGGACGGCAGTCTGACCACTGAGCTGGCGGCAGGGCCGATCCGGTTCCAGCGGGACGGCAAGTGGACCGACGTCGATGTCCAGCTGACGGAGACCTCAGGCGGCGTGGAGCCGAAGGCGCACCCGGACGGGCTGCGCCTGGCCGGCAGGACCGGAACGCCTGCCGCGTCCCTGAGGGCCGCGCGCGGGGCCAAGGCAACCGACCTGGTGACGCTCGGCGACGGCGACCAGCAGATCACCCTGCAGTGGAAAGGCGGGTTGCCGAAACCGAACCTCGACGGGACGCGCGCCGAGTACGTCGACGCCGTCCCTGGCGCGGACGTCGTCGTGGAGGCGACGCGGACCGGCTTCGAGCAGTACGTCGAGGTCAAGGAGCGCCCTGCCGAGGGCGAGTACTCCTACACGCTGCCGATGAAGGCCAAGGGCCTCAAGGCCAGGCAACTGGCCGACGGCAGCGTGCTCTTCACCGACAAGAAGGACAAGAAGCGGGCCGTCATGCCGGCACCGGTGATGTGGGACGCCACCGTGGACAAGCGCTCCGGTGAACACATCAACCGGGCCAAGGTCGGCCTGAAGGTCGTACAGAAGGGCTCGTCCGTCGATCTGGTGGTCACCCCGGACGCGAAGTTCCTCGCCGATCCGGACACCACCTACCCGGTCACGATCGACCCGTCGACGTCGTCGCTGTCCAACGTCTTCGACACATACGTGCAGCAGGGCGAGACTGTCGACTGGTCGGCCGACACCGAACTGGACCTCGGCCACCCCGGCACCACGAACGCCGACGGCACGCCGCGCACGGCGCAGTCCTTCATCTCCTGGAACACCTCGCCCATCCAGGACTCGCTGGTACTCGACGCGAAGCTGTCTCTGTGGAACTTCCACTCGGGCAACACCGACTGCAATCCCTACCCGTGGGAGGTGTGGTCCTCCGGCGCCGCATCCACCTCCAGCAGGTGGACCAACCGCCCGACGATGACGGCGAAGAAGGCCACTTCTACCGAGACCCGCGGCAACGCCGGCTGCGCCTCCCAGCCCGACGGCTGGATCAACGCCGACGTGACGGCCCTGGTCCAGGAGTGGGCCTCGGCGAAGGCCACCCGTGGCCATATGGGGATCCGGGCCACCAGCGAGTCGGTCTTCGCACAGTGGAAGCGGGTCAACTCCGCCAACGCGGCCTCCAACCCCCCGAAGCTGGTGGTGAACTACAACTACCGGCCGCGCACGGGTACGAAGCAGGAGGCGGGGCCGCCCTACTTCTCCTACAGCGGCGCCTACGTCGTCGACACCACGACCCCGACACTGCGGGACACCTTCGTGGACGCCAACGGCGACAAGGTCAACGGCACCTTCGAAGTACGGGACGCGGCGACCGACACCAAGGTCGGCGAGTACCTCGTCTCTCCGTGGGTTCCCTCCGGCCAGGCCGCCGAGGTCACGGTCGCGTCCGGCGTACTGAGCGACGGCAAGGCGTACAAATTCCGCACCTCGCCGTACGACGGGACGCACTTCAACGTCGGCTGGTCGGCGTGGAAGACGTTCACCGTCGACACCAAAGCACCCTCCGCCCCGACCACGATCACGTCGACGGACTATCCGTCGGGTCAGTGGGTCAAGGGCGCGGGACAGGCAGGCACGTTCACCGTCACACCACCCGCCGCGGACCACAACTGGCTGGAGTGGTCACTTGACGGCGTGACCTGGACCAAGGTGGCCACCGGCGGATCCACCGCCAACAAGTCCCTCTCCATCGTTCCACCGAAGGACGGCACCCAGACCCTGCAGGTGCGGTCCGTCGACAAGGCGGACAACAAGTCCGAACCGGTCGAGTACACCTTCCACGCCGGCCCTGGAGGCTTCATCCAGCCGGCCGACGGTGAGCGCACCGCGCGCCGCCTTCCCCTGGTCGCCGAGGCCGAGGCGGGCAAGTACGACGCCGTGTCCTTCTCCTGGCGCCGCTCCGAGGCCGACGCGTGGGCGAAGATCCCCGCTGGTGACGTGACGTCGGGTGGCACCGCGCTCACGGCGTGGCCGGTGTCGATGACGGGCGGCAGGAACGCCGCGCTCGTGTGGAACACCACGGACACCGTCGACCCGGACGGCTCGACCCAGATCAAAGCCGACTTCACCGGCCCCGGCGGAGCCTCCGGTGCGACGCAACCGCTGTCGGTGGTGGTGGATCGCAACGCTGACGGAGCCGCCGCCAGTGAGGTCGGGCCGGGTTCGCTGAACCTCCTCACCGGCGACTACACCCTGTCCGGCACCGACGTCTCCGTGCTCGACATGACGGTGACCCGCAGCGCGTCCTCCCGCACCCCGCAGGGCGGGGCGGCGCAGGACGGACAGGCGGCCGTCTTCGGCAAGGAGTGGGTGGCCGGCACCACCGCGCAGGCCGTCAAGTCCGATTACTCCGAGCTGCGCAAGACCTCGGAGACCTCGCTCGACGTCGTCACCGCCGACGGGGAGACTCTCGCCTTCTCCGCCAACTCGGCCAAGACCGGCTGGGTCCCGGAGCCGGGCGCCGAGAACCTCACGCTGAAGGGCATATTCACCAGCGGCGACTTCACCCTCTCGGACACCGAGGGCAATGTCACCACCTTCAGTCGGGTCAACTCCTCCGCCGCGGCCTGGACGGTCTCCCGGTCTCTGGTCGACGGCCAGGCCAACTCGACGACCGAAGTGATCTCCGAGGCGGTCACCGTCGACGGCAAGGTCCTGGCCCGTCCCAAGCGCGTGATCGCTGCCACCAGCGCGGTGACTGTCGGGGCCTGCGAGGCCGATCCGGCGACCCGCGGATGCCGCGTCCTGGAATTCGTCTACGCGACCTCGACCACCGCCACCGCCACGGCCTTCGGGAACGTGAAGGACCAGGTGTCCGAGATCCGGGCGTGGGCGACCACCCCTGGCGCTACCGCATCCACCGCGACGAGCGTGGCGAAGTACGCCTACGACGACGCCGGACGCCTGCGGGAGACATGGGACCCCAGAGTCTCCCCGGCTCTGAAGACGACGTACGCCTACGATTCAGCGGGCCGCGTCACCCAGTTCACTCCGCCGGGCCAGCTGGCCTGGACGTTCACCTATGGCAAGGTCGGCACCGATCCCGTGTCCGGTGACGGCATGCTGCTCAAGGCATCCCGTCCTACGCTCAAGGCTGGCTCTGCCGGCGAACTGGACGGCGGCACGGCCCAGACGTCGGTCGTGTATGGCGTACCGCTCACCGGCACCAAGGCCCCCCAGGCCATGGGCACCGGCGACGTGGCGGCCTGGGGGCAGCTCGACGCTCCCTCGGACGCCGCAGCGGTCTTCCCGACGGGGTCGGTCCCGGCCTCGCACAGCGGCGCTTCCCTTGCGGCGGGTGACTACGGTCGGGCTCTGGTGCACTACCTCAACGCCTCAGGACGTGAGGTCAACACCCTGGACGCGGCCAAGAACGTCACCACCACCGAGTACGACCAGTTCGGCAACGCGGTCCGGGAGCTGTCCGCCGCCAACCGAGCTCTGGCGATGGGCACCACCGACGCCGACAAGGCCCAGTTGGCCGACCTCGGTATCGCGGGTCTGCCGGTGGCGGAGCGCGCCGAGCTCCTGTCCAACCGCGGCACCTACAACGCCGACGGCTCCCGAGAAGTGGAGACCCTCGGCCCGCTGCACCGAGTCGTCCTGGACGCCGAGCTGAAGGACGGCACCACCACTGTGCTGGCCACAGGCGACCAGGCGATCGTGCGTCACCGCACCGTGAGCGAGTACGACGACGGCCGTCCGACAGACGGCACGGCCACCATCTCGGACAAGATCACCAAGCGTACCGAGGGCGGCCAGCCGCGTAACTGGCCGGCGCTCATGGCTGATGCCCGAGTGACCCAGACCGTGTACGACTGGATTGTGGGCGAGCCCACCACCACCATCCAGGATCCGGGCGGCCTGGCCATCACCGAGAAGGCCACCTACGACACCGCGGGCCGTCAGATCACGCGCAGCCGGCCCGCTTCCACCGGATCCGACGCCGGCACGCTGATCACGGACTACTACACCGGCGACGGCACCGGTGTCTGCGGTGGCAGGCCCGAGTGGGCCGACGAGGTGTGCCGTACCCGGCCCGCCGCGGCGATCACCGGAGGGGGATCCAACCCGACCCAGCTGGTGACCACGACCGCCGAGTACGACCGGTGGGAGGAGACCTCCAAACTCACGGAGACCGCGGGCAGCACCACCAGGGTGACGACCACCGCATACGACGACGCGGGCCGCACGTCGACGGTGACGATCACCGGAGGCGCCGGCACCGCCATTCCCGCGGTCACCACCACCTACGACTCGGCCAGCGGCAAGGTGGCCGAGGTGACCTCCACCGGCGGCGGAACCATCAAGAAGGCGTACGACAAGCTCGGCCGCCTCATCTCCTACACCGACGCGGACGGAGGGGTGACCACCAGCCAGTACAACGCCGAAGGCCATGCGGTCCTCGTCAGCGACAACGTGCCCTCCAGCACGAGCTACTCGTACGACGCCGCCACCGACCCTCGCGGCCTGCCCACATCGATCACGGACTCCGTCGCGGGTACCTTCAGCGTCCGCTATGACGCCGACGGACAGGTGAGCAGCCAGAAGCTGCCGGGTGGCTACACCATGAGCCAGACCACCAACCCCGCCGGCATGGCGATGCAGCGGACGTACACCCGCGACAGTGATGGCGAGGTGCTCTTCTCCGAGACCCTCATCCCCACCGTCCACGGCCAGCGTTCCTCTTATACCGGCTCGCTGGGCCAGACCTCCGGCCAGACCTACCGGTACGACAAGGCCGGCCGGCTCGTACGGGCGGAGGACGACACCGTCGACAGTGTCTGCGTCACCCGCAGCTACACCCTCGACAAGAACGCCAACCGCAAGACACTGGCCACAGCCGCCGCCGAACCCGGCCTGGCCTGCACCACCACCGGCGCGACGACCACCAGCCACACCTACGACAGCGCCGACCGACTGGTGGACTCCGGCTACACCTACGACGCCTTCGGCCGCACCATCGCGGCTCCCGGCACCACACTGGCGTACTACACCAACGACCTGGTGCGCCAGCAGACCGCGGACACCCAGCGGCAGACCTGGACCCTCGACTCCCAGCTGCGATTCCGCGGCTGGACCGTGGAATCCAACTCCTCCGGCAGCTGGGCGCAGACCCAGTCCAAGGTCAACCACTACAACTCCGACGCGGACACCCCGCGCTGGACCGTGGAGGACACCGCCACCGCAGCGCTCACCCGCAACGTCAACGGATTTGACGGGCAACTGGTGGCTACCACCGCCAAGTCCGGCTCGACCGTTCTGCAACTGGTCAACCTGCACGGTGACGTGGTGATGCAACTGCCCACCACGGCTGGACAGGCCCCCACCGTGCTCAGCGCCGACGAGTTCGGCAACCGCACGAACACCGCCGGCGCGATCCGCTACGGCTGGCACGGCGGCATGCACCGGTCCACGGAAACCCTCACCGGCCTCACACTGATGGGCGTCCGCCTGTACAACCCGACCACCGGTCGCTTCCTGTCGGCCGACCCACTGCCCGGCGGAAGCTGCAACGCCTACGACTACGCGTGCGCCGACCCCGTCAACAACGACGACGTCACCGGTTGCGCGACCTGCCGTGTACCCAAGCACGCCTGGACCGGACGCAGCTTCACCACGGTCCTGCGCACCACCCACTGGAGCTACAGCAGTTGGCAGAACGTCAACTGGCACTGGTACATGGACGTCCTGAGCGGCGACTACGGGCCGGTGCCCATCAGCGCGTGGAAGCGGCAGTACCGCTACCGCAAGCAGTACGTCTTCACATGCAAGGTCGTGGCCTGGTACGGCTGGGGCAGGCAGAAGATCCTGGCGACCCACGAAACGCGCTACCAGTACTCCTACCGCGACCGCACCACGCACCGCATCGCATGGAGCGGAATCAAGTGGACACGGACCGGAGCCTGGAGCTGGACAAGAACCTCGTGGCGCTACGTGTCCAGCTACCGCATCGTCTACACGAAGGGCTGACCTCGACCTGACGTGCAGAGCCTAGGGTGGTGCTCCGCGACAGCCGTCGCGGAGCACCACCTCGTTGCCCCTCATCCGTAAAGCCGCGGGCCAGTTCGTTCCCTGCACCGGTCCCGGCTGCCCTCGTGGAGATGTCTCGCATGCTTCCCGCCGTCGCTGCTTTCGGAATCGCCTTCTTCTGCCTCACTCTGTGGTGCTCCGTCACTGTCGCCCGGATGCGCGAAATTCCCACGTGGCGCAGGTTCTTGCCGCTTGCACTCTTTCTGCTCGCAGCCGGAGCAAGCCTTCTGCGCGCCTTCGGCATCCCGGATGTGGCGAACGCAGTTGCCTTCCCCTTGAACCTCGCAGTCGTCCTCCTGTCGCTCAGGGAATTTCGCGGCCGACGTCGGCACCGGCGGGAGGCCGGCCTCTGCACGCCGTAGAGGGCGCAATGCTACTTACAGGCCGTTTCATGGCTTGTCGGCGATCCGGAGTGTGGAGTGCATCGCGTCCTGCCACTCGCCTGAACTGACCTGCCCCGCACACCACAGGAGTCCTCGCACCCATGACCAGGCACTGGATCGGCCTCGTCGTCCTCTCCCTCGTCCTGCTCCCAGCCGGCCTGGCTCTGGTCGGCGGCCGAATACCCATCCAGGCCCCGCCGGCGATCATTCTGGTCGCTACCACCGCCGCAGGTGTCGTGGCCGCAGTGGGCTGCATGTGCATTGCCCCGGCCCCAATCCGAGCCAGGAACGTCACCCCGTGACCGGCGGGCCGCGCTTGTGGCGCCTCACCTGGTCACTTGCCTGTTGGTGGCTGCTGATCGCCCTCGTGCTCTGGCTCCTGGGCAAGGCGCTCGACCAGCCCGCCTCCATCGCGCAGTGCACCGCCTCGTCGGCTTTCCTTGTCGCCGTTGGGGAGGCCGGCGACTGGCTGCGGCGGCGCTGGACGGCCAAGCAGGCCGCCAAGCGGCACCTGACGGCACCAACACGACACCGACCGCCCGACACAGAGACGCCGACAGATCCGTCCTGACCACGCCGCGTCCTGTAGCTCACGCTATCGGAGCCGGTGGCGGCGGCGGGCCTGGAACCGCTCCTGCTTGCCCTGTCTCCGCCACTCACTGGCACCCCGCTCGCGAAGCGGCCGTACGATCTGCGGCACTCGGCGCTGTCCACGTGGCTGTGCGCGGACCCGGCAGAGGTCGCGCAGCGGGCCGGCAACAGCGTCGAGGTCCTGCTGAGCCGGTACGTGAGGTGCCTGTACGACTGTTTCATCCGGTTGCGCGTGATGCGCGAGGCCGGGATCGTCGGCGTGCACGCCTACGCGAGCCTCCTGGTGCGCGGACCTTCCGCGGTGCGGGGCCGGGCGGTCGTCAAGCTCGGTGTGTTGGCCTGGAGTTGACGGGTGTACGCGTGCTGCGGGGCGGCCAGGACCTCGCGGGTCGGGCCCGCGTGCAACAGAAGATTTTGATGCCGACCAAGAGGACCCATTTGGCCTGGTGAGACGGGTTGGCGCCGGTCCGCTGCGCACGTGGACTCCGCGAGCGCAGCAGTTTCGGGCCTCAACAGCCTGTCCAAGAACGAGAGAGTAACGGGTCTACCTGGAGGAGATGGCCTCGCGCTCATTCTCCCCAGATTCCCCCCACGGCCGATTTCGGGGTCGGGGTAGCCGACCAACACATACAAACACCGAGGTCAGATATGCAATTCACGACTCGTCCCACTCTGAGTGGCACCTTCGGCATGGTGTCCACCACCCACTGGCTGGCCTCGCAGTCGGCGATGGCCGTCCTGGAGGGCGGCGGCAACGCGTACGACGCCGCCGTCGCCGGGGCGTTCGTGCTGCACGTCGTGGAACCGCACCTCAACGGACCCGCCGGTGAGGTGCCCATCCTCCTCGCCCCGGCGGGCGGGGAGGTGCGGGTGCTGTGCGGCCAGGGTGTCGCCCCGGCCGGAGCGACGATCGAGCACTACAGGGGACTCGGTCTGGATCTCGTACCCGGTACGGGACCCCTCGCGGCGGCCGTCCCCGGCGCCTTCGACGCCTGGATGCTCCTCCTCAGGGACTACGGCACGAAGTCCCTGGCCGACGTCCTGAAGTACGCCATCGGGTACGCCGAGGACGGCCACGCGTGCGTGGAGAACGTCGGGGCGACCGTCGAGGCAGTACGGGAACTGTTCGAGACGGAGTGGACCACGTCGGCGGACGTGTACCTGCCCGAGGGGAAGGCACCCCGGCCCGGCGAGCTGTTCCGCAACCCCGCCCTCGCCGCCACCTGGAAGCGACTCCTCGCCGATGTCGCCGGGGCGGGGGACCGAGAGGCCCAGATCGAGGCGGCACGGGAGGTGTGGCGGTCCGGGTTCATCGCCGACGCCCTCGTACGGCAGGCCGGACGCCCCACCATGGACACCAGCGGCGAGCGCCACACCGGCACCCTCACGGCCGCCGACCTGGCCTCCTGGTCCGCGTCCTACGAGGCCCCGGCGACCTACGACTGGAACGGCTGGACGCTCTGCAAGGCTGGCCCCTGGAGCCAGGGCCCGGCCTTCCTCCAGCAACTCGCGCTGCTCCCGGCCGAGTTGCCCGCCTACGAGTCCGCCGACTACGTCCATCTCCTCATCGAGGGCTGCAAGCTCGCGATGGCCGACCGGGAGGCCTGGTACGGGGACGCGGGCGAGGACGCCGTACCGCTGGGTGAGCTGCTGTCGGCGGAGTACAACGCGGCGCGGCGGGAGTTGATCGGCGAGAAGGCGTCGTACGAGCTGCGGCCCGGGAGTCCTGGCGGGCGCGCTCCGCGGCTGTGCGGGCACGCGCGCGTGGTGGCGCCCAAGGAGTCCGGCTTCGATCCGTTGGGGGCGGGGGAGCCGACCGTCGCGCGGGTGAGCGCCGACGGCGGTACCCGGGGCGACACCTGCCATCTCGATGTCGTCGACCGGTGGGGCAACATGATCGCGGCGACGCCCAGCGGCGGCTGGCTGCAGTCCAACCCGGTGGTGCCCGAGCTGGGGTTCCCCCTCGGGACCCGGCTCCAGATGGCCTGGCTGGAGCCCGGCCTGCCCAACTCCCTTGCCCCGGGCCGCCGTCCGCGCACCACGCTCACCCCGTCGATCGCGCTGCGCGACGGCGTGCCGGTCCTGGCGTTCGGCACGCCCGGCGGGGACCAGCAGGACCAGTGGCAGCTGCACTTCTTCCTGGCGGTCGCCACGCGCGCGAAGGCACGCGGCGGACTCGACCTCCAGGGCGCGATCGACGCCCCGAACTGGCACAACGACAGCTTCCCCGGCTCCTTCTACCCGCGCGGCATGCGGCCCGGGAGCGTCACCGTCGAGGCCCGCATGGACGAGGCCGTGGTGGAGGAGCTGCGGCGACGCGGACATGACGTGACCGTCGGCGACGCGTGGTCCGAGGGGCGGCTGTGCGCGGTCGCCCGGGACCCGGAGGCCGGGATCCTGTCGGCGGCGGCGAATCCGCGAGGCATGCAGGGGTATGCCGTGGGGCGCTGACCCTCCGCCGCGGGACGGCTGCTCCCGGTGATCTCCGGCTCCGGGTGTTCATGGTGATTCCACCCGGTGTGCACCGGGCGGGTGGGGATTGTCAGTGACGCGTGCTCTCATGGAGGCATGATCGAAGACACCGAAACCATCGACGAGTTTCTCGTACAGCACACCACCGACGTCGAAGAGGCCATCCGCCAGGCGGCGGCCACCGAGATCATGCCCCGCTTCCGGCAGCTCGCGGCGCACGAGGTCGACCAGAAGAGCGGCCCGCACGACCTGGTCACGGACGCGGACCGCAACGCCGAGCGGTATCTGACGAAGGTGCTCGGCTCCCTCCTCCCCGGCTCCGTGGTCGTCGGCGAGGAAGCGGTGCACGCCGACCCGGAGACGTACGAGGCGATACAGGGCGACGCCCCGGTCTGGATCGTCGACCCGGTCGACGGGACACGGCAGTTCGTGCGCGGCGAGACCGGCTTCTGCACCCTGGTCGCGCTCGCCCGGCACGGGGAGCTGCTGGCCTCCTGGACCTACGCGGCCGCCCGCGACCAGATGGCCACGGCCGTCAGGGGCGGCGGTGCCTTCCTCGACGGCGTCAAGCTGCGCTCCGGTGCCCCGGAACCCGCCCGGGACCTGGAAGTGGCCACCTCCCACCCGGACTACACGACGGACGCCCAGAAGCGCGCCCTGCTCGGCCTGTGGGCGGACGGTGTGCACACGCGCCCGTGCGGCTCGGCCGGCCTTGAGTATCTCGCCCTCGCCCGGGGCGAGTTGGACGCCGTCGCGTTCTCCTGGGAGGCCGCCTGGGACCACGCGGCGGGCCTGCTCCTCGTCGAGGAGGCGGGCGGCGCCCACCTCACGCTCACGGGCGAGCCGTTCCGCATCACCGGTGGCAACGCGCTGCCGTTCACGGCGGCCCGTGACGCGGCGACCGCGCGGCGCGTGATGGAGCTGCTGAGGGCGTCGTAGGGTCACGGGTTCCGCACACTGGACGGGCTGGCCCCGGTGTTGTCAGTCCCGCGGCATATCCTGACCTCGAGTTGCCACCGGCTGACGAAGGGGTCCCAAGGTGCCGTCGATGCTCGATGCGGTCGTGGTGGGTGCGGGGCCGAACGGACTGACGGCCGCCGTGGAGCTGGCCCGGCGCGGCTTCTCCGTGGCCGTGTTCGAGGCCCGGGACACCGTGGGCGGAGGCGCCCGCACCGAGGAACTGACCCTCCCCGGCTTCCGGCACGACCCCTGCTCGGCGGCACACCCGCTCGGCATCAACTCCCCGGCGTTCCGCGCCCTGCCGCTGGAGCGCTACGGCCTGGAGTGGCTGCACCCCGAGCTGCCCATGGCGCACCCCTTCACCGACGGCAGCGCGGCCGTGCTGTCGCGGTCGGTCGCGGAGACGGCCGCGTCGTTCGGACCGCGTGACGCGGGCGCGTACCGCAGGCTGGTCGAGCCCTTCCTCCCCAAGTGGGACACCCTGGTCCGCGACTTCATGTCCCTGCCGCGCACCGCGCTGCCGCGCGACCCGGTCACCCTCGCCCGCTTCGGCCTGGCAGGCCTGCCCCCGTCGACCTGGCTGACCAGCCGCTTCCGGGACGAGCGTGCCAAGACCCTGTTCGCCGGACTGGTCGGCCATGTCATGGCTCCCCTCAGCGGCTTCGCCACCGGCGCGGTCGGCCTGGTCTTCGCGCTGGCGGCACACGCGCGTGGCTGGCCGGTGGCCCGCGGCGGCTCCCAGTCGATTTCGGACGCCCTGGCCGCCTACCTCAAGGACCTCGGCGGCGAGATCCACACCGACTACGAGGTCAAGCGCCTCGACGACCTCCCCCCGGCCCGCGCCTACGTCTTCGACACCTCGCCCACCGCGCTGGCGAAGATCGCGGGCTTCGGCGACTACTACGCCAACTACCGTTACGGCGCAGGGGTGTTCAAGGTCGACTACGCCCTGGACGGCCCGGTGCCCTGGACCGCCAAGGAGGCGCGCACCGCCGGCACGGTCCAGATCGGCGCCGACAGCACGGAGATCGGCACCGCCCTGCGCGCCGCGTCCCGCGAGAACCGCGCCCCCGACAAGCCGTTCATGATCACCGTGCAGCCCAGCATCGTCGACCCCACCCGCGCCCCGGCCGGCAAGCAGGTCTTCTGGGCCTACGGCCACGTCCCGAGCGGCTGGACCGGCGACCTCACGGACGCCCTCGAACGCCAACTGGAGCGCTTCGCCCCGGGGTTCCGCGACCGCGTCCTCGCCCGCGCGACCGCGGGCCCACCCGAACTCGCCGCCCGCAACGCCAACTACGTGGGCGGCGACATCGGCACCGGCGCGGTCTCCGGACTCCAGATCCTGCTCCGCCCGAAGCTCTCCCTCTCTCCCTACGGCACCCCGCACCCGGCCGTCTTCATCTGCTCCTCGGCGACCCCGCCCGGCCCCGGAGTGCACGGCATGTCGGGACACAACGCGGCGAAGGCCGTCTGGCGCAGACTGAGGCAGTCATGACCGCCGTCACCATCACCCTCGTCCGGGGCGACATCACCCGCCAGAGCGCCGACGCGATCGTCAACGCGGCCAACTCCTCACTCCTGGGCGGCGGGGGAGTCGACGGCGCGATCCACCGGCGGGGCGGCCCCGCGATCCTGGCGGACTGCCGCAAGCTCCGCGCCTCGCACTACGGCAAGGGGCTCGCCACGGGCAAGGCGGTCGCGACGACGGCCGGTGAACTGGACGCGCGGTGGGTGATCCACACGGTGGGGCCGGTGTACTCCCGCGAGGAGGACCGCTCGGCCCAACTCGCCTCCTGCTACCGGGAGTCGCTGCGCGTCGCCGACGAACTCGGCGCCCGTACGGTCGCGTTCCCCGCCGTGTCCGCCGGGATCTTCGGCTGGCCGATGGACGACGCGGCGCGGATCGCCGTAGAGACGGTTCGGGAGGCGGAGACGTCGGTCGAGGAGGTCACGTTCGTGCTGTTCGACGAGGCGGCGTACGAGGCGTTCGATCGGCAGGTCGGCTGACCAACGGTCGTCGCCGTCCGCCCAACTTGCCCAAGAAACCTGGGTAGTTGGGATGGTCCTCACGCGTCGATCACGACGTCCTCCAGCGGCTTCGAGCAGCACAGCAGGATCTTGTTCTGGGTGATCTCGCGGGCCGGATGCCTCCGTTGTGCTGCATGTCGACGGAGCCGGAGAGCAGGGTCGCCTTGCAGGTGCCGCACATGCCCTGGGCGCACGAGGCCGGCAGGCTGAGGCCGGCTCGGGACGCGGCGGCGAGGAGCGAGGTGTCGGGGTCGCAGTCGAGGGTGCGCCCGCTGCGGGTGAACTCGACCTTGAAACCGGTATCCGCAGCGCTGGTCGGCGAGGCCTCGGCCTGCGCGGCCGGTGTCTCGAAGGTGAAGCTCTCCTCGTGGTAGCGGTCCATGTCGAGGCCCGCGTCCGCCAGCATCTGCCGTACGGCGGCCATGTAGGGGGCGGGACCGCAGGTGAAGACCTCCCGCTCCTGGAAGTCCGGCGCGACTTGGCGGAGCGTCTCGATCGTCAGGCGGCCGCGGTATCCGCCCCAGGGTGCGTACGGGCGGTCCTCCTCGCAGATGTGGACCACCCGGATGTTGGGCGCGGTGGCGGCGATGAGGTCGAGTTCATGGCGGAAGACGATGTCCGCCGGGGTCCGCGCGCTGTGCACGAACACCACGTCGGCGGGGTCGGCCAGGTCGTACAGCGTCCTGGTCATCGACATCGACGGCGTCACCCCGACGCCCCCGGACAGGAACAGGTACTTGGGCGCCGGATGCCGGGCCGTGCTGAACTCGCCGAGCGGTCCGTGCGCCAACACGGTGTCTCCGGGGCGCAGATGGTCGTGCAGCCAGTTCGACACCAGCCCGCCCGGTATGCGCTTCACCGTGATCGAGAGCAGGAACGGGCGGGTGGGCGACGAGGAGATCGTGTAGCAGCGCTGGACCGGGCGGCCGTCGATGTCGAGGGTCAGCGTCAGGAACTGACCCGGGTCGTGCCGGAACAGCCGGGGCTCGGCGTACTCGAAGACGAACGTGGTGACGTCGTGGGTGAGCGGGTGCACCTGACGGCAGACCAGCAGCTCTTCGGTCTCGCTCATGGCCGGCGCTCCAGGTGTGCCTTGAGCCGGGTCACGTACCAGTTGACGAACGCCTCGACCTGCTCCTCCGTCGGGCCGTACGGGCCCGGCAGATAGGCCGGGCTGCTGATGCCCCGGTGGGCGCGGGCCACCAGCACCGCGTCCTGGTCGTTCGTGGCCTGCCACACCTTCGTCATCGTGTCGAGGTCGTAGTCGATCCCCTCCACGGCGTCGGCGTGCACGAGCCAGGTGGTGCGGACGAGGGTGCGGTCAGGGCCGAGCGGGATCGTGGAGAACGTGATCGCGTGGTCGGCCATGAAGTGGAACCAGGAGTTGGGCTGGATGTGCATGGACAGCCGGCCCAGGCGGGCCGTGGGGAAGTCCGCCAGCAGCCGTGTGCACGCGGCCGTGCCGTCCGGGGTGTACGACTCCCCGGCGAGGTCGAGGGGTTCGCGCTGGATGCGGAAACCGGTGGCCCGGGTGTCCAGTTCTTCGATCTCGGCGTACGGCAGGCCCAGCGAGTCGTAGGTCTCGCGGGCAGCCGCGTCGGCCACGAGGAAGCGCTCGTAGGCGGGGCGCAGCGCGGGCGGGATGTCCTTCTCCTGGTAGCCGTAGATGGGGAAGTAGCAGGCCTGGAGCTCGGGGTGGCCCACGCAGTGGTAGCACTCCCGGTTGTTCTCCATGGTCAGCTTCCAGTTGCCGTTCTCGACCAGGTCGATCTGCGTGGCGACCTTGGCTTTCGCCAGGTTGTGGGGTGCGAGGTACGGCTCGATGCGGGCGGCGACCTCGTCGAAGTCGGTGGGCGGTTCGTCGGCCAGGCAGATGAAGACGAGCCCGGCCACTGTGCGCGCGTGCACGGTACGCAGCCCGAAGCACGAGGGGTCGAAGCCGGGCGCCTGGGACTCGGCGTGCAGCAGCCTGCCGTCCACGCCGTACGTCCAACGGTGGTACCCGCACACGATGTTGCCCACCGAGCCGCGCTCCTCGTTGAGGATGCGCGCGCCGCGGTGGCGGCAGACGTTGTGGAAGGCGCGTACGTCCTCGTCGTCGTCGCGCACGACGATGACCGAGTACGACCCGATGTCGACCGTCACATAGTCGCCGGGCTCGGGGAGCTCCGCCTCCGCGGCCACGAACAGCCAACTCCGGGCGAAGACGGCCTCGATGTCGAGGTCGAAGAACTCCTCGCTCACGTAGAACGGTGCTTCGAGGCTCTGACCGGCGGGGCGTCGGGCGACGAGGTCGCCGACGTCGGGGGTCGCTTGCTTCATCTCATCTCTCCGGTACGACGGGGGAGTTGACGTGCGGACGGGGTGACGCTCAGACCGGCAGACACAGCCGCAGCGCGTCGTAGACCGCGGCGTGCACGGTGCGGGCGGCCACGGCGTCGCCGATGCGGAACAGCTGGTAGTCGCCCGCCTCGTTGCGGACCACCGACTGCTCCTCGTACGCCAGCAGGGCGCGGTGGTCGACCTCGCCGAGGTTGGTCGAGCCGGGGAGGAGTCCGACGTACAGCTCGTCGTTCGGGAGGGTTCCGTGCTCCACGATCACGTGGTCCACGGTCCGCTCGGTCTCCGTCTCGGTGTACTCGCTGTAGAGGGTCGCGGTGAGCCGCCCGTCCCCGGTCCGGCGTACGGAGCGCAGCCGCCGGGCGAGCGTGGTGGTGACATCGTGTTCCGTGAACGCCCTTAGATACGCAGGGGAGTTCATGCTGCCGACGTCGGGCGCGAGGGTGCGTTCCGGGGTGACGTACTCGATCCGGACGCCGGGCAGCGCGCTGAGGACCTCCACGGCGTCCATCGCCGGGTAGCCGCCGTGGTCGTCGTAGACCAGGATCTCGCCGCGCGGTCGGCGCAGTGAGCCCGTCATCACGTCCCAGGTGTCGGAGACCAGGTCCTGGCCTGAGGTGAGGAAGCTGCGGTTGGGGAGGCCGCCGGTCGCGACGATCACCAGGTCGGGGCGTTCCGCGAGGATGTCCTCGGCCTCGGCGTATGTGCCCAGGCGCAGGTCGACGCCGAGGTGTTTGCACTCGGCTAGGCGCCAGTCGACGATCTGGATCAGGTCGGCCCGGCGCGGGTTGGACGCGGCGAGCCTGATCTGCCCGCCGGGCCGGTCGGCCGCCTCGAACAGGACGACGTCGTGGCCGCGTTCGCCGAGCACGCGCGCCGCTTCCAGGCCCGCCGGGCCTCCGCCGACCACAACTGCCCTTCTGCGGCGGCCGATTGTGGCGGTGATGAGGTGCGGTACGTGGAGTTCGCGGCCGACCGCCGGGTTGTGGATGCACTTGGTGTCGCCGGAGTCGTAGATCGCGTCGAGGCAGTAACTCGCCCCGACGCAGGGCCGGATGCGGTCCTCCTAGCCGGCCGTCACCTTGGCGACCAGGTGCGGATCGGCGATCTGCGCGCGGGTCATGCCGACCAGGTCGAGCAGTCCTTCGCGCAGGGCGTGCCGCGCGGTGGCGACGTCGGCTATGCGGGCCGCGTGCATCATCGGGACGGAGAGGCGGCGTTTTATCTCGCCGGTGAAGTCCAGGTACGGCCCGAGGGGGGTGCCGATGGACGGGATGGCCTTCGCCAGGGACGCGTCGCTCTCGATGGAGCCGTGGATGACGCTGAGGAAGTCGACGCCGTCGGCGGTGTATTGCTCGGCGGCGGTGAGTGCCTCCTCACGAGTGAGGCCGCCGGGGCGTGCCTCGTCGAGCGACATCCGGATGCCGACGACGAAGTCCGGGCCGACGGCCTCGCGGACGGCACGGATCACCCGGCGCGGGAACGCCAGGCGGTTGGCCAGGCCGCCGCCCCACTCGTCGTCGCGGTGGTTGGTCGCGGGGGACAGGAAACTGTCCAACAGGTGGCCGTACGCCTCGAGTTCGATGCCGTCGAGGCCGCCCTCCTTGCAACGGACCGCCGCGGCCGCGTAGTCGGTGACGATCCGGTCCAGGTCCCAGGACTCGGCGGCCTTCGGGAAGGCGCGGTGTGCGGGTTCGCGCAGCGCCGAGGCCGACACCACCGGGAGCCAGTCGCCGGTGAAGTTGCTTGTACGGCGCCCGAGATGGGTGACCTGGCACATCACCGCGGCCCCGGCCTCGTGCACGTCGTCGGTGAGCCGGCGCAGCCACGGCACGATGTCGTCGCGGTACAGCAGCAGATTGCCGAACGCCGGCGGGCTGTCGGGCGAGACCACCGCCGAGCCGCCGATCATCGTGAGGCCGACGCCGCCCCGCGCCTTCTCCATGTGGTAGGCCCGGTAGCGGTCCTTGGGCAGGCCGTCCTCGCCGAACGCCGGTTCGTGGGAGGTGCTGACCACCCGGTTGCGCAGGGTGAGGTGCTTGAGCCGGAAGGGCTGGAGCAGGGGATCCAGGACGCGTGCGGGCACGGCGGCGGGTGAGGGACCGGCGGTGGGTGAGGGCACAGCAGCTCCTCAGGGAAGCTCCGAGCGGGGCGTTTCGCTATGCGAAACAGCTCCGCGATACGAAACAAATGGTGGAGCTGGGTATCCCCACGCGTCAAGAGCCCGCCGTGTTAACTCGCCGTGCGCGCAGCGCTCATCCGCGTTTCACGTACCCCCGGCGCCAGGAGATCTTCGCGGCGGCCGCCAGCACCTGTTCCGCCAGACCGGGAACGGTGTCCTCGTTGATCCGGTAGGTCGGCCCCGACAGGGTCACGGCCGCGATGACCTCGCCGTCCAGCGCGCGGACCGGGGCGGCGATCACGGCCAGCCCGATCTCGTGTTCCTCGCTGGTGGTGGCGTAGCCCCGCGCGCGGATCGTCTCCAGCGCGGCCGCGAGGGGCGCCGGGTCGACGATGGTGTGCGGGGTGTACTTCTCCACCCCGCGCGCGAGGATCTCCGCGACCCGGTCGGGGGACATGTGCGCCATGAAGAGTTTGCCCGCCCCGGTGGCGTGCATCGGGGTGCGCCTGCCGACCCAGTCGATGCTCGTGATCGCCGCCGCGCCGATCGCCTGGTCGATGCTGATCACGTCGTGCCCGTCGTGGATCGCCACGTTCACGGTGTCGCCCACGGCCGCGGCCAGTTCCTGGCAGACGGGACGGCTCAGCAGGGACAGATCGCTCACCGTGCTCGCCCCGGCCGCGAGTTCGACCATCGTGTACCCGATGCGGTAGCGCCCGCGCTCGGTGTCCTGCTCGACCAGACCCCGTGACTCCAGCGTCGCCAGCAGCCGGAACACGGTCGATTTGTGGACACCCAGCTCCTCGGCGATCTCGGTCACGCCGCTGGGTCCCCGCGTGGCCAGCACCTGCAGGATCGACACCGCCCGGTCGACGGACTGCACCGAGTGATCGCGCGGGCGGCTTCCGTTGCTGGTCATGGCGGAAGGGTAATCGAGCGGAAGACGACGACCGCGAGCCCGGTGAACCGCTGCCCGGCCCGAAGGGCAAGCCGACTTCCAGCCCGATGGTCAGGCCGTCTTCCAGAGAGTCAGCTCGGTGACGTAGTCGCGGGCGCTGACGCCGGACGCGTCCTTCTGGACGACGACATCCTTGATCTCGAGCATCGCCAGGTTCTTCTCGTCCGTCACGGTGCACAGCAGCGTGCCCTTGGTCAGCTCCTTGCCCTGGTCGGCATCGGCGAGTTGAGAGGGCAGCGCGTTCGCCGCCGCGCCCTCGGCGCACTGCTCAGGGGTGGGACCCGCGCTCTTTCCCGTGGTCGTCACGAGGTTCAGCGTGTGGGCGGTGCCCCACTCCGCGTACTGCAACTCGGCTCCGGTCGTCGAGCTGGAGGCGTGGGTGTCGATCTGCGGCGAGTCCAGATCCACGTTGGTGTAGGAGCTGCGGCCCGTCGTGAACTGGGCGCGCAGGGTGAGGGGTTTGGCCTTGAAGACCGCGGTGTAGCCGCTCGGCGTCGCGCTCGTGCTGGGTGACGTGGTGGCGGTGGCGGGCGACGAGGCGGTCTGTCTGCCACGTCCTTTCGCGGCGGTGTCCTTGTCCTTGTCGTCGTCGCGGGTGAGGACCCAGGCCGCCGCCGCTACGACCACCACGGCCAGCGCGGCGGCGCCGACGACCAGCGGGGTCCGCTTGCGGGCCGGTGCGGTGGCCAAGGGCGGTGTCTCCGGCGGGAACGAGGGCGCGGGGCCGGAGGACGGGTGCGGTTGGCGCGTCGGGGCGTGCTGAGTCGGCTCGCCGGGGCCTGACGCGTGGGTGGGCGTGTACCCGCCGGGCGCGTGGGAGTCGGGTGCCACGGCACCATACGGACCGGCGCTGTGGGCTCCGGCACCAGGTGGCACGGTTGTCGCGCCCGCCGCGCCGGCGGGAGGCACGGTAGTAGCGCTCGCGGACTCGCCCGCATCCGCCGCGGCGGCGCCGGCTCCGGCAGGGGTACCTGCTCCGGCACCCGCTCCCGCGGCAGCGCCCGCCATCCCCAACCCACGCTCCAACTCGCCCTGCTCGCCCGAGAGTTGCTCCTGACGGGCGATGTCCGCCGCGACGGGCGCCGGCAGCCAGTCGCTGAAGTCCCGCAGTGACCGCTCGGCCAACTCCTCGCACAGGGCGGCCAGTTCGGAGGGTGAGGGCCTGGCGGCAGGATCGGCTGCCAGGGTGCGTTCGAGAACCGTGCGCAGCGGTTCGGGATACGACGTGAGGTCCGGCGGGCGGAACTCGGTGTTGGCGATCTTCGTGGCCAGCGTGATGGCCCCGGAGTCGCCGTACGGGTGGCGGCCGGTCGCGGCCACGGCGGCGATCAGGCCGAGGGAGAAGATGTCGGCGGCCGGGGTCTGTTCCTGCCCGTTCGCGTGCTCCGGCGACATGAACTGCGGGGTGCCGATCAGCCCGCCGCTGCGGGTGAGTTGAGTGGCGTCGGCGGCCCGCGCGATGCCGAAGTCGATGATCCAGGGGCCGTCGGAGCCGATGAGGATGTTGCCCGGCTTCATGTCCCGGTGGATCACGCCGGCTTTGTGCACGGCGTGCAGCGCCTCCGCCGCGCAGCCGGTCAACTGGAGCACCGTGGGCAGCGGGAGCGTCCCGTGCAGGGCGAGGACCCGGTCCAGGGCGAGGCCGGGGACGTAGACGGTGGCGAGCCAGGGCTGCGGCCCGGTGGTGTCGTGGTCGACGACCGGGACGATGTGATAGCCCTGCACGCGGCGGGCGGCGGCCGCCTCCTGCTCGAAGCGGCGGCGGAACTCCTCGTCCTCGGCGTACTCCCGGCGGATCACCTTCAGGGCGACCGGCTGGTTGCCGCGCGTGCGGGAGAGGTAGACGGAACCCATGCCGCCCTCGCCGATGCGGGCGAGCAGCCGGTAACCGGCCACGTCCCGTGGGTCGTCTGGGCCCAGAGGTCTCAAGTGGTCAGCGTTTCCAGCGTTGTTCACGATGTTCGGCCCCCCTCGCCAGGCGTGTGATCGTAGCGGCGCGAGCCGGTCATCGGGAAGTGTCCGAGGGGATCAAGGGAAATGGGCGAAGAGCGAGGAGAATCAAGGGAGTTGGCAGGTCCCGTCGGACTGTGAGGCGTGCGCATGGAACATCATCTGACCCCTTCGGCGGAGGCCGCCGACTATCTGCTGGAACTCTCCAACGTCGTACGCCAGACCTCCATCGGCCCCAGGGGACCGCGCTCGCTGCGCCGACTCGGGCTCGTGCTGCGGGCGTTGATGGAACTCACCGGGGACCCCGACGTCTCCGTGTACCTGGTCGCCGACACCAGTCTGCTGGGCGGGCACCGGGAGTTCGGCGATCCGGCCGAGGTGCGCAGGCTGCGCCGTTGGGTCGCGGACGGGCTGGTCGAGGAGGTCGACGACGCCGACGAACGCATCCTGGACCTGGCCCGGATGACCGGTACCCGGGTCGTCACGGGCGACCAGTACGTCGACCATCGCGTCGAACACCCCTGGATCCAGGGGAACACCTGGCAGTTCCTCAGACCGGAACCCCGCCCCGACGGCTCGGTCGCTGTCGTCCCCATGGACATGGGAGTGCGCACGGAGGCCGAGATCTCCTACCGCATGGAACTCGCGGCCCTCAAGAAGCAGGGCCTGCTCGGTCCGGCCCGCACCCCGCTGACCCAGGTCATCATGCGCAACTGGCGCTGCCCGGAACCGCGTTGCACGCTCTACGACATCCACAGGGGCGACCGCGTCCTGCTGCCCCGGATGCGGCGCGGCGTCCCCACCTGCGA
Source organism: Streptomyces sp. N50 (assembly GCF_033335955.1). Lineage (GTDB taxonomy): Bacteria > Actinomycetota > Actinomycetes > Streptomycetales > Streptomycetaceae > Streptomyces. The sequence goes on from NZ_CP137549.1 coordinate 7,756,763, forward strand.
GTTGCACGGCACTCCGCTGACCGACGAGGGCCCGAGGCCCGCCGCGGCCCAGCTCAAGGTCGTCATCGACCGTACCCGCGTGGCCCGTTACACCCTCGACGAGGGTTCCGAGGCGCACGTCGGACGGCTGCCGGGACCGGCGGGCATCGCCCTGCACAGTCTGCTGTCGCCGGAGGTCGCCGCGCAGGTCAGCCGACGGCACGTGGCGGTCTCCGCGCGCGGCGGGACGGTCCTGGTCCGTGACGTCAGCACCTACGGGACACGGATGCGCGGGGCAGGCCGCAAGGGCGTGCCCGGCCCGTGGGAGACCCTGGCACCGGGGACCGACCGGTCCTTCCGCCCCGGCGACGAGGTCGAACTCGCCCCCGGCGTCGTCCTCACCCGCAGCGGCCGGCGCTTCCCCGCCGAACTCGCCGACGCCTGGCGCACGGAGGGCGGCGGGGGCGTTGTACCGCCGACTGCGGCGGCGCCTACGCGACGGGCCTGACCACAAAGGGAGTTGGCGGCGCGATCCCCGACCGCACCGCCAACTCCCCTTCCGTCAGCCGAAGATCAGCCGACGATCCGGTGCGTCGTCCAGAACGACGTCAGGTCCGTCGTCGTCGCGGCCTGGGCGGCCGCCTTGAACTCGGCCGTGGTCGAGACGCCGTACCAGTGCGAAGTGGCGTAGTCCTTCAGGAGTTTGGCCATCACCGTGTCGCCGAGGGTGCGGCGCAGGTCGTGCAGGGCGCACTTGCCGTAGCCGTAGACGACGGTGGAGTAGCGGGACGAGTGGGCGTCCCAGTAGGCCATCGAGTTGGTGATGTTCTCCGCCGAGGAGGCCCAGGAGACGCTGTTCCAGCAGTTGGTGCCGGTCAGGCCCTGGGCGAGGTCGGTGGCGTAGTCGGTGAACGCCTCGTCCAGCCAGGGGCTGTTGTACTCGTCGTCGCCGACGATGCCGTAGAACCACTGGTGGCCGATCTCATGGGTGAGGGCCGTGGTGCTGACGAGGTCGAGGACGAAGCCGGGGTACTCCATGCCGCCGAACCAGAAGTTGTTGTCGATGACGGCGTCCAACTCGCCGTACGGGTAGGCGCCGAAGCGGCCCGCGTGGGCGTCGACTGCGGACTTGGCGGTGGTGAGCATCGACTGGGCGTTGGACGAGCTGATGCCCGAGACCGAGTAGATGTTGATCGGGGTGCCCGCCGTCGACGTACCCGAGATCTTGCTGAACGGGCCCGCCGCCCACGCGAAGTCACGGACCTTGGACGCGGTGGCCGTGGTGATCGTGCGGCCGCTGGAGCCGGCGGTGTCCACCGAGGTGCCCGTGGCCGGGACCAGCAGGGTGGTCGGGTGGTCCAGGGTGACCTTGAAGTCGGCGGCCAGGGAGTAGAAGGACTCGCCGTTGTTCGTGTACGGGTCCAGGTGCCAGCCCGAGCCGTCCTTGATCGCGAGGACCGGCAGCGCGTTGCCGATCATGCTGAACGCGCCGTCGTAGCCGAACCGGTCCGCGCCGCTCGGGACGGTGATCCCCAAGTCGAAGCCGATCGTGGTCGATTGACCCTGCGCGAGCGGGGTCGGGAGCGCGATCTGGAGGGCCGTGCAGGCGACCGAGAGGGCGCCCGCGGTGCCACCGGTGACGTTGGTGACCGTGATCGGCGGCGCGGAGCAGGTGCCGTGGTAGTTGTCCCACAGCCGCAGGTACACCTCGGTGAGCGGGGTGGCCGAGGCGTTGGTGAAGGTCGTGCTCTCGTGGCCGGTCCAGACCGTGCCGGCGGTGTTGCTGCTCAGGCTGACGGTGTACGCCGGGGCGGCCGGTGTGCGCGTCGAGTCGGCCGGCGGGGCCGTGCCGCCCGAGGTGTTCAGCGCGATGTCGTCCAGGACGAAGCTCGTCTGGAGGCTGGAGTCCTCGGTGCCGCTGAAGGCGAGGCTCACGGTCTGGCCCGCGAACGACGACACGTCGAACGACTTCTGGACGTACCCGGTGGCCTTGTTCAGGTTCGAGTACGTCGCCAGCGTCGTGCTGCCGATCTTCGCCGTGAGCTTGTCGTACGCGGTGGACGAGGTCGTCTCGGCGGTGTCGATGTGCAGCCAGAAGGTGAGCGTGGCGCTGCTGCACCCGGACGGGATCGTGACGCTCTGGCTCAGGCTGTCGGTGTGCGTGCCGCCGGTGCCGTCCAGCCATGCGTAGCTGGAGCCGCCGTGGGCGGACTGGCCGGTGCGGCTGGTGATGACGGTCGTCGAGGACGGGGTCCAGGACGAGGTGCCGCTCTCGAAGTCGCCGCCCGAGACCACCTGCGCCGGGGTGCAGGCGGCGGCGAGCGGAGCGGCCGCCGGCGCTGCGGCGGCCGGCGTGACGGGGAGCGAAAGCGCGGCCACTGCGGCGACGGCGAAGACGCCGGCGGCGAGAGCCTTGTGGGGGGTCGATCTCACACGGAACTCCTTATACGGCGGCCGGGATACCGGCCTGCTCGGTGGCCGCCCGACCGGACTGGGTGTGCCGGCGGGCGGCCGCGGGAACGCGCGTAGCTGTTGCGTGATCGCGGGGGAAGCTTCGCAGATTTGACCGGGCCATGCCATAAAAAGCAGGAAGTGTGCGCATGAAGTGGAGGAAGGTGCGAAGGTCGGGCGGAGGGAGCCGTGTGCACATCTGCGTTGCACGGGCCATGCCTCGATTTGGCCTCCGGTTGGCCGAATGTACGCCTTCGATTGCTTCCATCGAACGATGGACCACATCACGTTCCTCGTGGCGGTCGTCATCGTCACGGCCTTGGCCTTCGACTTCACCAACGGATTCCACGACACCGCCAACGCGATGGCGACGTCCATCGCCACCGGGGCGCTGAAGCCCAAAACGGCGGTCCTGATCAGTGGGGCCCTCAACCTCGTCGGCGCCTTCCTGTCCACGGAAGTCGCCAAGACGATCTCCGGCGGCATCGTCGACGACACCCTGGTCACGCCAGGGATGATCTTCGCGGGGCTCGTCGGGGCGATCCTCTGGAATCTCCTGACCTGGTTGCTGGGGCTGCCGTCCAGTTCCTCGCACGCTCTGTTCGGTGGCCTGATCGGCGCCGTCTGGGTCGGCGCGGGCTCCAACGGCGTCCACTTCGACAAGGTCGTGGAGAAGATCCTGATCCCCGCGGTGGCCTCCCCGCTCGTGGCCGGAATCGCCGCTCTCCTCGCCACCTACCTCGCCTACAAGATCACCGCCCGGGCCCGCAAGGACTCGGTCACCAAGGGCTTCCGGCTCGGCCAGATCGCCTCGGCCTCCCTGGTCTCCCTCGCGCACGGCACGAACGACGCCCAGAAGACGATGGGCGTCATCACCCTGACCCTGATCTCCGTGGGCGCGCTCGGCCACGACGCCGGTCCGCCGGTGTGGGTCATCACCGCGGCGGGACTCGCGATCGGCCTGGGCACCTACATCGGCGGCTGGCGCATCATCCGCACGATGGGCAAGGGCCTCACCGACATCCAGTCCCCGCAGGGCTTCGCGGCCGAGGCCGCCTCCACGACCGTCATCCTGACCTCCGCCCACCTGGGCTTCGCGCTGTCCACCACCCAGGTCTGCTCCGGCGGCATCCTGGGCGCGGGTCTCGGCCGACGCCTGGCCGAGGTGCGCTGGGGTACGGCCGGCCGCATGGTCATCGCCTGGCTGGTCACCCTCCCGGCCGCCGCCGCGGTCGGCGGTCTGTCCGCGACCGTCGTCAAGCACGGCGGCAACCTCGGTACGGCGCTGATCGCCCTGATCGCCGCCGCCGTGGCCCTGTTCATCGTGATCGCCTCGCGTCGCAACCCCGTGCACGCGGACAACGTGAACGAGACCCACGAGGTCACCATCCGCAGCGAGGCGTCCTCGGACGTCCGTACGGCCGCCTGAACCAAGGGAGTTGAGCTATGAGTGTGGACTGGAACGCCCTCGGCGAGGTCTTCGCGGTGAGTGTCGGCGTGACCGTCGGTGTGGTCGTCGTCTTCGCGCTGGGCATCCTGGGCCTCGCCCGGGTCGAGGCCGCCCGCGAGGTGGACGGCGGCACGCACGCCCTCGGTCTGACGCAGGCGGGGTTGTGCTTTCTCGCCTGTGCGGCTGTCGTGGCATATGGCATTTATCTGATCGTGCCGCAGTTCCACTGAGTACGGCGGATCACCACCGATCACCTCTGAGCCACTGAACCCCCTTGAGAGGAGGCCGGTATGACCGAACTGCTGACCGGGCTGCGGGTCGACTACACCGACGCCGACGACCCGGTGCTGGTACGGCCCGACGGCAGCACGGTGGACACCTGGCGGGAGAACTACCCGTACGAACAGCGCATGGAGCGCAAGGAGTACGACTGGCACAAGCGGCTCCAGCAGATAGAACTGCTGAAGCTGCAACGCTGGGTCAAGGAGACCGGACGCCGGCTCGTCATCGTCTGCGAGGGGCGCGACGCGGCCGGCAAGGGCGGCACGATCAAACGGTTCACCGAGCACCTGAACCCGCGTGGCGCCCGCGTGGTCGCCCTGGAGAAGCCGAGTGAGCGCGAGAGCGGCCAGTGGTACTTCCAGCGCTACGTCCAGCATCTGCCGACCGCGGGCGAGATCGTGCTGTTCGACCGGTCCTGGTACAACCGGGCGGGCGTGGAGCGCGTGATGGGGTTCTGCTCGGACGACGAGTACCGCCGTTTCATGCGCCAGGCCCCGCTGTTCGAGCGGATGCTGGCGGACGACGGCATCGACCTGATCAAGTTCTGGTTCTCCGTCTCACAGGGTGAACAGCGCACCCGTTTCACGATCCGCCAGGTGGATCCCGTACGGCAGTGGAAGCTCAGCGCGATGGACCTGGAGTCCCTGGACCGCTGGGACGACTACACCGCCGCCAAGGTCGCCATGTTCCGGGAGACCGACACGGAGCACGCGCCCTGGACCGTGGTGAAGAGCAACGACAAGAAGCGGGCCCGGGTCGAGGCCATGCGCAGCGTGCTGGCCCGCTTCGACTACGCCGACAAGGACGAGGAGGTCGTCGGCAGCCCCGATCCCCGCATCGTCGGCGCCGCCGCCAACCTCCTTGAGGAGGGCGAGGACGACACAGCGGCGATCTTCTAGTCGCCGTCGCGCGGTACGAGTGTCACCCGGTGGAAGTTGCAGCCGGTCATGGGCGGGCTCCCGGAAGGGGGCCCGCCCGCGTGTGCCTTGAGGGCGACGCTGACGAGGCTCAGCAGCAGGTCGACGTCCGTCTCGCAGTCCAGGTGGACCGTCACCCAGCGGGAGCCCGGGATGATCCGGATCGCGGTCGACTCACTGAGATCGTGATGGAACCGGAGGATGGCCCCGACGGTGAGATGCAGGTCCACATCGTGGTCGGAGTGGAAATGCACGATCTCGCTGTGGGCGGACCGCAGCGCCCGCCCCGTGCCACAGCTGGCCGGGACCGCGCTGAGGTCGCGCCAGCCTTCCAGTCGCTGCATGGCTCGCTCGGCCAGGGTCATGTGCCCATCGTGGACTGCGCACCGCTTCGCAACCAGAGGTTGAGCGATTTGTAACCGGGGCGTGAGGTACCGCACACCTGGAGAGCGTCAGGTGTGCGGTGCGCGAACCGGGTCAACTCCCCTCGGACGCAAGCTTTTCGTAGCTCTTCTCGTACCCCACCAGCCGTACGCAGGTGGCCACCCCCTCGATGATCTCCTCGATCTCGGAGAGGTCCGGGAAGGAGGGGCGATACGGATCGTCCGGTCCCTGGGGTCGTCACGGTACGGATGCGTGGCGCCCGCCGGAGTCAGGGCGAGACCGGCGTCCGCCGCGCGGCGCACCACCTCGCGGGCGCACCCGTCGGGCACGTCGAGGGTGATGAAGTAGCCGCCCCGGGGCGTCGACCAGGATGCGAGCCCGGTGTCGCCCAGCCGCTCGGCGAGGATGCGCAGCACGGTGTCGAACTTCGGCCGCAGCAGCTCACGGTGCCCGCGCATGTGATCGCGCACCCCGTCGGCGTCGCGCAGGAACATCGCGTGCCGCAGCTGGTTGACCTTGTCCGGGCCGATGGACCGCTTGGCGCTGCAGCCGCGCAGCCAGGCCACGTTGGCCGGGGACGAGCCGAAGAACGCCACGCCCGCACCGGCCAGCGTGATCTTCGAGGTGGACCCGAAGACGAAGACCCGGTCGGGATGCCCGCTCGCGGCACAGGAGGCGAGCATGTCCGCGATCTCCACCTCCTCGTCGGTGAGGTGGTGCACGGCGTACGCGTTGTCCCAGAAGACCCGGAAGTCCGGCGCGGCGGCAGGCATGGCGGCGAGTCGCCGTACGACGTCGTCGCTGTAGCAAGTCCCGTCCGGATTGCTGTACTTGGGCACGCACCAGATGCCCTTGACGGCGGGGTCATCGGCGACCAGCCGCTCCACCACGTCCATGTCGGGACCCTCGGCGGTCATCGGCACGGGGATCATCTCGATGCCGAACCGCTCGCACAGCGCGAAGTGCCGGTCGTAGCCGGGCACCGGGCACAGGAACGCGACCCGCTCCTCGTCCGCCCAGCGCCGCGCGGCCCCGGGCAGCGTGCCGAGCAGCGCGTGCACGAGGCAGTCGTGCATCAGCTCCAGGCTGGAGTTGCCCACGGCGAGCAGCTGGTCGGCCGGGACCTGGAGGAACCCGGAGAAGATCTCCCGGAGCTCCAACAGCCCGTCCGCGCCACCGTAGTTGCGGCAGTCCGTGCCGTCGGCGGAGGTGTGGCGGTCGCCGGGCAGCGAGAGCAGCGCGGCGGACAGGTCGAGCTGGCGGGCGGAGGGCTTGCCGCGGGTCAGGTCGAGCTTGAGCCCCTTCGCGAGAAGGGCTTCGTAGTCGCTCCGGGCCGCGTCGAGCAGGGCCGGGAGGGAGTCTGCGGGGTGCGCAGACGGGGGAGGAGGCGTCACGGAAGCCGACGCTACAAAGCCGGAGGTCACACCACAAACGCATATCCCGTCCGCGCCCCTGACGCCTGCGCCGGGAGTACGGTGATCCGTGCCTGACCAGGCCACACAAGGTTGATGTCGGATTCCCGCCAGCCCCGGTCCGCCCCGTATCGGATGCTGGACGTATGCAGAACGGGATGCACACCGACACGGAGCGTTGCGTGCGCGCGGTCCAGTCCAAGGACGCGCGCTTCGACGGCTGGTTCTTCACGGCCGTCCTGACCACCCGCATCTACTGCCGACCCAGCTGCCCGGTCGTTCCGCCCAAGCCGGAGAACATGACGTTCTACCCGAGCGCGGCGGCCTGCCAGCAGGCGGGTTTCCGGGCCTGCAAGCGCTGCCGCCCGGACACCAGCCCCGGCTCCCCGGAGTGGAACCAGCGGGCCGACCTGGTGGCCCGCGCCATGCGCCTGATCGCCGACGGAACCGTGGACCGCGAGGGAGTTCCCGGCCTCGCCGCCCGCCTCGGCTACAGCACCCGCCAGATCGAACGCCAGCTCCTCGCCGAACTGGGAGCGGGCCCCTTGGCCCTGGCCCGCGCCCAACGCGCTCAGACGGCAAGGCTGTTGATCGAGACGACCGCCCTCCCGATGGCGGAGATCGCCTTCGCCGCCGGTTTCTCCTCGATCCGCACCTTCAACGACACCGTGCGCGACGTCTTCGCCCTCTCCCCGAGCGAGCTGCGCAACAGGCGCCCGAAGACGACGGTGTTGACCCCCGGCACCCTCACCCTCCGCCTGCCGTTCCGCACCCCCCTCAACCCCGACAACCTCTTCGGCCACCTCGCGGCGACCGCTGTACCAGGCGTGGAGGAGTGGCGGGCCGGCGCGTACCGCCGCACCCTCCGCCTCCCCTACGGGCACGGCATCGCGTCCCTGACCCCCCGGACCGACCACATCGCCTGCCGCCTCACCCTCAGCGACCTGCGCGACCTGCCGGTGGCGATCAGCCGCTGCCGCCGCATGCTCGACCTGGACGCCGATCCGGTCGCGGTGGACGACCAGTTGAGGACCGACCCGGTGCTGGCACCGCTGGTGGACAAGGCGCCGGGCCGCCGCGTCCCGCGCACGGTCGACGAGGCGGAGTTCGCCGTGCGGGCCGTCCTCGGCCAGCAGGTCTCCACGGCGGCGGCCCGCACCCACGCGGCCCGCCTGGTCACCGCGCACGGCGAACGGGTCGACGACCCCGAGGGCGGCCTGACCCACCTCTTCCCGTCGGTGGAGTCACTGGCGGCGGTGGACCCGGAATCACTGGCGATGCCGCGGACGCGCCGCACCACGTTCACCACCCTGGTCGCCCAACTGGCCGACGGCACGCTCCACTTGGGAGTGGAGAGCGACTGGACGGAAACCCGCGCCCGACTCCTCTCGCTCCCCGGCTTCGGCCCCTGGACGGCCGACGTCATCGCCATGCGCGCCCTCGGCGACCCCGACGCCTTCCTCCCCACCGACCTCGGAATCCGCCGCGCCGCCCAGGAGTTGGGCCTCCCGTCGACCCCGGCGGCCCTCACCGCACGCGCGGCGGCCTGGCGGCCCTGGCGGGCGTACGCGGTCCAGTACCTGTGGGCGACGGACAGCCACCCGATCAACTTCCTCCCGGTATAAGGAAATTCGGACTAGGAAAGTCAAGGTCATGAAGCACCACACGGTGATCGACAGCCCGTACGGCCCGCTGACGCTCGTCGCCGACGAGGACGGCGCCCTCTGCGGCCTCTACATGGTCGACCAGCGCCACCGCCCCCCGGAGGAGAACTTCGGCACCCCCGACGACACCCCCTTCGCCGAAACGACAGCCCAACTACAGGCGTACTTCACGGGCGAGTTGAAGGAGTTCACGGTCCAACTACGCCTGCACGGCACCCCGTTCCAGCAGACGGTCTGGGACCAGCTCCGCCGCATCCCCTACGGCGAGACCCGCTCCTACGGCGACCTCGCCGACGCCCTCGGCAACCCGGGCGCCTCCCGCGCGGTGGGCCTCGCCAACGGCAAGAACCCCATCGGGATCATCGTCCCGTGCCACCGGGTCGTAGGCGCGAACGGCAGTCTCACGGGGTACGGCGGCGGCCTGGACCGCAAGCAGCGACTGCTGGACTTCGAGAGCGGGGCGGCGCTCTTCTAGCAATCCGGGCGGTGCGGTGTCATGACAGCAGCCGTCGCTCCTGGGCGACGGCCACCGCCCCGGACCGCGTCTCCACCCCCAACTTGCCGTAGATACGCCCGAGATGGGTCTTGACCGTCGCCTCGCTGATGAAGAGGGCCCGGGCGATCTCCCGGTTGCCGAGGCCGCGGGACAGCTGGCCGAGGATCTCGCGCTCGCGCTCGGACAGGGTGGGGTGCGGGCTGCGCATCCGCGCCATGAGCCGGTCGGCGACCGGGGCCGAGAGTGCCGTACGGCCGGACGCGGCGCCGCGGATCGCGGTGAACAGTTCCTCGGGGCGTTCGGCCTTGAGGAGGTAGCCCGTGGCGCCCGCCTCGACGGCGCGGGTGATGTCGGCGTCGGTGTCGAACATGGTGAGGACCAGGACGCGGGGGCCGTCACCGGCGGTCAGCTTCCTCGTGGCCGTCACTCCGTCCATGCCGTCGCCGAGCTGGAGGTCCATCAGCACCACGTCGGGCCGGACCCGGGCGGCCAGGGCGAGGGCCTCCTCGCCGCTGCCCGCCTCGCCGACCACCTCGATACCGTCGGCGCTGGACAGCAGCGCACGCAGTCCGGCCCGTACGACGGCGTGGTCGTCGCACAGCAGCAGACGTACGGGTACGGGTGTGCTCACGGGACGAGCTCCTCACGGGAATCACGGACGCCGGGGTCGACAGGGGCGACAGGTACGGCGACCGACACGACCGTGCCCTCGCCGGGGGCCGACTCCACGCTCAGCGTGCCACCGGACTGCCGGGCCCGGATCCGCATCGCGGGCAGTCCGTGGCCGCGCGCCCGGCCGGGCGCGGACACCGGGGGAGAACCGGCGTCGAAACCACGGCCGTTGTCGGCGACGTCGAGGGAGATCTGGTCGTCGAGGCAGGTCAGGGTCAGCGCAGCCCGGGTCGCGGCCGCGTGCTCGCGTACGTTGGCCAACGCGCCCTGGGCGATGCGCAGCAGCGCCGCCGCGGTCCGCTCGGGCAGCGGGCCCGGATCGCCGTCGAGCCGGAACTCCACCGTCAGGCCCGGACCGCTCTCCCGCTCGGCGAGCGCGTCCAGCGCCGCCGGCAGGGAGTCCTCGACGAGGTCGGCCGGTGCCAGATCGTGCACGAACCGGCGTGCCTCGGCAAGCCCGCGGGAGGTGATCTCGGCGGCCTTGAGCACGTGTGCGTGGGCCGCTTCCGGGTCCGTCCGCCACAGCCGCTCGGCGGCCTGCAACAGCATCTGCTGACTGGACAGGCCCTGCGCCACGGTGTCGTGGATCTCCGTGGCCAGCCGCTGCCGTTCCGCCAGCACACCGGCCCGCCGTTCGGTGGCCGCGAGGTCGCGGCGGGTGCGGACCAGGTCGTCGATCAGGACGAGCTGCCGGGCCGCCTGCCGCTGCGACCGCACCAGGACGGCGGTGGCGACCGCCGCGAGGGCCGGCGGGGCGACGATCATGTTCGGGTTGAGCGCGCCGTCGGCCACCCGTATCTCGGAGGCGACGACGAGCGCGGTGAGCACGGCGGCCAGCGGCACCGCGAACCGCGCGGGCAGCGCGTACAGGCCGGCGAACAGCAGGGGCATCGCGCACCAGGTGGCACTCGGCGCGAGGGCGAGGAGCACGGTCCAGACGGCGAACACCGAGCCCAGCCAGGCGAGATGACGTGGGCTGGGCGCGGAACCCGGGCGGGGCGCCGGGGCCAGGAACTGCCCGAGGACGTACAGCAGACAGAAGACCGCGTACAGCGCGAGCACCCAGCCGGTGCGGGCCCCGCCCTGGTCGCGGGTCAGGAAGCGCACGAACGACGAGCCGAGCAGCAGGAAGAACGCGGCGTGCACCACCGCGGGCAACAGCCGCTCGTCCGGACCGATGTGTCCCGTCCTCCGTAGTTCCCGCTGCCGTTCCGTGTGTCCCATCCTCCGTGTCTAACGCGATGGACGGGACGGCGCATCAACCGTTCGGCTGACATCCGGATCACCCGAACCACCCCCGGATCACCGCCCGTTGACCGAGCCGGACACCCGACTCCCGCACCGAGGCTGGCATCACCACCCCGCACCCCACCTCGGAAGGCGACGATCCCGTGCCCACCAAGAACCTCAGCGCCAACCGCGCCGCCCTCGGCCACCGCATCGCCTACGCCCTGCGCCACCCCGACCGCGTGCCCCGCCACCTGGCCCGTGCCACCCGGGACGCCTGGCTGCGCCACCGTCACCCGGACCACGTCTCCTACTACCGCGCCGTGATGCGCTCCGACACCCGGGCCGACCCGGACGCGGCGGTCGGCAGCGCGAGCCGCGAACGCTGGCTGGCGCTGGGCGCGTTGCAGTTCGACTACCTCCTGGGCCACGGCCTGCGCCCCGGACACCGCATGCTGGAGATCGGCTGCGGCAACCTGCGCGGCGGCTGGCGCTTCATCCGCCATCTCGACCCCGGGCACTACTACGGCATCGACATCTCGCCCGACATCCTGGCGGCGGCACAGGACACGCTCGTGGAGATGGGCCTGCAGAAACGCCTTCCCACCCTCACCCCCGTACACGACCTGACCCTGCGCTTCCTGCCCGACGCGCACTTCGACGTCGTCCACGCGCACAGCGTGTTCTCGCACTCCCCGCTCCCGGTCATCGAGGAGTGCCTCGCCAACGTCGGTCGCGTCCTGGCACCGGGCGGCTGGTTCGACTTCACCTTCGACCGCACGGAGGGCGAGGAACACCACGTCCTGCGTGAGGACTTCTACTACCGCACCGAGACGTTGGTCGCGCTGGCCGCCCGACACGGCCTGAACGCACGCTTCATGGACGACTGGGAACAACTCCCGCACGGCCAGTCGAAGCTCCGGGTCACCCACTGAGTCCGTGGAGCAGCCGGGGCAGCGCGGTCCCGATCGGCTCCCGTACGACCTCGTCGGCACGGTCGTCGTAGGGCGTCGCCTCGGCGTTGACGATGACGAGCCGGGCCCCGTGATCGGCGGCGACACCGGCGAGCCCGGCGGCGGGCTGCACCTGGAGACTGCTCCCGACGGCGATGAACACCTGGCAGGCCTTGGTGATGGCGACGGCCTCACCGAGGACGACGGGGTCGAGCCGCTCCCCGAAGTACACGGTCGCGGACTTCAGGATCCCGCCGCACTCCAGGCACGCGGGATCGTCCTCCCCGGCCTCGACCCGGGCGATCGCGTCCGCCATCGGCCCGCGCGCAGGGCACTTGGTGCAGCTGAACTCCCGCGCGGTGCCGTGCAGTTCGACCACCTTGCGGGCGGGCAGCCCGGCTAGCTGATGCAGCCCGTCGATGTTCTGCGTGATGACCCGCACCGGCACACCGGACCTCTCCAGCTCTACGACGGCCCGGTGCGCGGCGTTGGGCTCGGCCTGGAGCGTGTGGTTCGCGCGCCGCATCCGCCAGGACCGGCGCCGGATCTCCGGGTCACCCATGTAGTACTCGTAGGTCACGAGCTTCTCGGCCTCGGGGTCACGGCGCCAGAGGCCGTTGGGGCCGCGGTAGTCGGGGATGCCGGAGTCGGTGGAGATACCCGCCCCGCTGAGAAGGGCGACGAGAGGCTTGCTCATGCAGCCGAGGGTAGGTGGGTGGGGGCGGGGCGGCGAGCGGATATCGGGCGCCCGGTACCGGGTGCCACGGTCCGCGCATGGCCAAGGTGACCGTCTCGCTGGACGCGGCTCTCGTCGTGGAAGTGACGACGCGCTGCGCGAGGTGGATGTGAAACCGCGGGAGGCCGAGGGCTGAGCCCCTGGGGGCGGAGGTGGCTGATGCGGGCCAACTGGCTCGGCTGCCACCGGCGTTGGTGACCTCCCCTGCCTCCGCCCCTCCGCTTGGCGTCGGCACCGTGTCCAGCCGCTCGGCCTTCCGCCCGGCGTGAGCCGACGCGCCCCGGCGCTCGCCCCCGTCAGCCGACCCGCCGCCCGTTCTCCAACTCCGCGGTCCCCGCCCCCTCCTCCAGCACATCCAGCGCGACCAGAACCCGCAGCCCCAACGACCCCGGCAGGTACTCCGTGACGTCCTCACGCGGGACGAGCCGCCACGACAACAGCTCCTCCTCCTGGAGCTGGATCGACTTGAGGTCGCTCGCCGTGAGGACTCCGCCGTCGTACAGGTAGGCCACCAACGGCGGGTAGTCCGGGCCGTGGTAGACCCAGTCGACGGCGAGCAGCCGGCCGAGTTCGACGTCGAGGCCGATCTCCTCCAAGGTCTCGCGGCGCGCGCCCTGGCGCGGGGTCTCGCCGTCGTCCGACTCGATCGTGCCGCCCGGAAGGGCCCAGCCCTCACGGTAGTTGGGCTCGACGAGGAGGACCTGGCCCTCGGTGTCACGGAAGAGGGCGGCGGCCCCGGCGAGGATGCGGGGGAGACCCGCGAGGTACGTGGCGAAGTCTTGCGTAGTGGTCATCCAGGAAGGGTAACCAGCCCGCGCAGCCGCCTCTCCGACTCGCTGCCCGGCACCGGGAAGTGACAGACCAGGCTCAACCAGGGCGCCTCCTGCACCGCGAGCCGTACGAACGACACCTCGATGTCACCCGCGAGAGGGTGGTGGTAGCGGCGCAGGGAGGAGCGGAACTCCACCACCTCGTGTGCCTCCCACAGGCGTGCGAAGTGCGGGCTGGTGGCGAGCAGTTCGGCGATCAGCTCCGCGAACCGCGGGTTGTCCAGCTCGTACGCCGCCTGTTGGCGCAGCAGACCCGCCATCCACTCCGTCTCCGCCTCCCACTCGGGCATCAGCGCACGGATGCCCGGTTCCCTGAACAGCAGCCAGGCGCTGTTGAGTTCGCGGCGCGGCCGGTCGAGGAGGGCCGGCCCGAGGATGGCTTCCTGGGCCCGGTTCCAGGCCAGGACGTCGAAGCAGCGGTCGATGACGAAGGCGGGGTTCGGCATCAGCGTGTCCAGGAACGCCCGTACGGCGTCCGGGACTTGGAGGGACCGCTCGGCCGGTTCGGGGGCGGTCCGTCCCGCCAGCCGGAACAGGTGCGCCCGTTCCACGTCGTCCAACTGCAACGCGCGGGTGAGGGCCAGCAGGATCTGCGGGGAGACGTTGATGTCGCGGCCCTGTTCCAGCCAGGTGTACCAGGTCAGGCTCACGCCGGAGAGCAGCGAGACCTCCTCCCGGCGCAGCCCCGGGGTGCGGCGGCGACCACCCGGTGGCAGCCCCGTCTCCGCAGGGTCGGCACGCTCGCGCCGGGACCGCAGAAAGGCGGCGAGGGCCTTGCGGCCGTGGTCCTTGGCTTCTGGTGGTGGTGTCACGGGCACCAGTAAATTCTGCACTCTTCAAACGGAGAACGGCTCGGCGCAGGGTGGGAGGGACACCGGACCCGCAGGTCCGCGGTGATCCCAACTCCCTGCCGAAAGGCGGCCCTTGTGGCTGAGCTGTCCCCGTCCACTCCCCGTACCGTCCTGGTCACCGGCGCGACCGGCGGCGTCGGCTCTGCGGTGGCACGCGCCCTGCACGCCGACGGCTGGATCGTGTACGCCGCCCACCGCCGCCCCGCGGACGCGGAGGCGCTCCGGGAAGCCGGCTTCACCCCCGTCCGGCTCGAACTGACCGACGAGGACTCCGTCGCCGCGGCGGCCGAGCAGGTCGGCCCGCGTCTCGACGGGCTGGTGAACAGCGCCGCGATCATGGGCCAGGGCCCCGTCGAGCTGACGCCCGCCGAGGCATGGCGCCGCCAGTTCGAGATCAACGTGATCGGTCAGGCGACCGTCATCCGCGCCTTCCTGCCCGCGCTGCGGGCGTCCGGCGGCCGGATCGTGAACATCGGCGCCGTCTCGGCCCGCGTCCCGCCACCGTTCTTCGGCCCGATCGCCGCCTCCAAGGCCGCCCTCGCCGCGCTCACCCACTCCCTGCGCGCGGAACTCCGCCACCAGGGCGTCAAGGTCACCCTCGTCGAACCCGGCGCCATGGACACCCCCATCTTCGCCACCGCGGACAAGGCGAGCGCCGACCTGGGCCGGGCCGGTTCCCCGGCGACCCAACGCCACTACGCCCGCGCCCTGGACGCCGTACGCACAACAGCCGCCCGCCAGCAGCTCGGCCCGGTCGCCCCGGCCGTGGACGCCGTCGTCCGCGCCCTGACCGCCCGCCGCCCCGCGACCCTCACCACCACCGGCAAGGACGGCCGCGCCCTCGCCCTGCTGCGCTTCCTGCCGGACGGCCTGCGCGACCGGCTGGTGCTGCGCGCGTTCGGCGTGACGGCGGAGGCGTTCGACAGCACGGTGGCTACGGAGTCGCCCGCAGCCCGTCCACGATGAGGTCCAGAATCCGCCCGGCCCGCGCCTCCCCACCCCGCGCCGGATCGAGCCGCCACAGCACGCTCAACTGAAGCAGCACATCCTCCGGATCGATCCCGGACTTGAGCGACCCGTCGGCGGCACCCGCCTTCAGGAGTACGGCGATCGCGGCCACGAAGGGCGCGAAGTACTCGTCGTCCGCGCCCCCGTCCGTCGCCGCGTGGATGACCTCGGCGACGCCGTATTTGAGCCTCCCGTAGTGGGCGACCTCGTCCAACCAGAGGCGTAGAGCCACGAGCGGGGGATGGTCCGCGAGGAGCGCCGGCGCGCGGTCGATCAGGTGCTGTATGTCGTGGCGGTACAGCTCCAGGATCAGCGCCTCCCGGGTGGGGAAGTGGCGGTACAGCGTCCCGATGCCGACTCCCGCCTCCTTGGCGATCGCGGTGAGAGACGCGCTGCTCGACGCGGCGATCGCCTCGCGGGCGGCGGTCAGGATGCGTTCCCGGTTGTCGAGGGCGTCGCGGCGGGTCGGTTTCGGGTTCACGGGTCTGGGGCGTCCGTCCGGTGTCGGATTGCTAAGCGGAGGGTCCTCCGGTACGTTGGAACTTGTACCGGAGGGGCCTCCGTTTCGCTCTCCATTCTGGCACATCCCCATCCGACACCACAGGGAGCAAGGGAGCACCGTCATGCCCGAAACCGTCCTGGTCACCGGAGGCAGCGGCTACATCGCAGGCTGGTGCATCGCCGAACTGCTCCGCCGCGGCTACGACGTCCGTACGACCGTCCGCGCCCCGGGCAGGGAACGCGCGGTCACCGACGCCGTCGCGACCGTCGTCGACCCCGCCGGACGGCTGAGCTTCGCCGTCGCCGACCTCACCGCCGACGAGGGCTGGGACGCCGCGCTCAAGGGCGTCGACCTCGTCCTGCACGTCGCCTCCCCGCTCGGCGCCGCCTCGGACGACCCCGACGCGCTGATCGCCGCGGCCCGCGGCGGCGCCCTGCGTGTCCTGCGCGCGGCCACCGAGGCGGGCGTACGACGCGTGGTGATGACCTCGGCCGCGAACGCCGCGAGCCCCTCGTCGTACGCCTCCGAAGGCATCACCGACGAGTCGCTGTGGACCGATCCAGAGGACCCGACCCTCATCCCCTACCGCCGCTCGAAGACCCTCGCCGAGCGCGCAGCCTGGGACTTCATGCGCGACTACGAGGGTCCGACCGAGCTCACCACCGTCCTCCCCGGCGCGGTCTTTGGACCGGTCCTCACCACCGCGACCATGGGCTCCGTCGGCATCATCGCCCGCATGGTGAGCGGGAAGATGCCCGGCGTCCCCCGCATCGGCCTCGAAGTCGTGGACGTCCGCGACCTGGTCGACGTCCACATCCGGGCGATGGAATCACCTGCCGCAGCGGGCCAACGCTTTCTGGCCACCGGGGAGTTCGTGTGGATGGAGGACATCGCCCGCACCCTGCGCGACGGGCTCGGCGAGCACGGCCGTACCGTCTCCACGCGCCGCCTCCCGGACTTCGCCGTCCGCCTCGCCGCCCGCTTCTTGGACCGGTCCCTGCGCGAGATCACCCCCGCGCTCGGCCGCCGCAACCGCCACAGCACGGAGAAGGCCCGCCGCGTCCTCGGCTGGGAACCGCGCCCGGCCCGGGAAGCGGTCCTCGACTGCGCCCGGAGTCTGATCGCGCAGGGTGCCGTCTAGGCATCGGCCCCCACCAACTGCACGGTCCGCGCCGCCAGTTCACTGATCCGCACCCCGTCGAAGCCGAACACCGCACTGCGCACGGTGTCCTCCAGCGGGTCCTTCCACTGGTCCGGGATCGCGTCCGCGCCGGTCATCACCCCGGCGACCGAACCGGCCGTCGCGCCGTTCGAGTCGGTGTCCAGGCCGCCGCGGACGGTCAGCGTGATGGTGCGGGTGAAGTCGCCGTCGCCGTACAGGAGTCCGGCGGTGAGGACGGCCGCGTTCGGGATCGTGTGGATCCAGCCGAGCCCCGCCGTCTCCTCGGACAGCGTGGTGAGCGTGTCCTCCCAGGTCATCCGGGTCTCGTGCAGCGTGAGCACCCGGCGCACGGTCCGCGCGAGGCGGCAGCCCGGCGGGATCACCGTCAGCGCCGTGTCCAGCGCGTGCCGGACGGTCGGCGCGGTGAACGCCGCCGAGATCAGCGCGGCGGCCCACATGGCGCCGTAGACGCCGTTCCCGGAATGGGACAACACCGCGTCCCTGCGCGCCAGTTGGGCCGCGCGATGCGGGGCGCCTGGACCGGTCCAACCGTAGATGTCGGCACGGATCAACGCGCCGATCCACTCCTGGTACGGGTTGTCGTGCGTCGCCGTCAGCGGTGGCTTGAGGCCGTTGGCGAGGTTGCGGTAGGCGGCCCGCTCGGCGGTGAACGTCTGCAGGTACGGCAGTCTCCGCAGCCACAGTTCGCCGACCTGCTCGGTGCTGAAGCCGAAGCCGTGGGTCTCCAGGAGGTCGAGGCCGAGGATGGCGTAGTCGACGTCGTCGTCACGGCAGCTGCCGTGGATCCGGCCGCGTACGCACCGCTGCCACTCGGGGCGCAGTTCGAAGCCGTCGCTGTCGCTGGGGGGCTCGGGGAGGTAGTCGGTCAGGGGCAGGGCGGCGGCCTGCCGGAGGTAGCGGTCGATGCGGTCGCGCGTCCACAGGTCGCCCTGCTCGACCGGCTTGCCGAGCATGTTGCCCGCGATCCGGCCCAGCCAGCCCCCGAGGATGCGGTCCGCGAGCGCCGGCTCAGTGCCCAGAGGGGTCATACCTCCGGTGTACCCGATTCCCACAGCGTGTGCTCAGCCCGGTCCCAGCGTTCGGTCGGGGCATGACGGCGGGGGCGTCCGCCGGTTAAGGTCGCAGCGGCGCGACTGGCCCCTGAACGCGCGGGGGCCCGTAGAGCAAGGGGATCGCAAGGTGGCGAACGCTGCACAGAGGGGCACCCAGAGGGTGCTCATCGCCGCGGACAAGTTCAAGGGGTCGCTGACGGCCGTGCAGGTCGCCGAGCGGGTGACGGCCGGGCTGCGCCGGGTCGTACCCGATCTGGAGGTCGCGGCGATGCCGGTCGCAGACGGCGGCGACGGCACGGTGGACGCGGCCGTCGCGGCGGGCTTCGAGCGACGGGAGATACGGGTCGCGGGACCCCTCGGCGACGAGGTCACCGCGGCCTTCGCGGTACGCGGCGACACGGCCGTCGTGGAAATGGCCGAGGCGAGCGGGCTGCAACGCCTGCCCAAGGGCGTCTTCGCCCCGCTGACCTCCTCGACGTACGGCTCCGGCGAACTGCTGCGGGCCGCGCTCGACGCGGGCGCCCGCACGATCGTGTTCGGCGTCGGCGGCAGCGCCACGACCGACGGCGGCGCGGGCATGCTCTCCGCCCTCGGCGCCCGCTTCCTGGACGCGGAGGGCGAACCGGTGCCTCCGGGCGGCGGCGGCCTGACCGACCTGGCCTCGGCGGACCTCACCGGCCTCGACCCACGCCTCACCTCCGTCGACCTGATCCTCGCGAGCGACGTCGACAACCCGCTCACCGGCCCCAAGGGCGCCCCCGCGGTCTACGGCCCGCAGAAGGGCGCCGCACCGGACGACGTGGACGCCCTCGACGCGGCCCTCGGCCACTACGCCAAGGTCCTGGAGGAGGCGATCGGCACCAAGGCCGCCGAGTACGCCTCCGCACCGGGCGCGGGCGCCGCCGGCGGCATCGGCTACGGCGCCCTCCTCCTCGGCGCCCGCTTCCGCCCCGGCATCGAGGTCATGCTCGACGTCCTCGGCTTCGCCTCGGCCCTGGAGGGCGCCACCCTCGTCATCACGGGCGAGGGCTCCCTCGACGAACAGACCCTCCACGGCAAGGCCCCCGCAGGCGTCGCGGCAGCGGCCCGCGCGGAGGGCAAGGAGGTCGTCGCGGTCTGCGGCCGCCTCGCCCTGCCCCCGCAGTCCCTGGGCCACGCGGGCATCCGCCGCGCGTACCCGCTCACGTCGATCGAACCGGACGTCGTGAAGTGCATCGCGGACGCCGGACCGATCCTGGAGCGGGTCGCGGAGAACATCGCCCGGGACTTCCTGGTCTGAGGCCGAGTACCTCAAGGAACGTCGAAGGGCCCCGAGCCAAGCGGCTCGGAGCCCTTCGTTCCGTCTGCTACGACCGCTACGGCAGCTGTGCGGCTCGCGCCTCACGCCGGTTGCCGCGGAAGTTGTTCACGCGGCGGGCCGTCGCGAACAGCGGGATCACCGCGCCCATGACCAGCTGGAGCGCGCAGCCCGTCTGGAGGAGCAGCTGACCGCCCGGGGCGTCGAACGCCCAGGATGCCAGCAGGCCCATCGACAGGACGATCCAGGCGAGCATCGCGACCGCGAGGCGACCGCGCGGCTTCGGGTACTCGACCCGGCTCACCATCAGCCAGGCGGTGCCCAGGATCGCGAGCAGCGTTGCCACGAAGGGCAGTTCCAGCAGCACGATCGAGACCACCGTCAGCGCGCCGAACGGGGAGGGCATGCCCTGGAACATGCCGTTCGGCGGTGTCACGCACGAGAAGCGGGCCAGTCTCAGCACCACCGCCAGCAGCACCACGATCGCCCCGACCGCGGCCACTCTCTGGTGCGCGTCGTCGGCGACCATGCCGTAGACGAGGACGAAGTAGGCCGGCGCGAGGCCGAAGCTGATCAGGTCCGACAGGTTGTCCAGCTCCGCGCCCATGGGGGAGGAGCGCAGCTTGCGGGCGACGAGGCCGTCGAAGAGGTCGAAGACCGCCGCGCACAGCATCAGGATGACCGCGGTGGCCGCGCTGTGGCGGGCCATGCCGGTCGACTCGTCGTTGCCCGTCAGGTGCGGGATCAGGATGCCGGTGGTGGTGAAGTACACCGCCATGAAGCCGCAGGTGGCGTTGCCGAGGGTGAGGGTGTCCGCTATTGAGAGGCGGAGAGAAAGAGGCATCTCCTCCTCGTCGTCCACCTCATCGGCCTCGGGCACCCAGCCCGCCTGTGTCTCCGGATCAACCACGGTCAATGCGAGTCACCCCAGCCACCGTCTTCTGACCGACCTCCACGTCCACGTCGACACCCTCGGGGAGGTAGATGTCGACGCGTGAACCGAAGCGGATCAGTCCGATGCGCTCGCCCTGCTCGACCTTCGTGCCCTGCGGGACGTAGGGCACGATGCGGCGGGCGACGGCGCCGGCGATCTGGATCATCTCGATGTCACCGAGCTCGGTGTCGAAGTGCCAGACGACCCGCTCGTTGTTCTCGCTCTCCTTGTTGAACGCGGGAACGAAACCACCCGGGATGTGCTCGACCGACGTCACCGTGCCGGAGAGCGGCGCGCGGTTGACGTGGACGTTCAGCGGGCTCATGAAGATGGCGACGCGGGTGCGACCGTCCTTCCACGGCATGATGCTCTGCACCACACCGTCGGCGGGCGAGATGACCCGGCCCTGGGTGATCTCGCGCTCGGGGTCGCGGAAGAACCACAGCATGCCCGCCGCGAGCGCGGTGGCGGGTACGGCCACGGCCTTGGCGGCGCCGGACTTGCGCGCACGTACCAGGCTGAGGGCTGCGGTGGCGACGGTCGGCAGGAGCCACGGCGATGCTCCGCGCGCGAGGCGTACGCCTGCCAGGCTGTCGCGTGGTGCAGAGGTTTGGCTGTGGGGCATGGATGACCTTCGTAGCGGATGATGCCGCGCTGTAACGGGGGACGGCGGCTTTCCCGGGATCGTACCGGTCGCGGGCCACAACTGGGCAAGCCAGGAAGCCGAGTCGGCGGCTGAGGAGCGTTGACGGGGTGTGATCTTCTTCTCGAAGAAAACACCCCGAAACGGACAATCAGCCCTGGAATCGATACTCTTCGAGCAACCTGCGCCCGATGATCATTTTCTGGATTTCGGCGGTACCTTCGCCGATCAACAGCATCGGCGCCTCGCGGTAAAGGCGTTCGATCTCGTACTCCTTGGAGAAGCCGTACCCGCCGTGGATCCGGAAGGCGTCCTCGACGACCTCCTTGCAGTACTCGGAGGCGAGGTACTTCGCCATCCCTGCCTCAAGGTCGTTTCGTTCCCCGGAGTCCTTTTTGCGTGCCGCATTGACCATCATCGCATGGGCGGCCTCGACCTTGGTAGCCATCTCCGCGAGCTTGAACTGGATCGCCTGGTGCTGGGCGATGGGCTTGCCGAAGGTGTGACGCTGCTGCGCGTACGAGACGCCCAGCTCGAAGGCACGCTGAGCGACGCCGCAGCCACGCGCCGCCACATTGACGCGGCCCACCTCGACTCCGTCCATCATTTGGTAAAAACCTCGGCCGGTCTCCCCGCCGAGCACCCGGTCGGCCGGAATCCGCAGGCCGTCCATGATCAACTCGGTGGTGTCGACGCCCTTGTAGCCCATCTTGTCGATCTTCCCGGGGATCGTGAGCCCGGGCCGGACCTCACCGAAACCGGGCTCCTTCTCCACCAGGAAGGTCGTCATCGACTTGTGGGGCGCGGTGCCCTCCGGGTGTCCTTCGTCACTTCGCACGAGTACGGCGACGAGCGACGACGTACCGCCGTTCGTCAGCCACATCTTCTGACCGGTCAGGACGTACTCGTCACCGTCCTTCACCGCCTTCGACGTGATCGCCGAGACGTCCGAACCCAGCGCGGGCTCCGACATCGAGAACGCGCCCCGGATGTCGCCGGCCGCCATGCGCGGCAGGAAGTGGTCCTTCTGCTCCTGGGTGCCGTGCTGCTTGAGCATGTAGGCCACGATGAAGTGGGTGTTGATGATCCCGGACACGGACATCCACCCGCGCGCGATCTCCTCCACGCACAGGGCGTACGTCAGCAACGACTCGCCCAGGCCGCCGTACTCCTCCGGGATCATCAGGCCGAAGAGGCCCAACTCCTTGAGCCCGTCGACGATTTGCTGCGGATACTCGTCGCGGTGCTCCAGCTCGGTGGCGACCGGGAGGATCTCCTTGTCCACGAAGTCGCGGACGGTGGACAGGATCTCCCGCTGGATGTCGGTGAGACCGGCGGTCTGGGCGAGTCGCGCCATGGCTACTTCTCCGTCTGCTTCAGCTCCGGGCGGCCGGGCTGCTCGCCGCCGCGCTCCTTGATGTACGTCTCGGTCGGCACCATCACCTTGCGGCGGAACACGCAGACCAGCGTGCCGTCCTGCTTGTAGCCCTTGGTCTCGACGTACACGATCCCGCGGTCGTTCTTCGACCTGGACGGCGTCTTGTCGAGGACCGTGGTCTCGCCGTAGATCGTGTCCCCGTGGAAGGTCGGCGCCACGTGCTTCAGCGACTCGACCTCCAGGTTCGCGATCGCCTTGCCCGACACGTCCGGCACCGACATGCCCAGCAGCAGCGAGTAGATGTAGTTGCCGACCACCACGTTCTTGCCGAAGTCCGTTGTGTTCTCGGCGTAGTTGGCGTCCATGTGGAGCGGGTGGTGGTTCATGGTCAGGAGGCAGAAGAGGTGGTCGTCGTACTCCGTGACGGTCTTCCCGGGCCAGTGCTTGTAGACCGCGCCGACCTCGAACTCCTCGTAGGTGCGTCCGAATTGCATGGGCTCAGGCCTCCGGGGCTTCGAACTTGGACGTGCGCTCCATGCCCGCGGCCCGGCCCTTGCCCGAGATGACGAGCGCCATCTTGCGGCTGGCCTCGTCGATCATCTCGTCGCCGAGCATCGCGGAGCCCTTCTTGCCGCCCGCCTCGGACGTGTAGTAGTCGTACGCGTCCAGGATCAACTCGGCGTGGTCGAAGTCCTCTTGGGACGGCGAGAAGATCTCGTTGGACGCCTCGACCTGGCCCGGGTGCAGTACCCACTTGCCGTCGAAGCCGAGCGCGGCGGCCCGCTGGGCGACCGCGCGGTAGCCGTCGAGGTTGCGGATCTGGAGGTAAGGGCCGTCGATCGCCTGGAGGTTGTTGGCGCGGGCGGCCATCAGGATCTTCATCAGGATGTAGTGGTAGGCGTCCGCCGGGTACCCGGGCGGCTGTTCGCCGACGACCAACGACTTCATGTTGATCGACGCCATGAAGTCGGCCGGTCCGAAGATGATCGTCTCGACGCGCTGGGAGGCCGTCGCGATCTCGTTGACGTTGTTGAGTCCCTGCGCGTTCTCGATCTGCGCCTCGATGCCGATCTTGCCGACCTCGAAGCCCATGGTCTTCTCGATCTGCGTGAGCAACAGGTCGAGCGCTACGACCTGTTGGGCGTCCTGCACCTTCGGCAGCATGATGCAGTCGAGGTTCTGGCCCGCGCCCTCGACGACCGTGACGACATCGCGGTACGTCCACTCGGTCGTCCAGTCGTTGACGCGCACGACCCGCGTCTTGCCCGTCCAGTCGCCCTCGTTGAGGAACTTGACGATGGTGTGCCGCGCCTCGGGCTTGGCGAGCGGCGCGCACGCGTCCTCCAGGTCCAGGAAGACCTGGTCGGCCGGGAGGCCCTGCGCCTTCTCCAGGAAGCGCGGGTTGCTTCCCGGGACGGCGAGACAGGAGCGCCGCGGGCGAAGCCGGTTGACGGGGGCGGGCGTGGTCATGCGGGGACCTCCATGGGGTCGAGCAGAGGGTCGAGCTTGTTCGCTTTCCGGATCTCGTCGACGATGCGGCCGATGATTCCGGTGATGTCGAAGTCCTTCGGCGTGAAGACCGCCGCGACTCCGGCGGCCCGCAGCGTTTCGGCGTCACCATTGGGGATGATCCCACCGGCGATGACAGGTATGTCTGTGGCACCGGCCACACGGAGCCGTTCGAGCACGTCCGGCACCAACTGGGCGTGCGAGCCGGAGAGGATGGACAGCCCGACCGCGTGCACGTCCTCGGCGAGGGCCGCGTCCACGATCTGTTCCGGGGTGAGCCGAATGCCCTGGTACACCACCTCGAAGCCGGCGTCACGCGCGCGTACGGCGATCTGCTCGGCGCCGTTGGAGTGCCCGTCCAGGCCCGGCTTGCCGACCAGGAAGCGCAGCTTCCCGGCGCCCATCTCGCGTGCCGTCACATCCACCTTGCGGCGGACCTCGGCCATCGCCGAGCCCTCCTCGACGGGGACCGCCACCGGCGCCGACGAGACGCCCGTGGGCGCCCTGAACTCGCCGAACACCTCCCGCAGGGCCCCGGCCCACTCGCCGGTCGTGACACCGGCGCGTGCGCACTCCAGGGTGGCCTCCATGAGGTTGCCGGTGCCCTTGGCGGCCTCCTTCAGCCGCTCCAGCGCCTTGCACGGGCGCGGGTGGTTGAACGGCGGCTGGTAGCGCGTGTCCCGCCAGCGCTGCAAGGACTCGATGACCCGCGCCTCGACGGCCGGGTCGACCGTCTGGATCGCCGTGTCGAGGTCGGCGGTGAGGGGATTGGGCTCGGTCGTGTTGAAGATGTTGACGCCGACGATCTTCTCTTGACCGGACTCGATACGGCCCCGCCGCTCCGCGTGCGAGGACACGAGCTGCGACTTGAGGTAGCCCGACTCGACGGCGGCCATCGCGCCGCCCATCTCCTCGATGCGGTCCATCTCGGCGAGGGACTCCTCGACCAGGGAGGCCACCTTCGCCTCGACGACGTGCGAGCCCTCGAAGATGTCCGCGTACTCCAACAGGTCGCTCTCGTAGGCCAGCACCTGTTGCATGCGCAGCGACCACTGCTGGTCCCAGGGCCGGGGGAGCCCCAACGCCTCGTTCCACGCCGGGAGTTGGACGGCACGCGCGCGTGCGTCCTTCGACAGCGTCACCGCCAGCATCTCCAGGACGATCCGCTGGACGTTGTTCTCCGGCTGCGCCTCCGTCAGCCCGAGGGAGTTGACCTGGACGCCGTAGCGGAAGCGGCGCTGCTTCGGGTTCTCGATGCCGTAGCGCTCGCGGGTGATCTCGTCCCAGATGCGGCCGAAGGCGCGCATCTTGCACATCTCCTCGATGAAGCGGACGCCCGCGTTCACGAAGAAGGAGATGCGGGCGACGACATCGCCCCTGCGGTCCTCGGGGATCTGGCCGGACGCGAACACCGCGTCCAGGACGGCGATCGCGGTGGACATGGCGTACGCGATCTCCTGGACCGGGGTGGCTCCGGCCTCCTGGAGGTGGTAGCTGCAGATGTTGATCGGGTTCCACTTGGGGATGTGGTTGACCGTGTAGCAGATCATGTCGGTCGTCAGCCGGAGCGAGGGCACCGGCGGGAACACGTGTGTGCCCCGCGACAGGTACTCCTTGACGATGTCGTTCTGGGTCGTGCCCTGGAGCTGGGTGATGTCGACACCCTGCTCCTCGGCGACGACCTGATAGAGCGCCAGCAGCCACATGGCGGTGGCGTTGATCGTCATCGAGGTGTTCATCTGGTCCAGGGGGATGTCCTGGAACAGCCGGCGCATGTCACCGAGGTGCGCGATCGGCACACCGACCCGGCCGACCTCGCCGCGGGCGAGGATGTGGTCGGAGTCGTAGCCGGTCTGCGTCGGCAGGTCGAACGCGACCGACAGACCGGTCTGGCCCTTGGCGAGGTTGCGCCGGTACAACTCGTTGGACGCCTCTGCCGTGGAGTGACCGGCGTACGTGCGCATCAGCCACGGCCGGTCTTTCTGGCGCTCAGTCATCTACGGGACCTCAGATGTTCCGGAAGCGGTTGATGGCGTCGATGTGCTGGGCGCGCTTCTCCTCGTCGCGCACACCGAGGCCTTCCTCGGGGGCGAGGCACAGGACGCCGACCTTGCCCTGGTGGAGGTTGCGGTGGACGTCGTAGGCGGCCTGGCCGGTCTCCTCCAGGGAGTACACCTTGGAGAGCGTCGGGTGGATCTTGCCCTTGGCGACCAGCCGGTTGGCCTCCCAGGCCTCGCGGTAGTTGGCGAAGTGCGAGCCGATGATCCGCTTCAGGGACATCCACAGGTAGCGGTTGTCGTACTCGTGGTTGAACCCGGAGGTCGAGGCGCAGGTGACGATCGTGCCGCCCTTGCGCGTGACGTAAACGCTTGCGCCGAAGGTCTCGCGGCCCGGGTGCTCGAAGACGATGTCCACGTCCTCGCCGCCGGTCAGTTCACGGATGCGCTTGCCGAAGCGCTTCCACTCGCGCGGGTCCTGGTTGTGCTCGTCGGCCCAGAACTTGTAGTCCTCGGCGGTGCGGTCGATGATCGCCTCGGCGCCCATCGCCCGGCAGATGTCCGCCTTCTGGGGCGAGGACACGACGCAGATGGGGTTGGCGCCGCCCGCGAGCGCGAACTGCGTGGCGTACGAGCCGAGTCCGCCGCTCGCGCCCCAGATGAGGACGTTGTCGCCCTGCTTCATGCCGGCGCCGTTGCGGGAGACCAGCTGCCGGTAGGCGGTGGAGTTCACCAGCCCCGGGGCGGCGGCCTCCTCCCACGACAAGTGGCCCGGCTTGGGCATCAGTTGGTTCGACTTGACGAGCGCGATCTCGGCGAGGCCGCCGAAGTTCGTCTCGAAGCCCCAGATCCGCTGCTCGGGGTCGAGCATCGTGTCGTTGTGCCCGTCGCTCGACTCCAGCTCCACGCTCAGGCAGTGCGCGACGACCTCGTCACCGGGCTTCCAGGCGTTGACGCCGGGGCCGGTGCGCAGGACGACGCCCGCGAGGTCGGAGCCGATGACGTGGTACGGCAGGTCGTGCCGCTTGGTGAGCTCGCTGAGCTTGCCGTAGCGCTCCAGGAAGCCGAACGTCGACAGCGGCTCGAAGATCGACGTCCACACGGAGTTGTAGTTGACGCTCGACGCCATGACGGCCACCAGGGCCTCGCCCGGGCCGAGTTCGGGCACCGGGACGTCGTCGAGGTGGATCGACTTGCGGGGGTCCTTGTCGCGGGTGGTGAGGCCCGCGAACATGTCCGTCTCGTCCTTGTGCACGGTGATCGCGCGGTACGACTCGGGGAGCGGCAGGGCGGCGAAGTCGGCCGGAGTCGAGTCCGGCGACTGGATCGCTTCGAGGATGTCCTTCACGGTCACGGTGTTGCCTCCGGCGGTGAGCGCCCTGAGGGAGGGGCGCTGACGGTTACGTCGGTGCTGCTGCTGAGGGTGGGTGCTGAGGTGCCGTCGGTTCGGCGGGTGGTGCTTCGGCAGCGCTTTGTGGCGCGGGAGGGTGCCTGTGACGCAGGCGTCCGGGCGCGCACCCCAGTGGTGGGTTGCGGGGACAGCCGACGTACGAAAGGTCTCTGCACGCCGGCCGCCCGGACACCTTCAACGTATGACACTGCGTGTCACCTCGCAAGGCACCGAGTGCCATGAATCGCTCTCAGGTGAAATCTTTACGTAACAAATGAGCGATGATCGATCGAACGGGGTCTGAAAGGTGCCTGAAAACCTGCTCTGACATGCCAAAACGGCCACCCCGCAGGGTGGCCGTCATCACACAGGGGCGGGGGGCTCAGCGGTCCCGCAGTGCCTCTTCGATGGTCCGCATGACCTCGTCCAGCGGGGCGTCGGTGCGGGCCACCGTCACCAGGACCTCGCCCTGCTGGTGCACCATCGCGGTGGCCGGCTTGGGGGTCGTGGTGCGGCCGGCGCCGATACCGCTGCCGAACGTCTTCCGTACGATCCCGAAGGCGTGGTCGAGCTGTGCCTCGACGTCGCCCTGGCCGCCGGCCCGCAGCCAGCGCCGCAGCACGTGGTTGTGGGCGGTGACCACGGCCGAGGCGGCGACCTCGGCGAGCAGCGGGTCGTCGTTGGCGTCGTCGTCGTGCGCGTGCTCGTCGAAGTGGCCCAGGAGATAGCGCGTGAACAGCCGCTCGTAGCGGGCCACCGACGCGATCTCGGCCTCGCGCAGGGTGGGCACCTCGCGCGTCAGTTTGTAGCGGGCGACCGAGATCTCCGGCTGGGCCGCGTACATGCGCATGACTTCCTTGATGCCCCGGCAGACCGTGTCGAGCGGGTGCTCGTGCGCGGGGGCGGCGTTGAGGACCGCCTCGGCCCGGATCAAGGTGTCGTCGTGGTCGGGAAAGATCGCCTCTTCCTTGGAGCGGAAGTGGCGGAAGAACGTCCGGCGCGCGACCCCGGCCGCGGCCGCGATCTCGTCGACGGTGGTCGCCTCGTACCCCTTGGTCGCGAACAGCTCCATCGCGGCCGCCGCCAACTCGCGCCGCATCTTGAGGCGCTGGGCGGCGGCGCGACTGCCCGCGGCACTCTCCGGTGCGTCGGGCGTGGCAGGTGTACGGGAGGGCTTGGCGGGCTGGGGCATGACCCGAACGTACTGCATGTGCGCAGCTTGGCGCGCACGTCGGAGGTTTCCCCCGCCCACCGCGGGCAGGGGTCCTCCGGTGGGGTCGAGCAGGCCGCCCCAGTCCCCGTCGATCCCGGACAGGTCCTCCGGATGCTCAGCGGCGGGCATATTCGCGGAAGCCGCGGCCCGTCTTGCGGCCGAGGCAGCCCGCGGCCACCAGGTGCTCCAGGAGCGGTGCCGGAGCGAGGCCCGGGTCGCGGAACTCGCGGTGCAGGACCTTCTCGATCGCCAGGGAGACGTCCAGCCCGACGACGTCCAGCAACTCGAAGGGGCCCATCGGGTAGCCGCCGCCCAGCTTCATCGCGGCGTCGATGTCGTCAAGAGACGCATAGTGCTCCTGCACCATCTTGATCGCGTTGTTGAGGTACGGGAACAGCAGGGCGTTGACGATGAATCCGGCCCGGTCGCCACAGTCAACAGCATGCTTCTTGATCTTGACGCAGACCTCGTGAACTGTTGATTGGACGTCATCACCCGTCAACACCGTACGGACGACCTCGACCAACTTCATCGCCGGTGCGGGGTTGAAGAAGTGCATGCCGATCACGTCCTGCGGACGCGAGGTGGCACGGGCGCACGCGACGACCGGGAGCGACGAGGTCGTGGTGGCCAGGACCGCGCCCGGCTTGCAGACCTTGTCCAGCGTCGCGAACAGCTGCTGCTTGATCTCCAGGTCCTCGGCGACCGCCTCGACGGCGAGATCGACGTCCGCGAAGGAGTCGTAGGAACCCGCCGGAGTGATCCGCTCCAGGGTCCCCGCGGCGGCCTCGGCGGTCATCCGTCCCCGGTCGACCGAGCGCGAAAGCGACTTGCCGATACGGGACTTGGCGAGCTGCGCCTTCTCCTCGCTGCGGGCGGCGAGCACGACGTCGTACCCGGCCTTGGCGAAGACCTCGGCGATCCCGGACGCCATCGTCCCGGAACCGGCGACCCCGACCGAGCGGACCGTACGGCCCGGCGTGAGCCGCGCGCCCTCGGCCGGCGTCAGCGCGTCCCGCACGACGGCCGCGCTGCCCGGAGTTTCGTAGGAGTAGAAGCCGCGGCCCGTCTTACGGCCGGTCAGGCCCGCCTCGCTGAGCTGTTTCAGGATCGGCGCGGGGGCGTGCAGGCGGTCGTGGGACTCGGCGTACATGGCCTCCAGGACCGTGCGCGCGGTGTCGATGCCGATGAGGTCGAGGAGCGCGAGCGGGCCCATGGGGAGCCCGCAGCCGAGCCGCATCGCCGCGTCGATGTCCTCGCGGGAGGCGTACTTCGCCTCGTACATCGCGGCCGCCTGGTTGAGGTAGCCGAACAGCAGCCCGTCCGCGACGAACCCGGGCCGGTCGCCGACCGCGACGGGCTCCTTGCCCAGTTCGATCGCCAGCTCGGTGACCGCGGCGACGGCGGCGGGCGCGGTCAGCACCGAGGAGACGACCTCGACCAGCTTCATCGCGGGCGCCGGGTTGAAGAAGTGCAGCCCGAGCACCCGCTCCGGGCGCGCCGAATCGGCCGCCAGCCGGGTCACGGAGAGCGCGTTCGTGCCCGTCGCGAGAATGGTGTCGGGGCGCACGATCCCGTCCAGCTCGCGGAAGATCTGGTGCTTGATCTCGTACGACTCCGGGGCCACCTCGATGACCAGGTCTGCGTCGGCCGCGGCGCTCAGGTCAGTGGAGGTGCGGACGCGTGCCAGGGCGTCGGCGCGCTCCTGCTCGGTCAGCCGGCCGCGTCGCACGGCGTGGGCGGTCGCGGTCTCCAGGGCGGCGACGGCGTGGGAGGTCGCGGCCTCGCTGACGTCGATGCCGACGACCTCGCGGCCGGCCCGGGCGAGGACCTCGGTGATACCGGTGCCCATCGTGCCGAGACCGACGACGGCAATGGTCTTGAACGGGGACAGGGGAGCGTCGGACAGGGGAGCTGCCATCGCGGGACTCCTGGAATGAGGGTGACGACTGGGAGCGCGACTCCGTACGCCGAGGGGCGCACGGGTGCGAGAAGGAGTGCGGGTGGTGCCGGGCAACGAGCGCACACGCCCGGCGAGTTGAAGAGAGTTCCGACCGGCCCTGTCCCAGGCCTGGTCGTACCGCGGTACACGAGGCACCGAACCGACTGCACTCACGGCGGCTGCGTCACCAGGCCGCCGTAAGGAGATACACGAGTGGGTAACTCGCTCACCTGAGCTTAACCGGTGAGTAACGAGCGCGCCAGCCCCCGAGTTTGTGATGTAGGTCCCGGGCTTCCTGTGGCACCCATAGGCTCGGTTTCATGGACGAAGAGTTGCGATCACTCACGGAGCGCTTACGGCAGGAGTCGGGAGGGGCGGTGCCGTACGAGCGACTCGTGGCGACCGGCGACCTCGACGAACTGGCGGAGGTGCTCACGGCCGTCGGACAGCCGCTCTGGGCCCGGGAGTTGGCCGCGTTCCGCCTCGGCCTCGCCGGTGACCGGCGTGCCTTCGAGTCCCTCGTCCTGTTCCTCAACCACCGCGACCCATCCCGGTGCGCCTCCGCCGCGTACGCCCTGGCCCGCCTCGACGACCCCCGCACCGCCCGCGCGGCGGCCGCCCTCGCCACCAACGAACTCCGCGTCGCCTACGCCCTGCACCCCGTCCGCCTCCTGGCCGACCTCCACGCGCCCGAGTCGGTCCCGGCCCTCATCACCACCCTCCAGCGCCGCCTCCGCCCGCACGACCCGTACCGCCGCGTGGCCCTGGCCTGCGTCGAGGGCCTCGGTGAACTGGCCGACCCGCGCGCCAGACCGGTACTGAACGACGCGCTGGCACACCCGGCGTTGGCGGAGGCGGCGGTGCACGCGTTGGGGAGGATTCCGCGGCAGCGGTGAGTGGGCGGGGTCGGGCTGGGTGGGTCGGCGGTCGGTGGGGAGGCTGGATCCGGGTTCGCGGGCGGTCGGCACGGCGGCCCCTCACCCGCTCAACTCCCTGACGTACCGCACCTCGGGCACCAACACCCCCTCCACCTCGTACGGCTCCTCCACCCCGTCCGCCCGGAACCCCGCCCGTTCGTAGAAGCGCCGCGCGCGGGCGTTGCCCCGGACGACCCAGAGGTAGACGCGGTCGTGGCCGAGGGCAGTGGATCGCCGTAGGGCCTCCTGCATCAGGGCCCGCCCGGCGCCGGTGCCCACGTGCTTCGGGTCGAGGTAGAGCGCGTACAACTCGGCGTCCCCGGTGCGGAATTCGCCCTCGCGGTACGGACCGAGCGCGGCCCAGCCGATGATCTCTTCGCCCACCGAAGCGACCAGGTTCAGCACGCTGCCGTCGCTCTCCGCGAAGCGGGCCCGGCGCCGCTCGGCGTCGTCCTTCGCGCTGAGGGTGTCGAGGAAGGCCTGCGGCATGAGGCCCCGGTACGCGAACTGCCAGCCCAGGACGCGGATTTCGGAGACGCGGTCGCAGTCGGCGAGAACCATGGGGCGGATCTGAAGGGGCTCGGCGGCGTCGTCCATGGCGGCACCCTATGGACTCGGCTGCCTGGCCGGCCCCTGATTATTCGCCGACCACCGCGAACGCCTCGATCTCCATCAGGAACTCCGGTCGCACCAGCGCGGCGACCTGGACGGCCGAGGCGGCGGGGAGCCGGTCGTCGGGTATGTGTGCCGCGCGGGCCGTGCGGACGGCCGGCATGTGGGCCATGTCCGTTACGTAGAAGGTCAGTTTGATCACGTCGTCGAATGTGGCGCCCGCGGCGGCCAGGCAGCGGCGGAGGTTCTCGAAGACCTGGCGGGCCTGTGCCGCCGCGTCGCCCTCGCCGACGAGCTTGCCGTCCTCGTCCAGGGCGAGCTGGCCAGAGATCGCGACGAAGCGGCCGGTACCCGTCACGACGTGCGTGTAGGCCGCCGCGGGGGCGACGCCGTCGGGGGCGGAAATCCTCGTCAGTCCACTCATGCGTCCATGGTGGACCATGGGTCTGACAACGAGGATTCCCGCCCCCGGGGGACGGTCAGGCGGGGCTCAGCCGCGGAAGCCCAGTAGGCCGTGCAGCGTCGAACCGTGTGCCGTGCTTGTCGCCGCCTTCGCCGTGGTCAGCGGTTTCGGGTCCGGTGTCTTCTGGCACACCGCGTCGATCTCGCCGCCACTGCGCGGCACCTTGCCGTTGGTCAGATACGTCGACAGGTACTTGTCGAGGCAGGCGTTCCCGCTCAGCGTGATGCCGTGGTTCCCGCCGCCCTGCTCGACCACGAAGCTGGAGTCGGCCAGCATCTGGTGGACCGTGGCGCCGCCCTCGTACGGAGTGGCCGCGTCGTTCGTCGCCTGGAACAGCAGCACCGGCGGCAGCTTGCCGTTGGCGATGTTGATCGGCTCCTTCGTCTTCGTCGGCCAGAACGCGCACGGCGCGTTGTACCAGGCGTTGTTCCAGACCATGAACGGCGCCTTGTCGTAGGCCGCCCAGTTGTCCTTCCGCCACTGGTTCCAGTCGCGCGGCCAGGACGCGTCACGGCACTGCACAGAGGTGTAGACGCTGTACCCGTTGTCCCCGGAGGCGTCGATCGCGGCGAAGTTCTCGTACGTCTCGACCAACGGATCGGCGTTCTTGTCGTTCACGTACGCCGCGAACGCCTCGGCGAGGTAAGGCCAGTAGCCGTTGTAGTAGCCGCCCGGGATGAAGGTGTCCTCCAGCTCGGAGGCCCCCACCTTCCCGCCGGCCGGCTTCTTCGCGAGCGCCTTCCGCATCGCGTA
This sequence comes from Streptomyces sp. N50, assembly GCF_033335955.1. Taxonomy (GTDB): domain Bacteria; phylum Actinomycetota; class Actinomycetes; order Streptomycetales; family Streptomycetaceae; genus Streptomyces. The sequence continues at coordinate 7,789,860 of NZ_CP137549.1, forward strand.
CCACTTGGCCTCGATCTTGGCCGGGTCGGTGCCGAGCTTGTACGTCGAGTCGTACTTCGCGATCCACGCCATGAGCGCCTGCTGGCGGTCGTTGAAGGCGTAGTCCTGCCCGAGGTTGTCGTCGTACCAGACACCGGTGGGGTCGACGATGGAGTCGAGGACCAGGCGGCGCACGCGCTCCGGGTAGAGCTTGGCGTACACGGCGCCCAGGTAGGTGCCGTACGAGTAACCGAAGTAGTTGATCTTCTTCGCGCCGAGCGCCGCCCGGATCGAGTCCATGTCCCGCACGGCACTGATCGTGTCGATGTACGGCAGCACGCTCGCGTACTTCTTGCCGCAGGCGGCCGCGAACGCCTTCACGCGCGTGAGGTTGGCCTTTTCCAGCGCGGGGGTGCTCGGTACGGAGTCGGGGCGCACCGGGTTGAAGTAACCGGGCTTGCAGTCGAGGGCCGGGGTGCTCTTGCCGACGCCGCGCGGGTCGAAGCCGATGACGTCGTACTGGGACGCCACCGCCTTGGGCAGCGAGGACGCGACGAAGCCCGCGAGGGTCAGCCCGCTGCCGCCGGGGCCGCCGGGGTTGACCAGCAGCGGTCCCTGGTACGTCTTCGCGGTGTGCGGGACGCGGGACAGGGCGAGCGTGATCTGCCTGCCGTGCGGGTTCGCGTGGTCCAGGGGCACCTTGACGCTCGAGCACTGGAGCGTCGGATAGTCCGTGGTGGCACAGCTCTTCCAGCTGAGCTTCGCCGTCTGGACGGTGGTCGTGGGGCGCGCAGTGCTCGCGTCGGCGGGGAGAGCGGTGACCGTCCCGGCCACGACGACGGCGGCACCGCACAGTACGGCTGCGCGTTTTCTCATACGTCCTCCCAGGACGGAGAGGCGGCGGGCCGCGGGTTTCGCGGTCCGTCCTCGCCGCATAGTCCCGAAATCCCGGGGCGGAAGAACCTGTTCAGCCGATACTTGACCCAATTGGGCCGCCGGATGCGCTCGAACGCCCTGGGATCGGTGAGAAGCGCCTCCCAGGTCAGAGCCCTCAGATCAGCGTGAGCTGCGTCGGCTCGGACACCGGTTCGTCCGCCGGGTCCGGTGGCTCGGGGATCCGGCGCGGCATCCCCGCGCGCGCGGGACCGATGCCGTACTCCTGCGCCAGGTCGTGGACCTGACGGGTGATCCGGCGCTGGTACCACTTCGGGGCGTACGCGCCCTCCGCGTACAGGCGCTCGTAACGGCGCACCAGATGCGGGTGATGCTGCCCGAGCCAGGCCATGAACCACTCGCGGGCGCCGGGCCGCAGATGCAGCACCAGGGGAGTCACCGAGCTGGCCCCGGACGCCGCTATCGCCCTTACGGTGGCGCGCAGTTGGGCCGGGTGGTCGCTCAGGAAGGGGATCACCGGGGCCATCAGGACCCCGACGTCGATGCCGTGCCCGGTCAGGGTCCGTACGGCGTCCAGGCGCCGCTCCGGGGAGGGCGTGCCGGGCTCCACCGTGCGCCACAGCGCCGGGTCGGTGAAGCCGACGGAGACGGAGATGCCGACGTCGGTGACCTCGGAGGCCTGCACCAGGAGGTCCAGGTCGCGCAGGATCAGCGTGCCCTTCGTCAGGATCGAGAAGGGGTTCGCGTGGTCGCGCAGGGCGCCGAGGATGCCCGGCATCAGCCGGTAGCGGCCCTCCGCGCGCTGGTAGCAGTCGACGTTCGTGCCCATCGCTATGTGCTCGCCGAGCCAGCGCCGGGAGCCGAGCTGGCGGCGCAGCAGGTCCGGCGCGTTCACCTTGACCACGATCTGCGAGTCGAAGCCGAGGCCGGTGTCGAGGTCCAGGTAGCTGTGCGACTTGCGGGCGAAGCAGTACACGCACGCGTGGGAGCAGCCCCGGTACGGGTTGACCGTCCACTCGAAGGGCATCCGGGAGGCCCCCGGAACCCGGTTGATGATCGAGCGGGCGCGCACCTCGTGGAAGGTGATCCCGCGGAACTCGGGTGTGTCGAACGTACGGCTGACCACGGCGTCCGCGCCGAACAGCGCGGCGTCGGTCGCCCGGCTGTGACCGCCGGATTCGACGGTGAGGTTCTCCCAGCGCATGACGCCTCCTAAGTAGGCCTGCCCTCCGAGTGAAACACTTGTTCGAATTACTGTGCAAGTGTCATTCCCGAGCCGTTCCCGATCGCTTCCGGCGCCTTGGGGCACCCCGATTTGGGTGGCCGTGGGCGGGGGTGGTTGGCTTGCCCCGACCCCGACAACCGATGTCCTGACTCATGTCCTGGAGGAAACCGATGGCGCAGGTCGAGGCGACTACCGAGCGGGTCGTCGCAGCCGACGCGGAGGCTGTCTTCGACGCCCTCGCCGACTACAGCGGCACGCGCGCGAAGGTGCTGCCCGAGCAGTTCAGCGAGTACGAGGTGCGCGAGGGCGGCGACGGCGAGGGCACCCTCGTCCACTGGAAGCTCCAGGCCACCAGCAAGCGCGTCCGCGACTGCCTCCTGGAGGTCACCGAGCCGACCGACGGCGAACTGGTCGAGAAGGACCGCAACTCCACGATGGTCACCACCTGGCGGGTCACCCCGGCCGGCGAGGGCAAGTCCCGCGTCGTCGTGACCAGCACGTGGAACGGTGCCACCGGCATCGGCGGCTTCTTCGAGCGCACCTTCGCCCCCAAGGGCCTCGGCCGGATCTACGACCTGGTCCTCGACCGGCTCGCCGCCGAGGTCGAGAAGTAGGGGCAGTTGAGGGGAGCGGGCCCCAAAGTCCAGCTCTCCAGGGCGTGTTGACGCCCGCACCCGCTTCTCACCGGTTCGAGTGGATCTCCGTTCGAGCCGGGCGTACGCCGTAACTCGTCACGCTTGCTCGCAGTTGTCGCCTAAAGCGGGAATTGTGCGGCAGGCGCGACGAGGGGAGCGGTACGTGGGCGGGACGACTCTGGTGCAGGACGAACAGGCCCCGGCACCCCCGGAGACCCCCGTCCCCGCACCCGTCGAGAAGGCCGAACTGAGCCCGCGCCGCGTGCGGTTGGTGTTCCTCGGCCTGATGCTCGCACTGCTGCTCGCGGCCCTCGACCAGATGATCGTCGCCACCGCGCTCCCGAAGATCGTTGGCGAACTGCACGGCCTGGACAAGATGTCCTGGGCGATCACCGCCTACCTCCTCACCTCCACGGTCGGCCTGCCTGTCTACGGCAAACTCGGCGACCTCCTCGGCCGCAAGAGCGTGTTCCAGTTCGCGATCGGCGTCTTCGTCATCGGCTCCGCGCTCTCCGGCCGCGCCCAGTCCATGGACCAACTCATCGCGTTCCGCGCGGTGCAGGGCATCGGCGCCGGCGGACTCATGATCGGCGTGCAGGCGATCATCGCGGACATCGTGCCGCCCCGGGAGCGCGGCCGCTTCATGGGCCTGATCGGCGCCACCTTCGGACTCGCCTCCGTGGCGGGGCCGTTGCTCGGCGGCTACTTCACGGACCACCTCTCCTGGCGCTGGTGCTTCTACATCAACGTGCCTTTCGGCGTGGTGACGTTCGCCGTCGTGACCGTCGTACTCAAACTGCCGAAGCCGACCGCCAAGGCGCGCCTAGACCTCCTCGGCGCACTCCTCCTTGCCGCTGCCTCAACATGCCTGGTCCTGCTGACCAGTTGGGGCGGCACCGAGTACGCCTGGGGCTCGCACGTCATCCTCGGGCTCGGCGCGGGAGCCGTGGCCGCCGCGGTCCTCTTCCTCGTCGCCGAGCGCTTCGCGCCCGAACCCCTCATCCCGCTACGACTGTTCAAGGACGCCGTCTTCAACGTCACCGCCCTCGTGGGCCTGGTGATCGGGGTCGCGCTGTTCGGGGCGGCCAGCTATCTGCCGACCTTCCTGCAGATGGTCGACGGGGCGAGTGCCACCGAGTCGGGACTGCTGATGCTGCCGATGATGGGCGGCATCGTGGGCGCGTCGATCATCTCCGGCCAACTCATCAGCCACACCGGCCGGTACAAGATCTACCCGCTCCTCGGCAGCGCGCTGGCCACCCTCGGGATGTGGCTGCTGTCCCGGCTCGAAGTCGACACCTCCCGGCTGCAGTACAGCGTCTGGATGGCCGTCCTCGGCGCCGGTATCGGCATGGTGATGCCCGTCCTCGTCCTCGCCGTGCAGAACTCCGTACGGCCCGCCGACCTCGGCACCGCCACCAGCGCCAACAACTACTTCCGGCAGATCGGCGGCAGCGTCGGCGCCGCCATCTTCGGCACCCTCTTCGCCAACCGGCTCACCGACGCCCTGCGCGACCGCATCCCCGCGCGCGCGGGTGCCGGCCTTCCCGACCCCGAGTCCATCACCCCGCAGCTCGTCCACACGCTGCCCCCGGCCCTGCGCGACGGCTACATCCAGGCGTACGCCGACGCCATGCCGCGGATCTTCCTCTACCTGGTGCCGGTGCTCGCCCTCGGCTTGCTCATCGCCTTCTTCCTCAAGGAGAAACCGCTGGTGTCCCACAACGCCCCCGCCGAGACGTCCGAGACCGCGCCCCTCAACTCCCCGATTCCGCAGGCGCGTTCGTCGTACGCGGCCGGAATCCCCGTCTGTGGAACGGTCCAACACCCCGACGGGACCGTCGTGCCCCGAGCCGCGCTCACCCTCATCGACGTCTCCGGACAGCAGATCGGGCGCGGTGCCAGCGGCGCGGACGGGCGGTACGCGCTGTCGACGCCCGGCTCCGGGTCGTACGTCCTGATCGCGGCGGCCGGTGGACATCAGCCGCAGGCGGTGTCCGTGACCGTCGGCGAGCGGCCCGTCGAGCTGGACGTCGTCCTCGGCGGCGCCGGACGCCTCGCCGGGAGTGTGCTGACCGCGGACGGCACCCCGGTGCGGGAGGCCGCCGTGACGCTCACCAACGTGCACGGCGAGGTCGTGGCCAGTACGCGCAGCGGGCGCGAAGGGGGCTATGTCATCAGCGAGTTGGTGGCCGGCGAGTACACCCTCGCCGCGAGCGCGCCCGCGTTCCGCCCGGCCGCGCTCCCGGTCAGCGTGCAGGCGTCCCGCGAGACCCGCCAGGACGTCGAACTCGCCGGCGGCGCCGTGCTGCGCGGCACGGTCAGGGCGAGCGGCGGGCGGCCCGTCGAGGACGCGCGCGTGACGCTGCTCGACGCGGCGGGCAACGTCGTGGACACGCTCACCACGGGACCCGACGGAACGTTCCGGTTCGTCGATCTGTCCTCCGGCGAGTACACGGTGATCGCCGCCGGGTACCCGCCCGTGGCCACCGTGCTCCAAGTGGCGGGCGGGGGACGCACCGAGCGCGATCTCCAACTCGGCCACGAGGACTGACTCCTGCCCCATGGAGCGCGCAGGCGTGCGCCGGTGCGATGGAGTGGAACCAATTCCAGGAATGCCACACATCGCCACCGGTCGCCCCCGTAGCGTGGTGAGTGGCGGTACAGATCTTGCGGAGCCGTGGGGAGAGAGGGCCTGGGCCATGGACCGTGGCACCGAGCGGGAGACACCTCCCGGCCGCGGGGCCGGGGACGACGTGGTGCTCGAACACACCGCGACGGGCCGGGTCCCCCTCGCCGTGATCCTCGTCGACCGCGACGGCCTCGTCTCGCACTGGAGCCGCGGCGCCCGACGTCTGTTCGGCGCCACCAAGGACGAGGCGATCGGCCAGCCGGCTCTCGACCTCCTCCCCGTCTCCGGCGCCCTGCCCGACGACGAGGAGCCCAGTCCCTACGGCGGGTTCACGGCCTACGACGGACTCGGCCCCGACCTGGAGTCCTCCCTCGACGGGCGCCTCTCCTACCCGGCCGCCGGACGTGCCCGCCTCACCGTCCCCGAGCACGACCGTGTGGACGTCCTGTGGTGGGCCTATCCGCTCGTCGGTCCCGGACAGGAACGGCTGCTCGTGCTCGCCGCCGACGCGGGCGGCCTGCGCCAGGACCTCCCGGAAGCGGACCGCGCCTTCGAGCGCATAGCACCGGGCTTCGCCCTGCACACCGACTTCCCCGGCGCCGACGAACTCGCCCGCAGGCTCCCCGAGATCCTGCCCAGCATGAGCGTCGGCGAGAGCGCCCGCATCGTCGCCCAGGTCCTCGAACTGGGCTATCCCGTCCTGGAGTTCAGCCAGAACGAGCGGGTGCCGGTGACCCCCGACTGGGGCGTCGCCCGCCGCGCCGAGCGCAAGGCCCGCCGCGAGCGCGCCGTCCTCGCCGCGGCCGAGGGACTTCCCCTTCCGCAGGAGGTCGCGGACGAGGGCGAGGACCTCGAATACGTCGCCGTACGCGAGCGGTTGGAGTTCCTGAACGAGGTCAGCGGACGCATCGGCACCTCGCTCGACCTGGCGCAGACCATCGTCGAGGTCAGCAAGGCCGTCGTCCCCAAGTTCACGGATGTCGCCGGGACTTACCTCCGTGAGCAGGTCGTCGCCGGTGAGGGGTTCCCGGACGGCGTGCCGGACACCACGACCATGTGGCACCGGGTCGCCCTGGAGCACACCGACGAACCCGGCCGCTGGGACGACGTCGTACCGGTCGGCGAGGCCATGCCGTTCCCCGCGCACACGCCGTTCTTCCAGTGCATGACCACCGGCGAACCCGTCCTCGTGCCGCGCATCAGCGAACAGATGGGGCACATGATCGCCTCGCAGTTCGAGAAGCGCGACATCCGGCCGCTGATCACCGGCCGTTCCATGCTGGTCGTCCCGCTCAAGGCCCGCAACGTCGTCCTCGGCTTCATGATCCTGCTGCGCCACCCGGAGCGCGTCGAGTTCAACGACATGGACCGCGTCACCGGCGCCGAACTCGCCGCCCGGGCAGGCCTGGTGCTCGACAACGCGCGCATGTACACCTACCAGGAGTCCGTCGCCGAGACGCTCCAGGACAGCATGCTGCCGCACATCCCGCCGCGCATGGCGGGCTGCGACATCGCCACCCGCTATCTGCCGGGCACGCTGCTCGGACGCGTCGGCGGCGACTGGTTCGACTCGGTGAAACTGCCCGGCGCCCGCACCGCGCTCGTGGTCGGCGACGTCATGGGCCACGGCCTCAACTCGGCAGCGATGATGGGCCAGTTGCGCACCGCCGTACAGACCATGGCCGCCATGGACCTCCCGCCCGCCCAACTCCTGCGCAACCTCGACGACTTGGCGCAACGCCTCGGCGACTCGTACCTCGCGACCTGCCTGTACGTCGTCTACGACCCGATCGCGAGCGAACTCCACATCGCCAACGCGGGCCACATCCCGCCGGTGATCGTGCGCGCCGGGGACGGCCGCAGCGAGCTGCTCGACCTGCCCACGGGTGCGCCCATCGGCGTCGGCGGGGTGCCCTTCGAGGCGGTGCGTGTGCGCGTGGCGCCCGGCGACCGGCTCGTGATGTGCACCGACGGGCTCGTCGAGGTGCGCGGCGAGGACATCGGCGTAGGACTCGCGACGCTGAGCGAGTCGGCCGCGCATCCGGCCGCGTCCATGGACGACGCCTGCGACACCATCATCCGCACTCTGAACACCCGCGGCGGCCGCAAGGACGACGTCGCCCTCCTGATGGCCCGCCTCAACGGCATCGAGCCCGACGACGTCGCCGAGTGGCGGCTCTCCCTCGACCCGGTCGAGGCCGGCCGGGCCCGCGCGGCGGTCCGCGAACAGCTCCACGCGTGGGGCCTGGCCCAACTCGCCGACAACGCGGCCCTGTTGGCGGGCGAGCTGGTCACCAACGCCGTACGGCACTCGCACGGCCGCCGGATCGCGCTGCGCCTGATACGCGGTGACACGCTGCTGTGCGAGGTGGACGACGACGATCCCACGCTGCCGTCCCTGCTCGGCGCGGGCCCCGGTGACGAGTTCGGCCGCGGACTGCACCTGGTCGGCGTGCTCGCCCGCGAATGGGGCGCCAGCCGTACGACCACGGGCAAGACCGTGTGGTTCGAACTCACCCTGCCGCGCCGCTGAAGCGGGTGCGACCGAGGGGGTGCAAGGGGCGCACAACGGCGTACACCGGTCGAATGAGCGGTGAAGGAATGCGCCGTGTGCTTGTGAGCGGGACCGGGGCGCGATAGACCGTACTGGCCCGTCACTTATGGCGGAACGGCCTCGCATCCTGGGGAGTTGGGCATGAGCGTGACCAGTCGGTACCGGGAGGCCTGGGAAGGTTTCTGGCGCGAGGCGCCCGACGGACAGGGAGCCGTCTTCTGGGACGCGGCGGCGGCGCAGACGGTGGGGCTCCATCTCGCCCTGTTCGAGCCGAAGTTGCGCGATCCCGGTCTGCAGATGGTGGACCTCGGCTGCGGCAACGGTACGCAGACCCGGTTCCTCGCGGACCGGTTCAGCCATGTGGTCGGCGCCGATCTGTCCGCCGCGGCCCTCGACCACGCCCGGCACGCCGACCCGGCGGGGCAGGCGGCCTACCGGCTGCTGGACGCCGCCGACAAGACCGAGGTCGAGACCCTGCACGCCGAACTCGGCGACGCCAACGTCTATATGAGGGGCGTACTGCACCAGGTGGATCCCGACGACCGGCAGCCGCTGGTCGACGGGATCGCCACGCTCATCGGCGAGCGCGGCCACGCGTTCCTCGTCGAACTCGCCGAGGCCGCCCGACCGATCCTGGGCGCACTGGCCCAGGATCCGGCCGGACCGCCCGCGAAACTCGCCCCGGTCCTGCGTCACGGCATCGTCCCCGGCGAGGTCGCCGACGACGAGGTGCCCGAACTCCTGCGCGCGGCCGGCCTCACGGTCGTCGCGAGCGGTGAACTGCCCCTGATCACCACCGAGTTCAGGGACGACGGCGCCCGGATCGAACTGCCGTCGAAGTGGCAGATCGTGAGCCGCGCACAGTGAGAAGGAGGGAGGAGGCGGGGCGGCTCACCGCCTCCCCCGACCGGTCTAGCCGAACTGGTGCTTGAGGAACGACCCGGACCACGCCATCAGGTCCGCGGGCACGTAGTAGCCCTTCTCGTCGTTGATCGCGTCCCAGTTCTTCGCCACGTCCTCGACCGAGGCGTCGCCGCCCTCGTGCGCGTACCCCTCCGTCGAGGCCAGGAACACCCGCGCGAACCGGCCCGCGCCGGCGGTGTAGATCTCCCCGCTCACCGGGACGCTCTCGTGCGCGAGGTAGGCCACCATCGGTGCGACGGCCGACGACGGCATGTACGGCATGCCCTCCACGGTCTCCGTCGGCTCCTCCTCGGGGCCGCCGCCCATCCGGGTCATCGCGGCCGGTGCGATCAGGTTGACCTTGATGTTGTGCGGCTCTCCGGCCAGCTTCGCGCTGCGGGCCATACCGACCGTGCCGGCCTTCGCGGCGGCGTAGGACAGGTTGTTGTCCATGCCGAACATGCCGCTGGAGGTGGTCAGGACGACCCGGCCGTAGCCCTGCTCGACGAAGTGCGGCCAGGCGGCCCGCATCGTGTTGAAGGAGCCGAGCAGGTGGACGGCCAAGTGCCGTTCCAGGTTGTCGAGTTCGATGTCCGGCAGGCCCGCGTACCGGATGATGCCGGCGTTGTTGACGAGGACGTCGATCCGGCCGAAGGTCTCGATCGCGGTGCCGATGATGGCCTCGCCGCCGGCCGGCGTGGACACGTCGTGGGTGTCGGCGACGGCCGCCCCGCCGGCGGCGACGATCTGGTCGACGACCTTCTGCGCGGGTCCGGCGTCCGAGCCCTCGCCCTCCATCGACCCGCCCAGGTCGTTGACGACGACCTTCGCCCCGCGCTCCGCCAGCAGGCGGGCGTAGGCGCGGCCGAGGCCGCGGCCCGCGCCGGTGACGACGGCTACGCGTCCTTCGAAGCCGAACTCGCTCATGGGTGACTCCAGTTGTGTGCGGGTGACAGCGTGGGTGCTACCAGGCGACCGGCAGCTCGTGCAGGCCGTAGGCGAGCGCGTCGTCGCGGCGGAACCTCAACTCGTCGAAACCGACGGCCAGTCGGAGGGTCGGGACGCGGCGGTACAACGTGCCGTAGACGACCTGGAGTTCGATGCGGGCGAGCTGCTGGCCGAGGCACTGGTGGATGCCCCAGGCGAAGGCGTGGTGGTGCCGTGCCTCGCGGGAGATGTCGAACCTCTCCGGCTCGGGGAAGGCCGCCGGGTCCCAGTTGCCCACGGGCAGCGCGACGACGATGCCCTCGCCGGCCTTGATGGTGACGCCCTCGATCTCGATGTCCTCGGCGGCGATCCGCCGCTGCCCGAGCGCCGGGATCGTCAGATAGCGCAGGATCTCCTCGACGGCGTTCGCGACGACCTTGGGGTCGTCCGTCCCACGCAGCAGGGCGAGTTGCTCGGGGTTCTGGAGGAGCAGGGCGGTGCCCAGGGTAATCATGCTGGCGCTGGTCTCGTGGCCGGCGATCAGCAGGATCATGCAGAGCATCACGGCCTCGGGCAGGGTGACCTCGCCCGCCTTGATCCGCCCGGCGAAGTCCGAGATGACGTCGTCGCTCGGCTCCTCCATCCGCTTCTGGAGCAGCCCGGCCAGATAGCCGCCGAGCGCCTGGTTCGCCGCCCGGTCCTGCTCGGCGGTCTTGTCGCTGCGGGTCGCCAGCGAGGCGTGCTCCTGGAAGAACTCGTGGTCCTCGTACGGGACTCCGAGCAGCGCGCAGATCATCAGCGAGGGCAGCGGCAGCGACAGCGCGGCGTTCAGGTCCGCCGGGTTCGGGCCCGCGAGCATCTTGTCGATCAGCTCGTCGGTGAACCGCTGGATCTCCGGCCGCAGCTTCTCCATCCGGTTGCGCGTGAACGGAGCCGTCATCATGCGGCGGATCCGCGTGTGGTCGGCGCCGTCGGCGTTGAAGATGGTCAGCGGGTGATGGGGAGCGTTCTCCGCCATCGCCTCGTTCGGGTACGGGAACCCGGGCTGCTTGTCGTCGGAGCTGACCCGCGGGTCGGACAGGATCACGCGCTGCGCGGCGTGCCCGGTCACCAGCCACGGGGTGCTGCCGTCCCAGATCCGGCCCCGGGACACGGGTGCCGTCTCGTTCAGGGCGCGCAGTCCGGCGGGCGGGGCGAACGGGCAGGCGCGGTCGCGTGCGCCCGGGTAGTCGAACAACTCCGCGTCAGGGGCGGCGAGTTCCGTCTCGGCCTCGGACATGGTCGTTCCTCCAGATGAGGGTGAGGGTGGGGGGAGTACAGCTGGGGGCTATTCCTCGATGCGGATCGCCAGCGCGGGGCACACCGCCGCGGCGTTCCGTACGTCGTCGGCCAGTTCGGCCGGCGGGTTCTCGTTCAGCAGGACGACGATGCCGTCCTCGTCGCGCTGGTCGAACACGTCCATGGCGGCGGCTACGCACTGCCCGGCGGCGACGCATTTGTCCTCGTCGACGACAACCTTCATGGCAACTCTCCTGATCGTTCCGGGTCGTTCAGTGGGCGGGAGCGGGGGAGGGGACCGCGTCGACGATCTCCTGACGGCGCTGTCTGGCCTGCTTGGGCATGTTCCAGCCGAGGATCCCGGTGACCCGGCCCCCGCTGCGGTAGCGCGCGACGAACCGGCGGGCAGCCAACTCCCCGTCCACGACGTCCACTTCGGCATCCGCCGGCAGGAACCCGTGCACCTGGAGCTTGGCGTCGAACTGATCGGTCCAGAAGTACGGCACCGGCTCGTACGCCCGGTCCTCGCCGAGGATCGCCCCGGCGACCGCCATGGCCTGCTCGGTGGCGTTGGTGCGGTTCTCCAGCCGGATCAGCCGGCCGAGCTGTTCATGGTGCCAGCGGGCCACGTCACCGACGGCGTAGATCCCCGGCGCGGCCTGGCAACGGGAGTCGCACACCACGCCGTTGTCGAGTTCGAGCCCGCTGTCGGCCAGCCACTCCGTCGCCGGGGTCGCCCCGATCGCGACCACGACCACATCGGCGGGCAGTACCTCGCCGGTGCTCAACTCGACGCCGGTGACCCGGCCTTGGGCGCCGGTCAGCCCCACGACGCCGTTGCCCAGCCGGAGTCGCACCCCCCGTTCGGTGTGCAGCTCCGCCAGCAGTCCCGACACCAGCGGGCCCACCTGGAGGGCCAGCGGTCCCGTCAGTGGGCCCGCGAGGGTGACCTCCAGGCCCAACGTCCGTGCGGTGGCGGCGATTTCGGAGCCGAGCACCCCCTCGCCGACGACCACCAGACGGGACCCGGCCAGCAGATCCGTGCGCAGGGCGAGCGCGTCGTCGAGGGTGCGCAGCACATGCACACCGGTCAACTCGCTCTGTCCGGGCAGGACTCGGGGCCGTACGCCGGTGGCGATGACGATCGCGTCGGCGCTCAGTTCGCGCCCGGACTCGGTGCGTACGGTCCGGGTCGCGGTGTCCAGGGCTACCGCCGGGTCGCCGAGCACGAACTCGGTGTGGAGGCCGGACAGCATCTCCTCGGTGCGCAGGGCGGCGCGGCCCGGTTCCCAGGCGCCGGAGAGGATCTGCTTGGAGAGCGGCGGACGGTCGTACGGGGCGTGCGGCTCGGCTCCGAGCACCGTGATCCGGCCCGGGTACCCTTTGCGCCTCAGGGCCTCCACCGTGGTCAGCCCGGACGCGGAGGCGCCCACCACCAGCACGTGGGCCACGGACCCGGTGTCGTCCTCGATGCTCATGTTCTGCTCCGTTGCAGCGTTGGTGCGATGGTCGGTGCGGGCGCTCACGCCAGATAGCGCCCGCCGTTGACGCTGAGGGTCTGGCCGGTGACGTAGGCGGCTTCCTCGGAGGCCAGGTAGGCCACCGCGTAGGCGATGTCCTCCGGTTCGCCGGCCCGCTTCATCGGCATGGTGGCGGCGGCCGCCTCCACGTCGACCGGGCCCTCGCGGACCAGGGGGGTGTCGATGAAGCCGGGCGGCACGTGGTTCACGGTGATGCCCTGGCCGATGTACTCGACCGCGAGGGCCCGGGTGAGGGCGATGACGCCGCCCTTGGAGGACGCGTAGTGGGCCATGGCGGGCGCGCCGGTCTGCGCGGAGGACGAGGAGATGTTGACGATCCGGCCCCAGCCGGCTTCGACCATGTCGGGCACGATCTCCTTGGTGACCAGGAACGGGCCCTTGAGGTTGATCCCGATCATGCGGTCCCAGGACGCCTCGGAGATGCTCGTGAACGGCTCGTAGGCCGTGATGCCCGCGTTGTTGACGAGGATCGTGACCGGGCCGAGCTCCTCGCGGGTGCGGGCGGCCGCCCGGGCCACGGCGCCGGCCTCGGCCGCGTCGCCGGGGACGGCGATCGCCGTACCGCCGGCCTCCTGGATGGCCGCCGCGGTCTTCTCGGCGCCCTCGCTGTTCAGGTCCCACACCGCGACCGCGGCTCCCCTGGCCGCGAGCACCTTGGCGATCGCCTGGCCGATGCCGCGGCCGCCGCCGGTGACGACGGCGACCTTCCCTTGAAGTGACATGTGCGCTCCCTTGCGCTCGTGCGCGGTGCCGGAGAACGGGCACCGGTGGTTCGTTCGGCTATTCGCCCAGGGCCTCGCGGGCCGCGGCGCGGGCGGCGACGGCCCGGGGGAAGCCGGTGTACCCGGCGGAGTGGTAGAGGATCTCGGCCAGCTCGTCCCTGGTCACGCCGTTGGTGAGGGCGACCCGGACGTGGGTCTTCAGCTCGGTCTCGGCGCCGAGCGCGATCAGGATGCCGAGGGTGACCAGGCTGCGGTCGCGCGGGGCGAGGCCCTCACGGCCCCACAGCGCGCCCCACACGGTGGACAGGCCGATCTCGACGAGGTCCTCGCCGAGCTTGCCGTCCCGCATGTCGAGATCACCCTCCGCGGGGACCACCCCGGGCAGCGCGGCCCGCAGGGCTTTCAGTCCCGCGACGCGCAGATCGCTGGTTTCCTTGACGTCTTCGGCGCTCATGCCCGACTCCCGGTTCCCGCACGACTCTCGGTTCCTGCGATTGCATTCGTCCCAAGCGAAAGTTAGATCAAACGGTCGGTACAATCAATGCCTGAACGGATATGGCTGGTCCAAGCTCTCTCCGTCATCGCCATTGATCGGGCCCAGCCCCTCATCTACTCTCGGTCTGAATATTCGACCGACTGGTCGAACTATCAAACCAGGGTCATGTGCGAGCCGCAGCCCCAGTCGCCTTGGAGGGCAAATGAGCGAAGCTTCGAACCCGGCGGCCCCGGACCAGGTCGACGTCCTGGTCGTCGGTGCGGGCGTCACCGGCATCTACCAGCTGTACAAGGCCCGCGAGGCCGGGTTCTCGGTGCGCCTCCTCGAAGCGGGCACCGGCGTGGGCGGCACCTGGTACTGGAACCGCTACCCCGGGGCGCGCTTCGACTCGGAGAGCTACACCTACGGCTACCTCTTCTCGAAGGAGCTGTGGGAGGGGTGGGAGTGGTCGGAGCGGTTCGCCGGCCAGCCCGAGATCGAGCGCTACTTCAACCACGTCGTCGACCGCTTCGACCTGCGGCGCGACATCCGCACCGGCGTCAAGGTGACCTCGGCCGTCTTCGACGAGCCCTCCGGCACCTGGACCGTCCGGGGCAGCGACGGCACCGAGGTGCGGGCCCGCTACGTCGTCGCGGCCACCGGCAACCTCTCCGTGCCGTTCATCCCGAACATCCCGGGGCGCGACGACTTCCGCGGCGCGCAGCACCACACCGCGCGCTGGCCGAAGGAGCCCATCGACTTCACCGGCAAGCGGGTGGCGCAGATCGGCACCGGCTCCAGCGGCGTGCAGATCATCTCCGCGATCGCCGACGACGTAGCACAGTTGACGGTGTATCAGAAGGACGCCGACTGGCTCACGCCGCTCAACAACGAGCCCATCACCCCTGAACAACAAGTGGAGTTGAAGGCCAACTTCGAGTCCATCCGCGAGACGCTGAACACCTCGCCGAGCGGCTTCCTGCACCAGATCGTCATGCGCTCCGGGCTCGACGACAGCCCGGAGGACCGCCAGGCGTTCTACGAGGAGCGTTGGAACGGTCCAGGCTTCACCAAGCTCACCGAGCACTACATGGACATGCTGTCGAACGAGACCGTCAACGCGGAGTGGTGCGCGTTCATGGCCGACAAGATCCGCAGCATCGTCAAGGACCCTGAGACCGCCGACAAGTTGATCCCCAAGGCCCATGGCTACGGCGGCCGCCGGCCCCCCTTCGGCACCGGCTACTACGAGACGTACAACAAGCCGAACGTCTCGCTCGTCGACATCAACACGACGCCGATCACCCGCATCACCGAGGACGGCATCGAAACCGCCGACGGTGTCGAGGAGTTCGACATCATCGTCTGGGCCACCGGCTACGACTTCGGCACCGGCGCCCTCAACCGCCTTGGTGTGCAGGGCCGTCAGGGTCTTCCGCTGAAGGAGTACTGGTCGGACGGCCCGCGCACCTACCTCGGCGTCGCCACGGCCGGCTTCCCCAACTTCTTCTTCCCCGGCGGCCCGCACGGCGCCACCGGCAACAACCCGCGCTACGCCGGCGACCAGGTGGAGATCGTCACCGACGCCATCGTCCACGCCCGCGACCACGGCTACGACGTCGTCGAGGTGACCGAGGCCGCCGAGGAGGAGTGGACGGACAGCATGAACAACAGCACGATGTCCTCCTTCCTGGAGAGCAGCTACTTCTACGGCGGCAACATCCCCGGCAAGCCGGTCAAGCAGCTCCTCAACCCGACGGGCCGGTGGGCGCTCCTGGAGGCGATCAAGGCCGTGAAGGAGAACGAGTTCCCGACGTTCGTCCTCTCCAAGGCGGAGGCCCCGGACGCCTGAACGCCCGGACGCCCGTGCCGCCCTGGACGTGGGCGGCACGGGCGTCCGGGTTCCCGCGCGCTGCTCCTACTCCGCGAAGGTGGTCACCCGCTGCCGGAAGCGCCAGACGCCGTCCTCGCGGCGCAGCACGTCGTCGTAGCGCCCGACCATCTGGACGCTCCAGCCGGAGTCGCCGCGCGCGAAGAACGCCAGGTTGCTGGTGGCCGTCGCCTCGTCCTCGGTCGCGGAGGTGACGACGGTGTTGGCGATCAGGTGCAACTGCGGTGCCTGGGGCGCGAATCCGCCGAAGCCCTGCCGGATCGCCTCGCGGCCCTCGAACTTGGCCATGCCGACTATCTCGGCGACACCGTCCGCCGTGTACAGGTCGGCGATGTCGTCGGCCCGTCCGGCGTCCAGGGCCTGGGCGTAGGCGGCGATGGCGGTCTGTACGGCCGCGGTGACGGACGCGTCGATCGTGGTGGTCATCTCACTCCAGGGTCGGGAAGGAAGGTCAAGAAGGGTGCGGGGGACGGCGGTTACGCCTGATAGGTGGTCTTCCTGCGCTGCAGCAGCCAGGTGCCGTCATGCAGGCGCAGCGTGTCGTCGTAGTGCCCGACCACGCCCACCGCCCAGCCCGCGTCGCCGCGCTGGAGGAAGACCACGTCGCTCAGGGCGCGGGCCTCGTCCTCGCCCGTGGACGTCACGACGGTGTTGGTGACCAGGTGGAGCTGCGGCCGGACCGGCTCCCAGCCCTTGAAGGCCGCGTGGATCGCGTCGCGCCCCTCGACCGGATCCATGCCCGGGATCTCCAGGACGCCGTCGGGCGCGTACTGCGCGACGACGTCGTCGGTGCGGCCGGCGTCCTGGGCCTGGGTGTGCGCGCCGAGTACGGCCCGTACGCCCGCCACGACCCACGCCTGTGTGGATTCGCTCATTCTTCGCTCCAAGGTCGGGTGTTTCGACCACTCAGTCTATTGATGAGTCGAAGATAAAGGGAGGGGTGCGCGTCGGATTCGTTGACCGATCGGTACAATCACAAATAACATGCGGGCGGCTGGTCAACGGGGACTGTCGCCGAAGGAGGCGTGATCATGACGAAGCGTTGGAAGCAGCGTCCGCCGGGCTCTACGTGGGGCGATTGGGGCGAGGACGACGAACTGGGCCGGATCAACCTGCTCACCCCCGAGAAGGTTCTGCAGGGGGTCCGTGAGGTCGAGCACGGGATCAGCTTCAGCCTGAGCCTGCCGCTCGACTATCCGGGCGGGAGCGAGCTGAACCAGCGGCGCTACCCTCCGATCCTGCGGCCCACCGAGGATCTCGAACACAAGCAGGACGTCTTCTACAACATCAGGGGGCGGGAGCACTTCTCGCCGCACCTCACGGATGTGTGGTCCGACGACGTGGTGACCCTCTGGCTCCAGTACTCGACGCAGTGGGACGCGCTCGCCCACCAGGGCCAGGAGTTCGACGCGGACGGTGACGGCGTGGCCGAGGCCGTCTACTACAACGGGTTCCGCGCCGACACCGACATCGTCGGACCGCAGGAGGACGCCAAGGGCGACGGCAGCGGCACCCTCGGCTTCGCCCGCCACCTCGGCCTGGAGCACATGGCGGAGCACGGGGTCCAGGGCCGGGGCGTCCTGGTCGACCTGGCCCACCACCTGGGCAACGCCTGGCAGCCGGTCAACCTGAAGACGCTTCAGGAGATCATGGCCGCGGACAACATCGTCGTCGAGCCCGGTGACATGCTCCTCCTGCACACCGGTTTCGACACCGCGGTGATGGCCTGGGGCAAGAACCCGGACCCCGTGGGCATCCACACCACGGCCTCCTACCTCGACGCGTTCGACCCCGCGCTCCTGGAGTGGATCGCCGAGTCGCAGATCTCCGCGCTGGTCTCGGACAACTACGCCGTCGAGGGCGTCGGCGTCGGCCCCGAGGACAACACCCCGCACTCGCTGCTCCCGATCCACAACCTCTGCCTCTTCAAACTGGGCGTCCCGCTCGGCGAGTTGTGGTACCTGGAGAAGCTGGCGGCCTGGCTGCGCGAGCACGACCGCAGCCGCTTCCTCCTCACCGCGCCCCCGCTCAACCTGCCGGGCACACAGGGAAGTCCGCTGACACCGGTCGCGACCGTCTGACGGCTGATCCACGACGGAGGGGCCCCCGGAATTCCGGGGGCCCCTCCGTCGTACGTCCCGTTCAGACCGCGGCGATCCGCCGCAGCGTCTCCGCGATCGTGTCCCGCGAGGGCAGCCACACCCGCTCCAACGAGGGCGCGTACGGCGCCGGGACCGGCGGCGGTGCCACCCGGGTGACCGGGGCGTCCAGGGTCCAGAAGCCCTCGTCGACGGCCATCGCGGCGAGTTCGGCGCCGACGCCGAAGTCCCGTACCGCCTCGTGCGCGATGACCAGGCGGTTGGTCTTGGCGAGGGACGCGAGGACGGTCTCGCGGTCCAGCGGGGAGATCGTGCGCAGGTCGATCACCTCGACGCTGATGCCCTCCCCGGCGAGCAACTCGGCTGCTGCCAGGGCGTCTTGGACCATCCGCGACCAGGAGACGAGGGTGATGTCTGTGCCCTCGCGGACGACCTTGGCCTTGCCGAGCGGGATCAGGTGGTCGGCCGGGGGCTTGGGGCCCTTGAGGCCGTACTGGAGCCGGTTCTCCACGAAGACCACCGGGTTGGGGTCCTGGATGGCGGCGCGCAACAGGCCATAGGTGTCAGCCGGGTTGGACGGCATCACCACCGTCAGGCCGGGGATGTGGGCGAGGATGGCCTCCAGGCTCTGCGAGTGCTGGCTGCCCGAGGAGCGGCCGGCGCCGAACTGGGTGCGGACGACGAGCGGCATCGAGGCCCGGCCGCCGGTCATGAAGCGGAGTTTGGCGGCCTGGTTGAGGAGCATGTCGAGGCAGACGCCGATGAAGTCCATGTACATGATCTCGACCACCGGCTTCATGCCCGCCATGGCCGCCCCCACCGCCGTACCGACGACGGCGCTCTCGCTGATCGGGGTGTCCCGCACCCGGCCGGGGAAGGCCTGCGCGAGCCCGCGGGTCAGCCCGAAGACGTTGCCGCCCGCGCCGACGTCGATCCCGGCGACGAACACCGTTGGATCGGCGGTGAGTTCATGCTCCAGGGCCAGTCGTACGGCGTCCATGGACCGGAAGATCTCGGCGTCGGCCGGCAGCGGCGCGGGCTCGGCGACGGCGAGGCGGGGCGCGGAGACGTAGTCGTGCAGGGTCTCCGGGGCGGGCTCCGGCAGGCTCCTCGCCCAGTCGATCGCCGCCTCTATCTCCTTGTCGACCTCCTCGTCCACGGCGTCGGCCGCGGCCTTGTCCAACTGCCGGCGGGCGATCAGCAGCGGGTCGCGCTCCTTGGCGGCGGCGACCTCCTCGGCGGGGCGGTAGCGCTCAGGGTCGCCCTCGTAGTGGCCGTGCCAGCGGTACGTCTCCGCCTCCAGCAGGACCGGGCCGCCGCCCGCGCGCAGCCGCGCGACGATCCCGGTCATCGTCTGCGCCACCGCCAACACGTCGTTGCCGTCCACGTGTTGGTACTCGATGCCGTATCCGGCGGCGCGCGCGGAGAGCGGGGCGCGGTGCTGCTCGGCCTCGGGCGAGAACTCGGAGTAGTGGTTGTTCTCGCAGAGGAAGACGACCGGCAGATCCCATACGGCGGCCAGGTTCACGGCCTCGTGGAACATGCCCTGGGCCACCGCCCCGTCCCCGAAGAACGCCACCACCACGTCACCGGCCGCCCGCAGTTTCGCGGCGGTGGCGACCCCGGCGGCGATCGGGAGGCCCGCGCCGACGATGCCGTTCGCGCCGTAGATCCCGAGACCGGGGTCCGCGATGTGCATCGAGCCGCCGCGGCCGTGGCAGGTGCCCGCCTCCTTGCCCATCAGCTCGGCCATCATCGACGCCGAGTCCAGGCCCTTGGCCAGGACGTGGCCGTGGCCGCGGTGGGTGGAGGTGATGCCGTCCCGCGGGCCCAGCGGCCAGCAGGCGCCGACGGCGCTCGCCTCCTGGCCGATCGACAGATGCAGGAAGCCCGGGATCTCCGTCGCCTTGTACAGGTCGGACGCCCGCTCCTCGAAGCGGCGGATGCGGCGCATCCGCCGGTACATCTCCAGGAGCCGGTCCGTCTGTGCGGAGCCGGTGCCGGTGTGATGCGATGCCTGAGTCATACGGTCCTCGCTTTAATGTACCGTTTGGTCTAGCAAACTAGAGCGACGTCCCCGGGACTGCTTCCCCCAGGCGTGCCACGATCCGGCGCCTGTGCGGCCCCGGGACAGCACGCACGTCGTCACGGCAAGGGGAGAGAAGAGATGCCACGACCGCCGGGTCATGGGCCGGGCTTCGAAGTCAGACGCCAGAAGATCATCGACACCGCCGCGTCCCTGTTCGCGCAGCAGGGCTACGCCGCGACCTCCATCAACGACCTGGGCCGCGCGGTCGGGCTCGCCAAGGGTGCCCTGTACTACTACATCGGCTCCAAGGAGAACCTGCTGATCGAGATCCAGTCGCGGGTGCTCGGCCCGCTGCTGGCCCGCGCCAAGGAGATCGCGGCCCTCGACGAGGTCCCGCTGCTGCGGCTGCGGCTGCTGTCCGAGTCGCTGCTGACGATCATCTTCCGCAGGCTCGACCACATCTGGGTCTACGAGCACGACTACCGCAGCCTCAGCGGCAAGGAACTGGAGATCGTGCTGCGGCAGCGCTCCGACTTCGAGCTGCTGATCACCGGCCTGCTCACGGAGGCCGTCGAGGAGGGGACCTTCCGTGCGGTCGAACCGCACCTGGCCACCCTCCAGTTCCTCAACCTCCACAACCACACCTACCAGTGGGTGCGGCCGGACGGCAGCTGGGACGCCGCGTTCCTGTCGGGCGAGTACTGCTCGACCCTGTTCCGCGGTTTCGCCGCGTCCGTCGGCGACCTCCCGGACGTCGAGGCGCTGGCCGCCGAGTTCAAGCGGGCCCGGCCCGAACTGCCCCTCGATCCCGAGGCGTTGTGGGAAGCGGTCGCCGTGGCGAGCTGACCGGACCCGCGGTGCGCCACCGCGCACCGCGGATCCCGCCCGCTCACGCGCCCTGGACCAGGGCCCTGGCGATGACATTGCGCTGGATCTCGTTGGTGCCCTCGCCGATCTCCAGGATCTTGGCGTCGGCGTAGAAACGGGAGATCTCCGACTCCCGTACGTACCCGTAGCCGCCGTGGATCTGCAGCGACTGGGAGGCCGCCCGGTTGGCGACCTCGGAGGCGTACAGCTTGGCCATGGCGGCCTCCGTGCTGTGCGGACGCCCCTGGTCGGCGAGCCACGCGGCGCGGTAGACCATCCAACGGGCGGCCTGGTACTCCGTGCCGATGTCGGCGATCTTGTGCGCGACCGCCTGGAAGTCCGCGAGCGGACGCCCGAACTGGTGCCGTTCCTTGGCGTGTTTGACCGCCAGCGCCAGCGCCGCCTTCGCCAGCGAGAGGCCCAGCGCCGCCACGCTGATCCGGCCGCCGTCGAGGACCGACAGGAACTGCCTGAGCCCGTTGCCCTCCTCGCCGATCAGATGGTCGTCGGAGACCCAGCAGTCGGTGAACACCAACTCCCGTGTGTCCATGGCGTGCCAGCCGAGCTTCTTCAGCTTGGCGCCGACCGTGTACCCGGGCGTGCCCGTCGGCACATAGAAGGTCGCGTACCCCTTACGGCC
Source organism: Streptomyces sp. N50 (assembly GCF_033335955.1). GTDB lineage: Bacteria > Actinomycetota > Actinomycetes > Streptomycetales > Streptomycetaceae > Streptomyces. Next base: position 7,811,151 of record NZ_CP137549.1, read on the forward strand.
GTCCGCGCCCTTGCCGGTCGTGGCGAGCAGGGTGACGCCCTGGCTGATGTCGGTACCCGCGTTGGTGATGAACATCTTGGTGCCGTTGATCACCCAACCCCCGTCCGCGCGGCGGGCGGTGGTCGCGATACCGGCCGCGTCGGAGCCGGCGTCCGGCTCGGTCAGCCCGAACGCGCCGATCGCCTCGCCCTTGGCCAGCGGCGTCAGCCAGCGGTGCTTCTGCTCCTCGGTGCCGTACGCGAGCAGCGGCAGCGTGCCGATGGTCGAGTGGGCGTTCCACGAGGAGGCCACCGACTGGTCGGCGGCGCCGAGTTCCTCCATCACCGCGACATAGGTGACCGTGTCCGAGCCCGCCCCGCCGTACTCCTCCGGCACGAGCATGCCCATCAGGCCGAGTTCGCCCAGCTTGGTGAAGACCTTGGTCGGGAAGATCTCGTTCTCGGACCACCCGGCCGCGTGGGGCGTGATCTCGTTGGCCGCGAACTCGCGGACCATGTCCTGGAGAGCGAGGGTCTCCTCGGGCAGGTCGAAGTCCATGTCACAGTCCCTTCGGGGTCAGCAGCACCTTCAGGTGCTTGGCCCGGTCGGCGGCCAGGTCCTCGAAGACACCGGCTCCTCCCGAGAGCGGAAAACGGCCGGTGATCAGGGCGGAGGCGTCCAGGCGTCCGGTACTCATCAGATCGATCACACGCGGGATGTCGAAGTTGTAGCCGAGCGTGCCGACCACCGACCGCTCGTAGAACACGAGTTGGCCCATGTCGAACTCGACGCTGCCGTGTCCGACCCCGGCCAGCACGACCCGTCCGCCGCGTCGCACGATCGACACGGCCTGCCCGGCGAGCGCGGGTACGCCGGTCGCGTCGATGACGACGTCCGGGCCGATGCGGTTCGTCCGCACGAACACCTCACGCCGTACGTCCGTCTCGCGCGGGTCGAAGGCCTCGGTGACGCCGATGCCGAGGAGCATCTCACGGCGGCCGGCGAGGGGTTCGCTCACGAACAGGCCTGCGGCGCCCGCGATTTGGGCGGCGAGGACCACGGCGACGCCGATCGGGCCGCCGCCGACCACGAGGACGTTGTCGCCCGGTTTGACGCCGGCCCGGGTCACCGCGTGCAGGCCTACCGCCAACGGCTCGGCCACGGCGGCGAGTTCGTCGCTCACGTTGTCCGGGAGGCGGGTGAGGCCGGCCAGCGGGACGGTGACGCGTTCTGCGAAGGCGCCGGGGGAGGCGAGGCCGACGGAGCCGCTCTTGGGGCAGATGTGGTACTCCCCGCGCGTGCACCAGAAGCAGGTGCCGCAGCGCCAGACCGGGTCCGCCGTCACTCGGTCGCCGACCTTGACGCCGGGCAGTTCCGCTCCCAACGCGACTACTGTGCCGCTGAGTTCGTGGCCCAGGGCGAGGGGTGGTTTGGTGCCGGTGAGGGGGTGGGGGCCCTCTCGGATCATGTGAGGGCCTTCTAGGTACTCGTGCAGGTCCGTTCCGCAGACTCCGCACCACGTCACTTCTACGACGGCCTCGTGGGGCGCCGGGTCAGGGGGCTCGGCCACCTCTTCAAAACGGAGATCCTGTGCACCGTGCCAGACGAGTGCCTCCATGTTTTCCGCCCCTTTCATGTTGTGTTGTGGCTGTCCGCCGGTGGGGGCTGGTCGCGCAGTTCCCCGCGCCCCTTAGGTGTGCTGCGGCTCAGGAAGTTGCGTAGTCCCGTTGTTGCGTCCGCCGTGGCGAACACCCCTGTGAACAGGGATCGTTCGAGGGCCAGGCCTGCTGACATGCTTGCGTCCGTGCCGTGGTCGACAGCCTCTTTGATGGCTTCCAAGGCTGCCGGTGGGCCCTCGGACAGCTGGCGGGCATAGGCCAGGGCGGCCTTCAGGGCCTCGCCCGTGGGGACCACCTCGTCCACCAGGCCAAGGCGCAGTGCCTCCTCCGCCTTCACCCTGCGGCCGGTCATCAGGAGGTTCTTCGCGCGGGACGGGCCGATCAGGCGGGTCAGGCGTTGGGTGCCGCCCGAGCCCGGCATGATCCCCAACTGCACTTCCGGCTGGGCGAAGACCGCGTCCTGTGCCGCCACGCGGTAGTCGGCGGCCAGGGCCAGTTCCATGCCGCCGCCCAGGGCGTAGCCGGTGACCGCCGCGATCACCGGCATGGGCAGGCGGGCGACCTCGTCGAAGGTGCGCTGCAACGCGCGGTTCCAGCCGCGGATCTCCTCCGGGCCCATCGCGGCCAGGGCCTTGATGTCGGCGCCGGCGGCGAAGAGCCGTTCGCCGCCGTGCAGGACCACGGCCCGTACGGCGGGGGAGTCGGCCAGCCCGCGCACGCAGGTGGCCAGCTCCTCTCTCTGGAGGGAGTCAAAGGCGTTCATCGGCGGGTTGTCGAGGCGGACCGTGACGACCGGTCCGTCGGTGTCGAGCCGGATGCGTGGCACGAAGAACCCTCCTCGTCGGCTGAAGCGGCGGCACGTGCGCTCGGATGGTTGTCGTCGCGCACGCGCCGTCGTAAAGTGCGGCTCATAGGTTTTATAGACCAAGGGGTACACTAAATTATGTGAGTGGGCAACCGACCGGTCGGGATCCGGTTTGCCCCATGAGCCGTGGTCGAGCCGTGTTCAGCGCCGAACACCACAGAGCGAGAGTGAGCCGTGCACAATTTCGCGAGCATCCTCGATTACCACCTGGCGCAGCGGCCCGAGGCCGTCGCCGTCGTCCAGGGCGAGCGTTCTCTGACGGTCCGCCAACTGCACGAGCGGGTGAACCAGTTGGCGGCGGGCCTGGCCGAACTGGGCGTCGGGCGCGGCGATGTCGTAGGCCTGCTGCTCTACAACCAGCCGGAGTTCCTGGAGCTGGTGTACGCGACCAATCAGCTCGGCGCGGTCTTCCTGCCGCTCAACTACCGCCTCTCCGAAGAGGAATGGCAGTACATCCTGGGGCACGCCCAGGCCAAGGTGATCGTCACCGAGCCGGAGTTCGTGGGGGCGGTGGAGCGCAGCGCCGGGTGTCTGACGGACCTGGAGCACCGGGTCGTGATCGGCGGTGACCTGCTCGACGAGCCGTGGATCGGTTACGAGGAGCTGCTGGCCCGACACAAGGGGGAGCGGGTGGAGCCCGTGGACGTCGGGCTCGACGACCTCCAGCGGCTCATGTACACCTCCGGCACCACCTCACGGCCCAAGGGCGTCCGCATCACCTATGGAAACCTCCAGGCCAAGAACCTCGCCCACATCGTCCACTTCGGTCTGACGGCGGCGGACACCACGCTGGTCTGCGGGCCGCTCTACCACGTGGGCGGTCTGGACATGCCGGCCCTCGGGGTCCTGTACGCGGGCGGCGGTGTCGTACTCCAGCGCAGGTTCGACCCGCAGGCCGTGCTGGCGGAGATCGAGAAGCACCGTGTCACCAATGTCTGGCTGGCGCCCGCCATGGTCAACGCGGTCCTGGAGGTCCCCGGCCGCGAGGAGTACGACACCAGCTCGGTGCGGTTCATCCTCGGCGGCGGCGAGAAGACCCCCGAACCGGTGCTCCGGCGCATCATGACCGCGTTCCCCAACGCCTGGTTCGCCGACGCCTACGGCCTGACCGAGACCGTCTCCGGCGACACCTTCCTCGACCGCGAGCACGCGCTGTCCAAGCTGGGCTCGGTCGGGCGTCCCGTGCCGCACACGCGCGTGCGGATCGTCGACGACACCGGCCACGAGGTGCCCGCCGGTGAGCTCGGCGAGATCACCCTGCGCGGGCCCAAGGTCTTCGCCGGGTACTGGCGCGACGAGAAGGCCACGGCGGCGGCGATCAGGGACGGCTGGTTCCACACCGGGGACATCGGGCACGTCGACGAGGACGGCTTCCTCTTCATCGACGACCGCAAGAAGGACATGATCGTCTCCGGCGGCGAGAACATCGCCACGCCCGAGGTGGAGCGGGTGCTGTACGAGCACCCGGCCGTCCTGGAGGCCGCCGTGGTCGGGATCGACCACCCCCGCTGGGGTGAAGTCCCTCGCGCCTTCGTGGTGTTCAGGCCCGGCGAGAGCGCGGGGCCCGAGGAACTACGGGAGTTCTGCCGGGCGCGCCTGGCCAAGTTCAAGGTGCCGGCCCGCTTCGACATCGTCGACGAGCTGCCCCGCACCCCGTCCGGCAAGGTCCTCAAGCGGACCCTGCGCGACCTCCCCGCGAAGGGCTGAGCCATGACGGACGTGAACGACGTGAATGCCCAACTCCGGCTCGACGGACGGACGGTGTGGGTGACGGGCGCGGGGAAGGGGCTGGGACGCGCGATCGCCGTCGCCCTGTCCCAGGCGGGTGCCACCGTGGCGGCAACGGCCCGTACGGCGGCGGATCTTGAGAGTCTGGAGGCCGAACTCGCCGCCCACGGCGGCAAGGTGCTGGTCCTGCCCGGCTCGGTCGCCGACTCCACCGCCGTACGGACCATCGTCGGGCGTATCACCGACGACACCGGCCGACTCGACGCGGTCGTCAACTGCGCCGGTACGAGCCCCCACTTCACCCGCAGCGAGCGCGTCACCGACGAGGACTGGCAGCAGGTCATCGACGTCAACCTCCAAGGCACCTTCTACTGTTGCCGCGAGGCGGGCAAGGTGATGCTGGAGCAGCGGTCCGGCTCGATCGTCAACGTCTCCTCGGTGCACGCCCGCACCGGCTTCGAGCGGATCGCCGCCTACGCCGCCAGCAAGGGCGGGGTCGAGGCCCTCACCAAGTCCCTCGCCGTGGAATGGGCCGACCGCGGGGTCCGCGTCAACGCCCTCGCGCCCGGCTACTTCCACACCGACCTCAGCTCCGGCCTGCTGGCCAGCCGCTGGGGTGAACGCATCGTCGACAGCACGCCGTTGGGCCGCGTCGGCGACGTGGAGGAACTCGGCGGAGCCGCCGTCTTCCTCGCCTCCGAAGCGTCCCGCTTCGTCACCGGGACGACCCTCACGGTGGACGGCGGCTGGACCGCGCGGTAGCCGTATTGATCATGGGCGCGCTCACTGCTCCGGCGCGGGCCGCACGGTGAGCATCTGCAGCGCGTGTCCCACCGGGCCGTCGACGTCGTGCAGCACGGTGCTCGTCAGGCCCTGTCCGGTGGGCCCGAAGGTGACCGTCGTGTCCAACCCGGTCCAGTCGCCCACGGGTTGGCGGTGCAGGTGGACGGTCAGGTCGACGTTCGGGTAGATCCAGGCGGTCGGCGGCTGTCGTACGGCGATGCCGTTCGCGGTGTCGACGAGCGCGAGATAGGACGCGAGCGGGCTGCTGGGCTCACCGGCGACGAGGGAGTGCCGGGTGGAGACCCAGGCGGTCGTACGGCCCGGCCGGGGTGGCGCGAGCGGCCGTACGTCGACCGAGGCGATGTACCCGCCGGGCCACAGCGCGCTCATCTCCCAGGGGACCAACTCCTCGGGAGGGGTGAGCCGTTGGTCCGGGCCGCCCGCGACGGCAGCGGTGTCGATCGCGGCGAGGAACCAGGCCCGGGCCCGCACCACCGGCCGGTCGGCGACCAGCACCACCGCCTCGACCAGCTCGATCGTGCGGCCCGGGCGGACCACCTCCACCCGGATCTCGCACTCGTCCAGGGCGAGCCGGCCCAGGATGTCGTAGCTGATCCGCGACAGCAGGAGACCGCTCTCCGGCCGGGTGGCCCGCGCGCGCTCCATGGCGTGGACGACGAGCCCGCCGAGCGGGCTGAAGTGCAGCTCGTCCGGGTCCCAGGCGCCGCCCGCGTGAGCGGTGGGCTTGTAGCGGTGCTCGTCGATGCGCTCGTAGTAGCTGTCGGGGACCGGGGTTCCGGGGTTCAACGGACTTCTCTCCCAATGCTGTTCTCGCCGTGCGTGCCGTGCTCTGTTCCGGTGACCACTCTGCCACCTGCGGAAAGGTCCGTACCGGACGCGTCAAGTGATAGAGGAACAGCGCGCGTTGAGATGGCGCATGCGGTCGGGTCCTGAACGGATTCCCTGCCGTGAGCGCCCGCTGCCACGAACTGCCCTTGATTCGGCTTCAGTTGTTGACGGCGGGCAGGGGCGGGACTACAACCCGGGGAGAGCGCTCCCAACCCGCTGAGGAGACCCCCCATGCAGACGTCCACCGGCACTTCCGCCAGACCTCCGTCCGGAGCCGTGCGCTCCCGTACGGCTCTCGGTCTGGCCCTCGTCCTGATCGTCGCTCTCTTCGCCGCCCTGAGCCCCTCGCCCGCCCGTGCCGCCGACCAGTTGCTGTCCCAAGGGCGGCCCGCCACCGCGTCCTCGACCGAGAGCGGGTCCTTCCCCGCGAGCGCGGCTGTCGACGGCAACACCGGCACCCGCTGGTCCTCCGCCTTCGCCGACCCGCAGTGGCTTCAGGTGGACCTTGGAACGGTCCAGCAGATCACCCGCGTCTCGCTGAACTGGGAGACCGCGTACGCCACCGGCTACCAGATCCAGACCTCGACCGACGCGACCACCTGGACCACGGTCTACTCCACCACGACCGCCACCGGCGGCACCCAGAACCTCACCGTCACCGGCAGCGGCCGCTACGTCCGCCTCTACGGCACCGCCCGCGCCACCCAATGGGGCTACTCCCTCTGGGAGTTCCAGGTCTACGGCCCCGGCAGCACCACCCCACCCGACGACTTCTGGGGCAGCACCAGCGACATCCCGGCGGCCAACAACGCCGTGGAGGTGAAGATCCTCAACCGCACCAACGGCAAGTACCCGGACAGCCAGGTGTATTGGAGCTTCAACGGGCAGACGCACTCCATCGCCGAGCAGCCCTACCTCGACATGCCCGCCAACTCCGCGGGCCGCATGTACTTCTACCTGGGCTCGCCCACCAGCTCCTACTACGACTTCATCGAGTTCACGGTCGGCTCCAACGTCTTCAACGGCAACACCACCCGCGTCGACGCCTTCGGACTCAAGCTCGCCATGCGGCTGCACAGCAAGGACGGTTACGACACCGAGGTCGGCGAGAACCGGGCGACCTTCGCCGAGGACCGCGCGACCACCTTCCAGCGGTTCACGGACGCGGTGCCGGCCCAGTTCAAGGTGCTGGCGCAGACCCAGGCGCCGTACCGGATCATCGCGCCCGGCAGCGACCCGAGCTTCCGCGCGGGCGGCGCCAACGCCAACTACTTCACGTCGTACGCCCAGTCGGTGGGCGTGAACGCGGCGACCTCCGACATCTTCGGCTGCGCGGGCTCGCTGGCCGCCGACCCCACCATGTGCGCCGCCCTCAACCGCCATGTGGCCACGCTTCCGGCGTCGCAGCAGTCCGACCCGGCGCAGTTCTACAAGGCGGCGCCCGCCAACTACTACGCCAAGTTCTGGCACGACAACGCCATCAACCAGCTTGCCTACGGCTTCCCTTACGACGATGTCGCGGGCCAGTCCTCGTTCATCTCGCACGCCGACCCGCAGTGGCTCCTGGTCGCCGTCGGTTGGTAGGCACGGAGGTGCAGCGAAACGGGGCCGCCCTCGTCAGGTAGGGCGGCCCCGCTTCAGCTTCTGATGGAGCTTCTTTCGGCGGGAGTTACTGCACGTTGATCGTGAAGGTGGACGTGGTGTTGCGGATGTCCTGCGCGTTGCCGCTCATCCGCAGGTTGACGAAGGTGGCCGAACCCACGGCCGGTCCCTGACCCGGTTCGGGCAGCTCGTTGGCCCAGATGCCCCAGCCGGACTTGGCGTCGAACGCGTCTCCGCTCTTCTTGGAGTTGGTGATGGAGATGTCGGTGAAGATCGTGTCCTTCACCGGGAACTGGGCCTGTCCGCCTACGTAGTTGGTCTGGAACATCACCCCGCCGTAGGTGGAGTTGTCGATGTCGACGTCGTTGACCCGGATGCCCTGGAAGACCTTCGAGGCGGAGAACGCCCAGATGGCCGGGAAGACTTGGGAGCCCCAGAAGTGGCCGCCCGTCCGGTCCAGGGAGACGTTCTCGATCGTCGTCGGATCGGTCCCGAAGCCGTTCATCGGGTAGCCGAAGTCCAGCGAGGAGATCGTGATGCCGGAGTAGACCAGGGTGTCGGCGACCCTGATGTTGCGGAAGGTGTTGTCGAAGCCGCCGTAGACGGCGATACCGGCCGCGCGCCAGGTGAGCGTCGACGTCAGGTTCTCGTAGAGGTTGTTCTTCTCGTCGGAGCCGCCCGCGTCGATCGCCGAGAAGAGCGCGAAGCTGTCGTCGCCCGTGGCCCGGGCGTCGTTGTTGACGACGTGGTTGTCCGTGGAGCCGTTCGTCATGTTGATGCCGTCGGCGAACGTGTCCCGGATGCGGGAGTTCTTGATGGTCATGTTGTCGGTGTTGGCGCCCCAGTACATGCACACCATGTGCTCGACCCAGATGTCGTCGATGGTGATGTTGGAGACGTTGGAGAAGTCGAATACCTTGCCCGGTCCGTCGATTCGGGACGTGTAGTTCCCGAAGTAGGCGAAGCCGGTGAACGACGAACCGTTCGCGGTGGCCTCGGCCCGGATGCCGACGTCGGTGTTCTCCTGCGAGGCGGGGGCGTGGAAGCGGGTGAACCACGACCCGGCTCCTACGACCTTGACCGCCTTGCCGTAGACCTGGAGCTTGCTGGAGGTCTCGTAGTCGCCGGCGGGCAGATAGACGCCGACGAGCTTGCCCGTGGTGTCCATGCGGACCTTGTCGAGCGCGTTCTGCACGTCCTGCTGCGCGAAGCCGGCCGGGACCACGTAGGCGGCCGGGTCGGGGTTCGCGGTCGCCGTCGCCTGCTCGGTGTTGATGAAGTCGATGGCGTAGGTGGAGGTGTTGGCCGCGTCCTTCTGGAGCCGGATCTTGGAACCCGCCGGAACTGTCCTGCCCAGCAGGAGATTCGCCTCGTCGTAGATGTGGCGCTGGGTACCGGCGCTCGGCGAGTTGCCGGGCGCGGTCTCGGCGCCGTACAGCCAGGCGTACTTGGAGGTGAGGTCGATGGCCTTGAGGAACTGGCCGTCGACGTAGACGTCGAGGGTGGTGTCGGTGCCGTCGGGGATGGAGAAGCGGGTGACCAAGGTGTTGGTCGACGCGCGGGTGGTCCATTCGACGTACTGGCCGGTCGAGTTGAGGGTCACCGCCTTGCGGCCGCTCGCCTCTCCGGCGATGTCGCCGATGGTGCGGTTCGGTCCGACGACCTGGGCGCCGCCGCCCACCGTGCCGTCCTCGGCCTCGTACATGTCGTAGGGCATGTCGGCGCCGCGGCCGACGAACAGGGGTTGTGTGGTGGTGTTGTTGGTCCGCTTGACCGGGAGTTCGTTCGTGTCGTCGGCGATGACCGTCTTGACGGTGAACTTGCCGTTGACGGCCGTCCAGGAGCCGAGGCTGACGGGTGCGGTCGTCTGGCCGGCCGCGATGGTGCCGTTGTAGGAGCCGGTGAGTGTCTTGACCGTCGCGCCGCCCGCGTCCAGGAGCGTCAGCGTGACGCCGTGGGTGCCGGCGGCCGAGTCGACCGTGCCCTGGTTCTTGATCGCCACGGTGAAGGTGACGTTGTCGCCCGCCGAGGCGCTCGACGGGGTCCAGGCGACCGGTGCGGCGACCAGGTCGGAGCTGGAGACCGGCTTGACGACGAGGGCGTCGGGGGCGGTGTAGACGTTGTTGCCCTCGTTCTGCTCGATGACCTTGTTGGACGGGTCCACCTCGGCGCCGAGCGGGTAACTCCCGGCGTCCCGCGTGCCGATGCTCGCCGTGACCGTCGTCGACGCGCCCGCCGCGAGGGCCGGGACGTCGGCCGTGGCGGCCTTGGTGCCGCCGAGCGTGAAGTTCAGGTCGGTGGCCTTGGACGCCTTGCTGCCGCTGTTGGTGACCGTCGCCGACAGGCTGATGGCGTCCGACTCGACCGGGGCCGCGGGCGTGTGGGTGATGCCGGTGACCTTGAGGTCCGGGTTGGCGGCCGGGGTGCCGATCACCTGGAACTCGGCGACCTGCCCGCCCGGGGCACCGGTGTTGGAGGCGAACTTGAGCTGGATGTCGGCGGCGGCACCCGAGACCGGGATGGTCACCGTGTTGCCGCTCGCCGGGTTGAAGACGTAGTCCTTCGCCGCGACGAGACTCGTGAACGCGGTCGCGTCCTGGTCCCGGCCCAGCACCTGGATGTTCTGCGTCCGCGTCGACCACGCGGGGTCGGGGTTCAGCTTGACGACGACCTGGCTGAGGTCGGCGTTCGCGCCCAGCTTGGTGGTGAGGGTGGCCGGGTAGGCACCGCCCCCGCCCTCCCAATAGGTCGCGATCTGGCCGTCGTTGGCGTTCGCGGCGACATAGGTGAAGGTGTACGACGAGGCCTCGATGGGCTTGCCCTGCGCGAGGTCGGAGCCCGCGCCGTTGCCGGCCCGGGTGACGCTGTTGCTCGCCACCGACACGTTCCCTGCGGCGTCCTTCGCCTTCACGTAGTAGGTGACCGTGGCCGTCGCCGACGGGGTGTCGGTGTACGAAGTCACGTCACCGGCAACGGACTTGAGGAGCTGGTCGTTGGCGTAGACGTCGTACCCGGTGACCTGGACGTTGTCGCTCGACGCCTGCCAGGTCAGCTTCACGTCGCTGCCCGACTGCGTGTAGGCGAGGTTGCCGGGCGCGGTCGGGGCCTGGGTGTCGCCGGTCGAGCCCTTGCGGGTGACGCTGTTGCTGTTGGCGGAGACGTTGCCCGCCGCGTCCTTGGCCCGCACGAAGTACGTGATGTCGCTGCCGGCCGGCTGGGTGTCCGTGTACGTCAGCACGTTCCCGGCGACGCTCGACCTCAACTGCCCGTTGGCGTAGATGTCGTAGCCGGTCACGGCGGTGTCGTCGGTGGCCGCGGTCCAGTTCAACTCGATCTGCCCGGTGGCCGGTTCGGTGTAGCTCAGGTTGCCCGGCGCGGTGGGCGCCTGGGTGTCACCGGTCGCCGGTCCGTAGACCTCCAGCTCGGACACCTGCCCGGCGGGCCAGCCGGTGTTCGCCGTGATCAGCACGCGGACGTACCGCGTGGTCGTCGCGTCGAAGGCGATCGTCGTCGACTGGGCGGTGGAACTGTCGAAGGCGTACGCCTTCGAGGCCGTCAGATCGGTGAAGTTCTGGTTGTCGGTCGACCCCTGGATCTTGAGCGTCTGACTGCGGCTCGGCCAGCTGCCCGGCAGCCGCAGCGTCACCTGGTTGACCCTGACCGACGAGCCCAGGTCGACCTGGAGCCACTGCGGGAACGCGTTGTTCGTGCTCTCCCAGTAGGTGTTCTGGTTGCCGTCACCGGCGTTGGCCGCGCCGTAGACATCGGCGTGCCCGCTCTCGCTGAAGGGCTTGCCCAGGGCGAGGTTGGCGGTCTCGGCGGTGGCCGTGAGGACCTTCATCTCGGCCAACTGGGCTGTTCCGGCCACCGAGTTGGCGCTGAAGTCGGCCCGTACGTACCGGGCGAGGGCCGAAGGCACCGAGATCTTCACGGTGTTGTCGTCACCGGGGCTGAAGACGTACTGCGCCGACGACTTGAGCGTCGCGAAGCTCTTGCCGTCGTCGCTGCCCTGGAGCGCCAGCGTCTGCTTGCGGGTCTGCCAGCCCTCGGGCAGCCGCAGCACGACCTGCCGGACGCGCTCGCTCCTGCCGAGGTCGGTCTGCACCCACTGGGCCGACTTCTTCCCGGCCTGCCAGTAGGTGTCGGTGTCGCCGTCGGTGATGTTGGTGGCCTTGTGCGCGCCGCGAGTGCTGCCCGCGGTGGTCTTCGCGCCCGCGGCGACGTCGGGACCGCCGGCCGCGTGCGCGGCGACGGCGGGCAGGCCCAGCACCATCACGGCGGAGGCGAGCGCGGCGATCGCCGCGCGCCGTCCGGGGGATCTCTTCTTGTGTCGGGTGGGTCGAGTCATACGGGTCACTTCCTGCGGAGGCTCGCGCGCCGGTGGGGCGGCGAGGGCGGCTCGTTCCTGGGGCGTGGTGCAGGAGCAGAAAGGTGCGAGGTGAGGAGGTGCGTGCTGCCCCTGAGAGGCAGGTTTTTGCGTTGTTTCATCGAAATATTGCAGAGCGATGGGAAGGGGTCTACAGCTGGAACAGCGCAATATTCACCAGAAACACTCATCGCCCCGGAGTGACACGGGAGTTGGCTTGCGCGGATTTGCGGCCGCTGAACGAAAGCGAACGCAAGTCGCGCAATTTCTTGCGCGATCCAATGTCGTTGAATTCCGCGCCGCTTCTTCCTGGCGGATTCCCCGTCGGCGCGTAACGTGAGGCCCCATGAAGATCCTCATCAGCGCCGACATGGAGGGTGCGACCGGCGTCACCTGGCCGGCCGACGTGTTGCCGGGGACGCCGCAGTGGGAGCGGTGCCGTTCGATGTTCACCTCGGACGTGAACGCGGCCGTCCTCGGTTTCTACGACGGCGGCGCCGACGAGGTGCTCGTCAACGAGGCCCACTGGACGATGCGCAACCTGCTGCTCGAACAGCTCGACGAGCGCACCGAGATGCTCACCGGACGCCACAAGTCCCTCTCCATGGTCGAGGGCGTCCAGCACGGCGACGTCGACGGCATCGCGTTCGTCGGCTACCACGCGGGCGCCGGCATGGAGGGCGTCCTCGCCCACACCTACCTCGCGAACTCGATCACCGGCGTCTGGCTGAACGACGTCCGCGCCAGCGAGGGACTCCTCAACGCGCATGTCGTCGCCGAGTACGGGGTACCGGTGGTCCTTGTCACGGGTGACGACGTGGCTTGTGAGGACGCCCTCGGGTACGCGCCCGAGGCGCTGAAGGTGGCCGTCAAGGACCATGTGTCGCGGTACGCGGCCGTGTGCCGGACGCCGGCCAGGACGGCCGCCGACATCCGCGAGGCGGCGAAGGAGGCGGCGAAACTGGCGGTGCGTCAGGAACCGGTACAGGGCGGCCCGTTCACCGTCGCCCTCGAATTCGACGCCGAACACCTGGCCATGGCCGCCACCGTGGTCCCCGGCGTCGCGCGGGTCGGCGAGCGGAAGGTGGCGTACACCCACGACACCATGTACGAGGGCATCCGGACCTTCAAGGCGGTCACCACGATCGTCTCGGCCGCGGTGGAGGAGCAGTATGGCTGACATCGACGAGCGGGCCCTGGCCGAGGTCGTGACGTTCACCTCGGACCTGATCCGCATCGACACGACCAACCGGGGCGGCGGCGACTGCCAGGAGAGACCCGCGGCCGAGTACGCCGCCGAGCGACTGGCCGGCGCCGGACTCGAACCGACCCTCTTGGAACGGTCCAAGGGCCGCACCAACGTCGTCGCCCGCATCGAGGGCACCGACCCCTCGGCGGACGCGCTCCTCGTCCACGGTCACCTGGACGTCGTGCCCGCGCAGGCCGACGAGTGGAGCGTGCACCCCTTCTCCGGGGAGGTCCGCGACGGGGTCGTCTGGGGGCGCGGCGCGGTCGACATGAAGAACATGGACGCGATGATCCTCGCCGTCGTCCGCGCCTGGTCCCGGCTGGGCGTACGGCCCCGGCGCGACCTCGTCATCGCGTTCACCGCCGACGAGGAGGCCAGCGCCGAGGACGGCTCCGGATTCCTCGCCGACCAGCACGCCGGGCTCTTCGAGGGCTGCACCGAAGGCATCAGCGAATCGGGCGCGTTCACCTTCCACGACGGCTCCGGCCGGGAGATCTACCCCATCGCCGCCGGTGAACGCGGCACCGGCTGGCTCAAGTTGACCGCCCACGGCCGCGCGGGCCACGGCTCCAAGGTCAACCACGAGAACGCCGTCACGCGTCTCGCCGCCGCGATCACCCGCATCGGCGAACACGAGTGGCCGCTACGGCTCACCCCGACCGTCCGCGCCGCCCTCACCGAACTCGCCGCCCTGTACGGCATCGAGGCCGACCTCGACGACGTCGACGGACTCCTCACCAAGCTCGGCCCGGCGGCGAAGCTCGTCGAACCGACGGTCCGTAACAGCGCCAACCCGACCATGCTGAACGCCGGTTACAAGGTCAACGTGATCCCGGGCGAGGCCGTGGCCTTCGTCGACGGACGCTATCTGCCGGGCGGCGAGGACGAGTTCCGCACCACGTTGGACCGGCTCACAGGACCGGACGTCGACTGGGAGTTCCACCATCGCGAGGTGGCCCTCCAGGCACCGGTGGATTCCCTGACATACGCTCAGATGCGGGCAGCCGTCGAGGAGTTCGCGCCCGAGGGGCACGTGGTCCCGTACTGCATGTCCGGCGGCACGGACGCCAAGCAGTTCTCGCGCCTCGGCATCACCGGCTACGGCTTCGCACCGCTGAAGCTCCCCGAGGGCTTCGACTACCAGGCGCTGTTCCATGGAGTCGACGAGCGCGTCCCCGTCGAGGCACTCCACTTCGGCGTCCGTGTCCTGGACCGCTTCCTGAGGACGGCCTAGCAAGTGGGGGAGAACGTGCAGAGTTCGGCGTACGGCTCGTGGCCTTCGCCCATCGACGCGGCACTCGCCGCCGCGCACGACGGACACCCCGAGTACGTGGGTTTCGTCGGCGACGAGGCCTGGTGGACCGAACCCCGGCCCACCGAGGGCGGCCGCCGCACCCTGGTCCGCCGCCGCGCGGACGGCTCCGAGGAGCCGGTGCTGCCCGCCCCGTGGAACGTCCGCAGCAGGGTCATGGAGTACGGCGGACAGCCCTGGGCTGGAACGGTCCAAAACGGTCAACCCCTCGTGGTCTTCGTGAACTTCACCGACCAGCGCCTCTACCGCTACGAGCCGGGGAGCGAACCGGAGCCGCTGACGCCGGTCTCTCCCGTGGGCGGCGGACTCCGCTGGGCGGAACCGCAGTTGCGCCTGGACCTGGGTGAAGTGTGGTGCGTTCTTGAGGAGTTCACCGGCGAGGGACCCGGTGATGTGCGGCGCGTCCTGGCCGCCGTACCGTTGGACCGGTCCGCCGCCGAGGACCGGCGCGCCGTACGTGAACTCACCGACGACCGGCACCGGTTCGTGTCCGGGCCGCGCGTCTCGCCCGACGGGCGGAAGGCGGCCTGGCTCGCCTGGGACCATCCCCGGATGCCGTGGGACGGCACGGAGCTGCTGCTCGCCGAGATCGCGGACGACGGCACGTTCGGGGAGCCACGGACCGTCGCCGGCGGACCCGAGGAGTCCATCGCTCAGGTCGACTGGGGCTTCGACGGTTCGCTGCTCTACGCCAGCGACCGCACCGGCTGGTGGAACCTCTACCGCGACCACCAGCCGCTGTGCGCCCGCGAGGAGGAGTTCGGCGGGCCGCTGTGGAAGCTCGGCCAGCGCTGGTTCGCGCCCCTGGAGAGCGGGCCGATCGCCGTCGTGCACGGCCGGGGCGCCACCCTGCTCGGCGTCCTGGACCCGGAGACCGGCGAGGTCGTCGACGCGGCCGGACCCTGGACCGAGTTCGCCTCCACCCTCGCGGTGAACGGCGAACGGATCGTCGGCGTCGGAGCCAGCCCGCGCAGCGCCTACGAGGTCGCCGAACTCGACACCCGCACCGGCAGGGCCCGCGTGATCGGCGCCCCCCACGACGACCCGGTGGACCCGGCCCACTACCCCGAACCGCAGATCCGCACCTTCACCGGCCCCGCCGGACGCGACATCCACGCCCACATCTACCCGCCGCACAACCCGAGTTGGACCGCTCCAGGCAACGAACTGCCGCCGTACGTCATCTGGGCGCACGGCGGACCCACCAGCCGCGCACCCCTCGTCCTCGACCTGGAGATCGCCTACTTCACCTCACGCGGCATCGGCGTCGCCGAGGTCAACTACGGCGGCTCCACCGGGCACGGCCGCGAGTACCGCAACCGGCTGCGCGAGCAGTGGGGCGTCGTCGACGTCGAGGACTGCGCGGCCGTCGCGCTGGCCCTCGCCGCCGAGGGCACCGCCGACCGCGCCCGGCTCGCGATCCGGGGCGGCAGCGCGGGCGGCTGGACCAGCGCCGCGTCCCTCGTCACGACCGACGTCTACGCCTGCGGCACCATCATCTATCCCGTCCTCGACCTGGCCAACTGGGCCACGGGGGAGACCCACGACTTCGAGTCCCGCTACCTGGAGACCCTGGTCGGCCCCCTCGCCGAGGTCCCCGCCCGATACGCCGAGCGCTCACCCGTCGAGCACGCCGACCAAGTCACCGCGCCCTTCCTGATGATGCAGGGCCTGGCCGACGTGATCTGCCCGCCCGTCCAGTGCGAACGCTTCCTGGAGCGGATGCGCGGACGCCAAGTCCCGCACGCCTACCTCGCGTTCGAGGGCGAGGGTCATGGCTTCCGCCGCGCCGACACCATGATCCGTGCCCTGGAGGCCGAACTCTCCCTGTACGCGCAGGTGTTCGGCATCGAACCGCCCGGCGTCCCCACCCTGGAGCTCACCAAGTGACACCGCTCGTCCACCCGTTCCGACTCGCCCCCGGCGCCCGCGTGGCCGTCGTCGCACCCAGCGGACCGGTGTCCGAGGAACGCCTGGAGGCGGGCCTCGACATCCTGCGCGGCTGGGATCTCGACCCCGTCGTGGCACCCCATGTCCTGGACCGGCACGGCGAGTTGGGCTACCTGGCGGGCACGGACGCGGACCGTGCGGCCGACCTCCAGAACGCCTGGTGCGATCCCACCGTGTCCGCCGTGCTGTGCGCCCGCGGTGGCTACGGCGTGCAGCGCATCGTCGATCTGCTCGACTGGGAGGCGATGCGCGCCGCCGGACCGAAGGTGTTCGTCGGCTTCAGCGACCCCACCGTGCTGCACCAGGCGTTCGCCACCCGGCTGGGCCTCGTCACCCTGTACGGGCCCGCCGCGGCCGGCGCCGACTTCATCAAGAACTCCCGCGCGCAAGAGCACTTGAGGGCGACCCTGTTCGACCCGGAGTCCGCGCGGACCATCCGGGCCGTCCCCACCGGGGGTGGCGCGCTGGTGCCGGGGCGGGCCCGGGGTGTCACGCTCGGCGGGTGCCTGGCCCTGCTCGCCACCGACATCGGCACCCCGCACGCGGCGGCCGGCGCGCGGGGCGGGCTGCTGATGATCGAGGACGTCGGGGAGCAGCCGTTCCGCGTCGACCGGATGCTGACCCAACTCCTGCGCAGCGGCTGGCTCGACGGCGTCGCGGGCATCGCCCTCGGATCGTGGGATCGCTGCGGACCGTACGAGCGACTGCGCCCAGTGCTCGTCGACCGGCTCGGCGGAATCGGTGTGCCCGTGGTGGAGGAGTTCGGCTTCGGGCACTGCGACGGGGCGCTGACGATACCGCTCGGCGTGGCGGCCGAACTGGACGCGGACGCGGGCACGTTGACACTGGACGAGCCCGCACTGCGCTAGCCGTCAGCCGTCAGCCGTCAGCCGTCAGCCGTCAGCCGTCAGCCGGCCGCACGGTCACCCGGTCACCCGGTCACCCGGTCACCAAGTCGTGCTGTCTTCAGTCGCCTTGCCCCCCATCAGTCGCCTTGCCCCCCCATCGGTCGTCCTCAGTCGGATTGTCCTCAGCGTGGAGGTCCCTGTGTCCCGTCGTGCGCCCGGCATCCGTGCCGCGCTGGCTCTCGCGCTCACCGCACCGCTCGCCCTCACCGCACCCCTCGCCCTTGGCGGCCCCGCCACCGCGGCGGATCAATACACCGTCACCGCACTGAAGTTCACCGTTCCCGCGGGTGGCCGGGACTGCACGGTCGACGCCGACCTGTACCGGCCCGTGGGCGTGGACCGTTCCAACCCGGCGCCCGCCGTGCTGGCCACCAACGGCTTCGGGGGCAGCAAGTCGGACGGTTCGACCGACGCCATCGGCAAGGTCTTCGCGCGACGCGGCTATGTCGGGCTCGTCTACACAGGGCTGGGCTTCGGAAAGTCGGGGTGTCTCATCTCGCTCGACGATCCGCGCGTCGACGGGGCGGCCGCCTCGGGGCTGATCGACTTCCTGGCGGGGACACGGGCCGCCGACGACGGGACCAGGGCCGACTTCGTGACCCTCGACGCGAAGGGCGACCCGCGTGTCGGGATGATCGGCGGATCGTACGGCGGCGCGATCCAGCTGGCGACGGCGGCCGTGGACCACCGGGTCGACGCGCTCGTCCCGCTGATCACCTGGAACGACCTGGCGTACTCCCTCGACCCGAACAACGCGGTCGGAAAAGGCGGTTGGACCGTTCCAGGTGCCTTCAAGTGGCAGTGGGCCAACAGCTTCTATCTCACCGGCGAGACCCAGCCCCTGACCGTGCCGGGCCTCGACCCGACCCGGATCAACTCCCTCACCTGCCTGCACTTCGTCACCAGGGCCTGCGCCATGTTCCGCACCCTGAACTCCGGGAACTACCCGGCAAAGGCGACGACCGACCTGCTCGCGTACCAGCACAGCGTCTCGCCGGTGTCGTATCTGAAGCGGGTGAAGGCACCCACGCTCCTCGTCCAGGGCCAGGCCGACACCCTCTTCAACCTCAACGAGGCGACGGCGACGTACAAGACGCTGAAAGCGCAGGGTACGACCGCCAAGATGATCTGGCAGTCGTGGGGTCACAGCGGCGGGATGACCGCCCCGGCCGCCGGTGAACTCGACTTGAGCCAGGGCGACTTGGAGTCGAGTTACGTCGGCAGGCGCATCCTGGCCTGGTTCGACCGCTATCTCCTCCAGCGGAAGAACACCGACACGGGACCGGCCTTCGCCTACTACCGGGACTGGATCAAGGACCCGGCCGACACCTACGCCACCGTGAACCAACTCCCCGCACTCGACGAGAAGTTGTACCTCTCCAGCGACGGCAAGCTCGTGGACAACCGGTCGAAGGTGGCCCGCGGCAGCCGGAGTTACACCAACTGGCTTGTCCCCACGAGCCATTCGGAGAGTTCGCTGAGCGGGACGATCGGCCTGCCGGACCCGGATCCGGCGCCGTACGACACGGCGGGTACGTACCTGGGGTGGACCGGTCCACCCCTGACCCGCACGACGGATGTCGTAGGTGCCCCGAAGGCCACGCTGAAGGTCGTCTCCCCGAAAGCGGAGCGCGCTCAGAACTCCGGCGACGCCGCCGACAACCTGGTCCTCTTCGCCAAGCTCTACGATCTCGCGCCCGACGGCAGCAAGACGCTGGTCCACAGGTTGGTCGCCCCCGTCCGCGTGCCGGACGTCACGAAGAGCTTCACGGTGACCCTGCCGGGGATCGTGCACCGGTACGCGAAGGGGCACCGGTTCCAGTTCGTGATCGCGGCGAGCGACGACGCGTACACCGGGAACCGGGGGATCAAGCCGGTCACGGTGGTCAGCTCGCCGCAGGACACCGGGGTGCTGGAGCTGCCGGTCGCGGACCGATCGTCGCGGACCGAGTCTCACCGTGCGTGATGGCCGATTCGGGCCCACCCTGGAGTCATGAGCCCGAAGACCACCGAGAGCGGCGGTAGGACCGGCCAGCGGGAACGCGTGCTGACGCCCGCCCGGATCACGGTTCTGCTGCTCGCCGTCCTGGCCCTGATCTTCATCTTCGAGAACACCCGCGCCACCAAGATCCGCCTGCTGATCCCCGAGGTCACCATGCCGCTGTGGATGGCGCTGCTCGGCACGGCGGTCATCGGTGCCCTGTGCGGGTGGTATTTCATGCGACGGCGCCGTTAGGCCGGAACTAAGGTGACGGGATGCCGCACACCGCATCCCGCTACCTCGCCGAGAGCCCCCGCGTGGGCATCCGTCACTTCACGTACGACGACGGAGCCGAGTTCACCGAGCGGGTCAGGGAGAGCAAGGACCTGCACCAGCCCTGGCTGTTCCCGCCGGCGAGCGGGGACGCGTACACCGCCTACGCGCGGCGGCTGATCCAGGATCCGACCAAGGCCGGGTTCCTCGTGTGCGAGGTGGACGGCGGGGGCATCGCCGGGTTCATCAACATCAACAACATCGTCGAGGGCGGCTTCCAGTGCGGAGCCCTCGGCTACGGCGCCTTCGCGCACGCGGCCGGGCGCGGGCTGATGCGCGAGGGGATGAACCTCGTGGTGGGCCACGCCTTCGGGCCGATGCGGCTGCACCGGCTCGAAATCAACGTGCAGCCCACCAACCTCCCCTCGATCGCCCTCGCCCGCAGCTGCGGGTTCCGGCTCGAAGGGTTCTCGCCGGACATGATCTACATCGACGGCGCGTGGCGGGACCACGAGCGCTGGGCGATCACCGCCGAGATGCGGACTTCCGGTTGACCTTCATCGTGTCCAGGTCCGTGACCGTCGACTTCAGGTCACGGAAGCCGTAGCCGAGGCCCTTCAGCGCGGTCTCGGCGCGGTCCTCCGCGAGCGCGGCCGCCATCTCGTCGCCGTCGGCCGCGTCCGACACCACCACGTACCGCCACGAGAAGTGCTTGAGCGGCGCCGGTTCGTAACTGAGCGAGCCCTCCTCGGTGAACCGCATGCTCAGCATCCCGTGCTCGGCGGCCTCGCCGAGCAGCCGCTCCCGCGCCTCGTCCGTCAGCGCGTCCCAGGTGCCCCGGACGATCACCCGGTACGTGTGCTGCTCGCCCATCCGCCGTTCCACTCCTCGGTCCGTGCCGTCGGTCGCCCGACTCTACGTCGACCTGGACGAACCGCACCGGGAATTTCCGTGCCCCCGTCTTTGCGGAATCCTGACTGGCAATGCCCCTGGCCACCGCACCCGTTGCCGGGTTCCATGGTGATCGTGACGACGATCCGACGTGAGGTACTGACGCTCCCCGCAGCGGAGTTGGGTCCCGACAACCCGCTGCCCCCACTGCGTCCGCTCGACGAGGCACACCGCATAGACGACCGCGACCGCGAGGACCTCCCGCGCGACATGGCCCGCCAGGTCGGCTACGAACCCCTCCGCAGCCTGCTGCCGACCCGCGTCCGGGACGGCTACGACAGAGACCGCGCACCCCGCCGCATCGACGCCCTCGTGATCGAGAACGACCGGCTCCGCGCCACCGTGCTCCCCGCCCTCGGCGGCCGCATCGCCTCCCTCGTCCACAAGCCCACCGACCGTGAACTCCTTTACCGCAACCCGGTGTTGCAGCCCGCGAACTTCGCCCTCAACGGCGCCTGGTTCTCCGGCGGCATCGAGTGGAACATCGGCGCCACCGGCCACACCACCCTCTCCTGCGCACCCCTGCACGCCGCCCGCGTCCCGGCCCCCGACGGCGGCGAGATGCTCCGCCTGTGGGAGTGGGAACGCCTCCGCGACCTCCCCTTCCAGGTCGACCTCTGGCTCCCGGACGGCTCCGACTTCCTCTACGTCGGCGTCCGCGTCCGCAACCCGCACGAGCGGCCCGCGCCCACCTACTGGTGGTCCAACATCGCGGTACCGGAGGAACGCCGGGTCCTCGCACCGGCGGAGGAGGCCTGGCACTTCGGGTACGAGCGACGGCTGGGCCGGGTGCCGGTGCCGTCGTACGACGGATTGGACCGGTCCTATCCCCTCAACAGCCCTTACGCGGCGGACTACTTCTACGAGGTGCCGGACGGACGGCGGCGCTGGATCGCCGCGCTCGACGCCGACGGGCACGGGCTGGTGCAGACGTCGACCGACGCACTGCGGGGGCGGAAGCTGTTCGTGTGGGGCACGGGCAGCGGTGGCCGGCGCTGGCAGGAGTGGCTCAGCGAACCGGGGACCGGTGGCTACTGCGAGATCCAAGCAGGCCTGGCCCGTACGCAGTTGGAGCACGTACGGCTGGACCCGGAGAGCGAGGTGTCCTGGCTGGAGGCGTACGGGCCGCTGGACGCCGAGGCGGCGGGGGAGTGGTCCACCGTCGTGGACGGTGCCGAGGCGCGGCTCGAAACCGTCCTGCCCCGCGCCGACTTGGACGCCGCCTACGCCGCCTGGAAGCCGCACGCCGACACCGAACCCGGCGAGATCCTCGCCGTCGGCTCCGGGTGGGGCGCGCTCGAAGTCCTGCGTACCGATTGGAAGTTGCCCGGCACGCCCTTCGAGGAGTCCACGCTCGGCGAGGCCCAGGCGCCCTGGGCCGAGCTGCTGCGGAGCGGGGTCCTGCCCGAGCCGCGCCGGGTCCGGCCGCCCGGGGAGACGCTGGTCGCCTCGCACTGGCGGGACATGCTGGAGACCGCGCCCGCGACCCCGCTCACCGAGTACCACCTCGGCGTCGCGCAATGGCACGCCGGCGATCGGGCGCAGGCGGTGCGCAGTTGGGAGCGAGCCCTTGAACTCGCCCCGTCCCTCTGGCCGTTGCTGCGCTGTCTGGCCGTAGCGGATCAGGAGGCGGGGAATCACGGGCGGGCCGCGGACCGGTACAACGAGGCCTTCGCGGACCTGTGTCATGAGCGGCGGGACGCGGGGGAGCGGTGGACCGCCGCGACGGCCGCGCTCGGGCGGGAGGCCGTCGAGGCGCTGCTGCGGGTGCGGCGGACGGCCGATGCCCGGGCGGTGTGGGAGATGCTGCATCCCGTGACCCGGGAGCGCGGCCGATTCCTGCTGCTCCAGGCCGAGTTGCTGCTCGCGGAAGGGCGGCGCGACGACGCGTGGGCCGTCTTCGACGAGGGGTTCGAGGTCGCCGATCTGCGCGAGGGCGCGGAGTCGATCGGCCGGCTGTGGTCCCGGCTCACCGACGAACCACTGCCGACGCGCTACGACTTCAGGATGCGGCCCGACACGCCCTGAGACGGCGGACCGTGGACCGGCGGCCGCCGATCAGGCCCGTCGGTCCACGTACTCGTAGACCATGCCGTCCGGATGCATCGCGATCAGGTTGCGGCCCGCCGGTGAGGCGATGGGGCCCGCGACGATGTGGGCGCCCAGTTCGGTGAGGACCGCGTGGGTCTCGTCGACGTCCTTGACGGCGATGGTGGCCGCGACCTTGCGCAACACCTCCAGTTCCGCCGGAGGCCCGCTCATCAGCAGGAAACAGCCGACCGCGGCCACCGACACCCCACCGCGCTCGAAGCGGAGCGCGGTACCACCCGCGAGCCGTTCGTAGAAGGGGACGGCGGTCTCCAGGTCGTCGACGCAGATACGCAGCGTGGCTCCCAGAATCTCCATACGGACGAGCCTAGTTGGGGCGGACGGCCCTTGGTGATCCTTTCGGGCGATCCCGGTGAGCGTTCGGCACGTGTTTGGGCGGCCTGCTCAGGGGGACGCGGAATGCCTCGCAGGATCACCCCCACGAAGGAGCCCCATGGACACCGGTGAACTCGTCGAACTCGGACAGCAACTGCGCGTGGACAGTGTGCGGGCCGCCGACGCGGCGGGCTCCGGACACCCGACGTCCTCCATGTCCGCCGCGGACCTGATGGCGGTCCTGCTCGCCCACCACCTCCACTACGACTTCGACCGCCCCGCCCACCCCGGCAACGACCGCTTCGTCCTCTCCAAGGGACACGCCTCACCCCTGCTCTACGCCGCCTACAAGGCCGCGGGAGCCGTGGACGACGCCGAACTGCTCACCTTCCGCATGCTGGACAGCCGTCTCGAAGGGCATCCCACCCCGCAGCGGCTCCCGTGGGTCGAGACCGCCACCGGCTCGCTCGGCCAGGGACTGCCCGTCGGCGTCGGCATCGCCCTGTCCGGCAAGCGCCTGGAGCGCACCGGGTACCGCGTGTGGGTGCTGTGCGGGGACAGCGAGCTGGCCGAGGGCTCGGTGTGGGAGGCCGCCGAGCACGCGGCGTACGAACACCTCGACAACCTCACCCTGATCGTCGACGTCAACCGGCTCGGGCAGCGCGGGCCGACCCGGCACGGACATGATCTCGACGCGTACGCCCGCCGGTTCC
The DNA here is from genome assembly GCF_033335955.1 of Streptomyces sp. N50. Lineage (GTDB taxonomy): Bacteria > Actinomycetota > Actinomycetes > Streptomycetales > Streptomycetaceae > Streptomyces. The sequence goes on from NZ_CP137549.1 coordinate 7,834,703, forward strand.
GGGCCTTCGGCTGGCACACGGTGGAGGTCGACGGGCATGACGTGGACGCCGTGGACCGCGCCTACGGCGAGGCCGTGTCCACCAGCGGCCGGCCGACCGCGATCCTCGCCCGCACCCTCAAGGGCAAGGGCGTCGCCTCCGTCCAGGACCGCGAGGGCCTGCACGGCAAACCGCTGCCGGACGCGGAGGCGGCGGTCGAAGAACTCGGCGGCCCGCGCGACCTCCGCGTCCGGGTGCGGGAACCCCTGGACGCCCGCGCGCTGCACTCCGTACGTGCCGACCACCTGGAACTCCCGCGCTACGACCGGGGCGACGACGTCCCCACCCGCGACGCCTTCGGCCAGGCCCTCGCCGCGCTCGGCTCCGCCCGCGCGGACGTCGTGGCGCTCGACGGCGAGGTCGGGGACTCCACCCGCGCCGAGTTCTTCGCCAAGGAGCACCCCGACCGCTACTTCGAGTGCTACATCGCCGAGCAGCAACTGGTCGGCGCGGCCGTCGGGTTGGCGGCGCGCGGCTGGGTGCCGTACGCCTCCACGTTCGCGGCGTTCTTCACGCGCGCGTACGACTTCATCCGGATGGCCGCCGTCAGTGGCGCGGGGATCAACCTGGTCGGCTCGCACGCGGGTGTGTCCATCGGGCAGGACGGCCCCTCGCAGATGGGGTTGGAAGACCTGGCGATGATGCGCGCGGTGCACGGTTCGACGGTGCTGTATCCCTGCGACGCCAACCAGACGGCCCGGCTCGTCGCCTCGATGGCCGGCCTGGAGGGGGTGCGCTATCTGCGGACCTCGCGGGGCGCCGGGCCGGTCGTGTACGGCTCCGACGAGGAGTTCCCGGTCGGCGGCAGCAAGGTGCTGCGGTTCTCCAGCCGGGACCGGCTGACGGTCGTGGCCGCCGGGGTGACCGTGCACGAGGCGCTGGCCGCCGCCGACGCGCTGGACCGCGAGGGCATCCAGGTGCGGGTGATCGACCTGTACTCGGTCAAGCCCGTCGACGCCGAGACCCTGCGCCAGGCCGCCGAGGACACCGGCTGTCTGCTCACCGTCGAGGACCACCACCCCGAGGGCGGCCTCGGGGACGCGGTCCTGGACGCCTTCCTCGACGGGCGGCCGGTGCCGCGCCTGGTCCGGCTCGCCGTACGCTCCATGCCCGGCTCGGCGAGCCCGGCCGAGCAGCTGCACGCGGCCGGGATCGACGCGGAGTCGATCGCGGCGGCCGGGCGGCTGCTCGTGGAGACGGCGATCGTGCGCTGAACGCCGAGAGCCGGCGTCACCCTGATTCGGGTGACGCCGGCTCGACGCCTGTGTGGTTGTGGGGAAGTGCGGCTACCAGCGGTACCAGCGACCCCTGCCGCCGCCGGCCGAGGTGCCGCGCACCAGGAAGCCGAGCAGCCATACGGCGAGCACGATCAGCGCCACCCACCAGAGGATCTTCACAGCGAATCCGGCACCGAACAGGACCAGCGCCAGCAGTAGGACGATCAGGATCGGAACCATAGTGTGTTACCTCCTGACCGCCGAGTGCCCCCGATCGCGCGGATCAGACGCCCTTGCGGGCCAGGATCTCCCCGTGCAGCACGGCGAACCAGCCGTCCTCCTGCTGTCCCCACTCCCGCCACGCGTCCGCTACGGCGTTCAGCTCCTCGGTGGTCGTGTGGCCGCCATCGGTGGCGACCCCGGCGTACGAGGACGCGACGGTACGGTCCGCCCACAGGCCGCTCCACCAGGCCCGCTCGTCCGGAGTGTGGAACGTCCAGGTGCTGGAGGTGGCCGTGACGTCCGTCAGCCCGGCCCGCAGTGCCCATGATTTGAGACGGCGTCCGGCATCCGGTTCGCCGCCGTTGGCGCGGGCCACCCGGCGGTACAGGTCCAGCCAGTCGTCCAGCCCCGGCACCAGGGGGTACCAGGTCATCGCCGCGTAGTCCCCGTCGCGAACGGCGATGTAACCGGTCGGCTTGGTCACCCGCACCATCTCCCGCAGCGCCTGCACCGGATCGCCCACGTGCTGGAGCACCTGATGGGCGTGGACCACGCAGAACGTGTTGTCCGGGTAGTCCAGCGCGTGGACGTCGGCGACCGCGAAGTCCACGTTCGTCAGGCCGCGTCGGTCGGCGGTGGCCCGGGCCTGGTCCAGGATGCCCGGCTCGCGGTCGACGCCGGTGACGTGCCCGTCGGGGACCAGCGCCGCCAGGTCGGCGGTGATGGTGCCGGGACCGCAGCCGATGTCCAGGATCTTCATGTGCGGCTTGAGCGAACCGAGCAGGTAGGCCGCGGAGTTGGCGGCGGTCCGCTGGGTGTGCGAACGGAGCACGGACTCGTGGTGCCCGTGCGTGTAGACGGCGGTCTCCTGCGGTTTCGGCATGGCTCTACCTACCCCTTCGCGTCTTCTTCGGCGTAGGAGGAACGGTACGCGCGCATGTCGGATGATGAGACCTGCGTTTTACGATGTGGACTGACGGGTGATCAGGGACTCCGTCAGCGGGCGGTACACGGTCAGCGCCTCGGGCTGCTCCTCCAGCGTCAACTCACCTGCCACGTCAGTGACTTCGCCGTCGAAGGCGAGGAGCGTGCCGGGCGCCAGGCCGTTCAGGCGCAGGCGGTGCACCTGGGCCGCCGCGTGGGCGGGGGAGCGGGTGAACGGGCCCGCGAGGGCCGCCGAGAGCAGGCGCAGGGCGGGCCTGCGGCCGCCGTGCACGATCCGGATGTCGAGACGCCCGTCCGCCAGGTCGACGCGGCGGCCGGAGGCGACCCCCTTGCGGTGGTAGGTGCCGTTGCCGGCGAACAGCATCCACAACGGGCGCGTACGACCGTTCAGTTCGGCCTCCAGCGGATGCCGGTCCGCGCGCAGCACCCACAGCGCCGCGAGCACACCCGCGGGCCAGCCGCCGATCCGGGGCGCCCAGCGCTCCCGCTCGCGCACCAGCTCCGGATAGACGCCCAGGCTCAGGGTGTTGAGGAAGATGCCCCGGGTGGCGCCGGACCTGAACCGGCCCACGTCCACGCGTACGGCGTCGCCCTGCCTGATCGCCTTGCTCAGATCGCGCGGGCCCTCCACGCCGAGGTCGTAGGCGAAGTGGTTGAGGGTGCCGCCCGGGAGGACGGCGAGGGGCAGGTCGTGGCGCAGGGCGACCGCGGCCGCCGCGTTGACCGTGCCGTCGCCACCGCACACCCCGAGGACCCGGGCGCGGGTCGCCGCCTTCTCCAACTCGGCGTGTATGTCGGCCGGTTGGCAGGCGACGACCTCCGCGCCGGGCAGGAAGTCCGTCAGCGCGTCCGCCCGGTCGGCGCTGCCCGAGGCCGAGTTGACCACCATGACCAGGCCGTCGCCGTCCTCCAGCGCCGGGACCTCGGCACGCACGCGGGCCGGCGGCACGAACTGCCCGCGGGTCGGCACCATGCCACGCACCGCGAACGCGGCGCACGTGCCCAGGGCGGCGCCCGCCACGACATCGCTCGGGAAGTGGACACCGGTGTAGACGCGGGACATGGCGACCGAGAGCGCGATCGGCGCCACGACCGCGCCCCAGGCCGGGGACTCCAGGGCGACACCGGTCGCGAAGGCCGCCGCCGACGCGGCGTGACCGGACGGGAACGAGGTGGTGATCGGCTGCCGCTTCAGCTGCCGGCCCAGCGGGACGGGGTCCAGGGCGGGCCGGTGGCGGCGCACGCTCCGCTTGCCGATCGTGTTGATCGCGAGGGAGGCCAGGGACAGGGAGGCGATGCCCCGGGCGGCGGCCCGGCGGGCCCGCGGCGTACGGCTGGCGGCCACCGCGGCGGCCGTCGCGAACCACAGCACGCCGTGATCGGCACTCCGGCTCAGCCGCGGCAGCACGGGCTGGGCCGCGGGCCACTTCCGCTCCGCCGCCACCTCGAAGAGACGGCTGTCCAGGGAGAGCAGCCACGCGCGCAGGGCGTGGCGGCCGGGGAGGGGGACCGTGAGGTCGACGTCAGGGCTCATGCGGTGCCGGGTACCCTGAAATGGCCGTTTGCTGCCCGGCGGGCCGTCGGAGGAGCGTCTCCACCGCCCTTCACCGTCGGCGGACCGCTTCGTGCGGACCGCTTGGTTCCGACCGTCGGTGGACCGTTCCAACGGAGGACCCCCGCATGCGCCTGATCCTCATCCGCCACGGCCAGACCACGGCCAACGTGGACTATCTCCTCGACACGGCCATACCCGGCGCGGACCTGACCGACCTGGGCCGCCGCCAGGCCGCCGCCCTCCCCGAGGCCCTCGCCGACGAGGACATCGAGGCCCTCTACGCCTCCACCCTGATCCGCACCCAGCAGACCGCGGCCCCGCTGGCCGCCGCCCGCGGCCTCGACGTCCGCGTCCGCGACGGCATCCGCGAGCTCACTGCCGGTGACCTGGAGATGCTGCCCGGCGACACGGAGCCCGGCCACGAGTACATGCGGATCGTGTTCGCGTGGGCCGCCGGTGACACGGAGCTACGGATGCCGGGCGGCGAGAGCGGCGCCGAGGCCCTCGCCCGCTACGACGGGGTGATCGCGGAGGCCGCCGACAGCGGCGCCCGCACCGTCGCCATGATCAGCCACGGCGCCGCGATCCGGATGTGGACGTCCGCCCGCGCCGACAACATCGACGTGGACTTCGCCGCTGCCCGCCCCCTCGACAACACCGGCATCGTCGTCCTGGACGGCTCCCCGGCCGACGGCTGGAAGGCCCTGTCCTGGGAAGGCGCCCTGGTCGGGACGGCGGCACCGGACACCGACGGCGGCCCGGCCGGACAGCCGCTCGACGAGGACCAGAAGCCCTGACAGGCACAATGGGGGCGGGCGCGATAAGCGTTTGCCCGGCCGTGAGGCCACCCCACAGAATGCGTGGTCATGGGACATCTGGAAGCCGCACACCTCGAGTACTACCTCCCCGACGGGAGGCCGCTGCTCGGCGATGTGTCCTTCCGGGTCGGCGAAGGCGCCGTGGTCGCCCTGGTCGGGCCCAACGGCGCCGGCAAGACGACCCTCCTGCGGTTGATCTCCGGCGAGCTGAAACCGCACGGCGGCACGGTCACCGTGAGCGGCGGCCTGGGCGTGATGCGCCAGTTCGTGGGCTCCGTCCGCGACGAGAGCACCGTACGGGACCTGCTCGTGTCGGTCGCCCCGGCGCGCATCCGCGAGGTCGCGGCCGAGGTCGACAAGGCCGAGCACGGCATCATGACCGTCGACGACGAGGCGGCCCAACTCGCCTACGCCCAGGCCCTGTCGGACTGGGCCGAGGTGCACGGCTACGAGTTCGAGACGCTGTGGGACATGTGCACCGTGGCCGCGCTCGGAGTGCCGTACGACAAGGCGCAGTTCCGGCAGGTGAGCACGCTCTCCGGGGGTGAGCAGAAGCGGCTGGTGCTGGAGGCGCTGCTGCGCGGCAGCGAAGAGGTGCTGCTGCTCGACGAGCCGGACAACTACCTCGACGTGCCCGGGAAGCGGTGGCTGGAGGAGCGGCTCAAGGAGACCCGCAAGACGGTCCTGTTCGTCTCCCACGACCGTGAACTCCTCGCCCGCGCCGCCGAGAAGATCGTCTCCGTGGAGCCCTCGCCGACCGGCGCCGACGCCTGGGTCCACGGCGCCGGCTTCGCCACCTACCACGAGGCCCGGCGCGAACGCTTCGCCCGCTTCGAGGAGTTGCGCCGCCGCTGGGACGAGAAGCACGCCCAGTTGAAGAAGCTCGTCCTGAACCTCCGTCAGGCGGCCTCCATCTCCCACGAGTTGGCGTCCCGCTACGCCGCCGCCCAGACCCGCCTGCGCAAGTTCGAGGAGGCGGGCCCGCCCCCCGAGCCGCCGCGCGAGCAGGACATCACCATGCGCATCAAGGGCGGCCGCACCGGCGTAAGGGCCGTCACCTGCAAGGGACTTGAGCTGACGGGCCTGATGAAGCCCTTCGACCTGGAGGTCTTCTACGGCGAGAGGGTCGCCGTCCTCGGCTCGAACGGCTCGGGCAAGTCGCACTTCCTGCGTCTCCTCGCCGGCGAGGACGTGAGGCACACGGGGGAGTGGAAGCTCGGCGCGCGTGTCGTGCCAGGGCACTTCGCGCAGACCCACGCCCACCCCGAACTCCAGGGCCGCACCCTCCTCGACATCCTGTGGAAGGAGCACGCGCAGGCCCAGGGGCCCGCGATGTCCCGGCTGCGCCGCTACGAGCTCACCGGCCAGGCCGAGCAGAGCTTCGACCGGCTGTCCGGCGGGCAGCAGGCGCGCTTCCAGATCCTGCTGCTGGAACTCCAGGGTGTGACCGCGCTTCTCCTCGACGAGCCGACCGACAACCTCGACCTGGAGTCCGCCGAGGCTCTGCAGGAAGGGCTGGAGGCGTTCGACGGGACGGTGCTGTCCGTCACGCACGACCGGTGGTTCGCCCGGTCCTTCGACCGGTATCTGGTGTTCGGCAGCGACGGCAAGGTCAGGGAGACGACCGAGCCGGTGTGGGACGAGCGGCGGGTGGAGCGGGCGCGATAGGTCCGGTCGGTGCGGAGGCCGCGGGGCCTGAATGTTCGTACAGTGGCCTGAAGGACCGTGAGACTCGACGAGCGGGGCACACCATGACCGGAGTCGACCCTGCGCGCCTGGACGATGCTCAGCTCATGAAGGAGCTGGAGACCATCCACCGCACGCGCCACGACACCCTGCTGTACGGCTCGAACGACGCGCTCCGCGCCCACAACGACCGGATGGCCGGACTGGAGGGCGAGTATCTGCGCCGCCATCCGCGTCGCCTCGTGGCCCCCGGCCGTACCCGGCAGGGGGCACGCGAGCGGGACTGAGTGGTGGGTGTCTGCGCCTTGAGACGGTGTGTGTTTGTGCCTTGAGGCCGGGGGCAGGCGAACTTCCAGCGCTGGATCGCAAACGCGTTCCCACCGACGGTGACCGTCCAACCCGGAGCATGCTCAAGGGAGTTGTGACGCACCATGCCCACTCGGCCCACCCGTACGAGCACGAAACGCCATTCCCACCATGACGCCCCCGACACCGCCGAGGCGTTCCGCACCCTGGCCGCGCTGCCTCCCGGTCCGCGGCACGACACCGTCCGCGAACACATCGTCGAGGCGTGGCTGCCCATGGCCGACCGGCTCGCGGGGCGGTTCCGCAACCGGGGGGAGAGTACCGAGGACTTACGGCAGGTCGCTGCCCTCGGGCTGGTGAAAGCCGTGGACCGGTACGACCCCGAGCGCGGGAACGCGTTCGAGAGCTATGCCGTGCCGACGATCACCGGTGAGATCAAGCGGCATTTCCGGGATCACATGTGGACGTTGCATGTGCCCCGGCGGGTGCAGGATCTGCGGAACCGGGTGCGGGTCGCCGGGCAGGAGCTTGCCCAGACCGTGCCGGGGCGGCGGCCTACCGTGGCGGAGATCGCCGCGCACGCGTGTCTCTCCGAGGAGGAGGTGCGGGTGGGGCTTGAGGCGTTGGAGAGTTTCAGCGCGTTGTCGCTGGACGCGGAGTTTCCTGGGGGTGAGGACGGGTGGGCGTTGGGTGACGTGCTTGGGTCGGCTGATCCGGCGTTGGATGTCGTCGTTGATCGGGAGGCTGTGCGGCCTCGGCTTGCCGCGTTGCCCCAGCGGGACCGGGAGATCCTGTACCTGCGGTTCTTTGGGGATATGACGCAGAGCCGGATGGCTGAGCGGTTCGGGATTTCGCAGATGCATGTGAGTCGGTTGATCAGTCGGTGTTGTCTTCGTATCCGGAAGCAGGTTCTGGAGGATGCGGCTTAGTCGTCGGGGGCGCGTGCGTCGTGGCTGGTCGCGCCCGCGCGGCGGAGCCGCACATTGATACAGCCCCGCGCCTGTGACGGGGCGCCCCGGCCGGCCTGGATTTCACTCGCTCGGCCCCTCACGTCCCGCTAATGGGGCTTGGCCGCGCGCGGTGATGACCGGACCGGGCTTCGATGGGTGTTGCCGTCGTCCTCGGTCTAAGGAGACCCGCTCATGCGTCGCATCGCCGTTGCTCTGTCCGTCGTCGCTCTTGTCGGCGCCGGTGGGCCCGCGCTGGCCGCTGATCCGGGGGCCGAGGTCAGTCCGAGCAGTGTGCGGCCGGGTGGGAGTGTCACCGTTTCCGTCACCTGCGAGGCCATCGGGGGGACCGCGGCCGAGACCATCGACGCGACGTCCCAGGGGTTCGACGACGGGACCGTTCAGCTTCAGCGGGTGCCCGGCAACGACGACCGGGCTGCCGGAGCCGCCTACCGGGGGACCGCGCGGATCTCCGCGGACGGAGTCGAGCGGGATGCCGCGTGGACCGTCGACGGGACGTGTCCCGCGCCGCCCGGGGGACAGGGGCGGCCCTGGAGCGCGACCTTCAGTATCGAGCGCGGGGGAGGGGGCGGGCAGCCGCCTTGTCAGGAGCCTCGGGGAGATGCCTGTGGTGGTGTGCCCGCGGCGATCCAGCGCGGGGTGCAGGCCGGGGAGGGCGGGACCTTCACCGACTCCGTTCCGGCTCTGGTCGCCGGTGGTGTGCTGATCGCCGCTGCCTTCGGCGGGGCCGTGTACCGGCTGCGCAGGCGGACGCCCGGGCACTGAGCGCGCGATCGGGACACGGCACGGCACTGCACGAGGGACTGCGCGGAGGCACCATGCGGCAGGCGGACGCGGTAGGCCAGGGGCCCGTCCGGTATGGGCCGGTGTTTCCCGACGACGGGCTTCCCGTGCTGCCGGAACTGGCCGCCGTACTCGCCGCCGCCGCGTCCCGCACCGAGGAGCAGCCGGTGGGCGGAGCCCCCGTACTGCTGGACGCCGCTCGCGGTTACTTCGAACGCCGGGGCCTGCCCGCCGAACCCGCCCGCGTGGCCGCCGCCCCGGGTGCCCCCGCGCTGCTGGTCGCGCTGACCGCCGCGCTCGGCGGTGACGTGCTCGTCCCCAGACCCTGCGCCGCCTGGTGGGCGCCGTACGCGCGCCTGTTGGGCAGATCCGTGTTCCATGTGGGCACCCCGGCCGAGTGCGGCGGGGTGCCCGATCCGTACGTGCTGCTGGAGACCGTGCGCCGGGTCCGGGACGAGGGCGGTGATCCGCGGCTGCTCGTCCTCTCGGTGGCCGACGACCCGACCGCGACCGTCGCGCCGCCCGAGGTCATGCACGAGACCGTCGAGGCCGCCGCGGCCGAGGGCCTGCACCTGGTCAGCGACGAGACCTGGCGCGACACCCTGCACGCACCCCGGGCCACCATGCTGCTCAGCCCCGCCGAGATGCTGCCCGACAAGGTCACCGTCGTCACCGACCTGGCCGGCGCGCTCCTCCCGTCCGGCTGGCCGGCCGCCGTCGCGCGCTTCCCCGCGGGCCGCGCGGGGCAGGCGCTCCGCGCGCGCGTGCTCGACGTCCTCACCGCACTCGGCGCCCGGGTCGCGGCCCCGGTCGCCGCCGCGGCCGCCCACGCCCTGGGCGAACCGGCACCCGTCCTCGCCCGCCGCGACACCGCCGTAGACCTCCACGCGCGCGTGGCCGCCGCCGCGCACGCCGCCGTCACCGCGGCGGGCGCGTTCTCCCGGCCGCCGCGGGCGGGACGTCATCTGTACGTCGATCTCGGGCCGTTGCGCCACGCGCTCACCCCGCAGGGAGTGGGCGACGCGCAGGACCTGGAGGAGTTCCTCACCGCCCGGCTCGGCATGCCCGCGCCGGGCGGCCACCGTTTCGGCGACGACCTGGGCGCGCTGCGGGTACGGCTGTCCACCGGACCGCTGCTGGGCCGAACCGACACCGAACGCGCGGAATGCCTCACGTCACCCTTGCCGTTGGAACTGCCACACGTGCAACGCGCGTTGATGTCCTTGAGGTCGATCTTCGACGATCTCCGCGACGACGCTCAGCGATGGGAGCCTCCTCGATGACGCAGCAGTCCGAGTCGACCACCGACACCAGTACGGCCACGCGGGAAGCGGCCGCCCCGACGCCCCCGTTCACCCCTTCCTCTTCCTCCCCGCCGCTCGCCGAGCCCCGCCCCCTCGGCGAGCGCCGCGTGTGGCCCCGCGCCTTCCACGACCGCCTCACCGCCCCGCTCCCCGGTCTCAACGCCTACGCCCGCTTCGCCCGCGAGGGTTCCGTGCGCCCCCGCCCCGAGGGCCTCGCCGACATCCCCCAACTCCCGTTCGCCCCCAAGCCGTTGCCCCAGGTCGACGCCCTGACCGTCGCCGTCACCTGGGCGGGACACGCCAGTTGGGTGGTCCAGATCGGCGGCCTGACGATCCTCACCGACCCGGTCTGGTCACGCCGGATCCTCGGCACCCCGGCCCGGATCACCCCCGTAGGAGTCGCCTGGGAAGCACTCCCGCCCATCGACGCCGTCGTCATCAGCCACAACCACTACGACCACCTCGACGCCCCCACCCTGCGCCGACTCCCGCGCCACACCCCGGTGTTCGCGCCGGCAGGCCTCGGCAGCTGGTTCCGCCGCCGCAGATTCACCCACGTCACCGAGCTCGACTGGTGGGAAGCGGCCCAACTCGACGGCGTCCGCCTCGACTTCGTCCCCGCCCACCACTGGTCCAAGCGCTCCCTCACCGACACCTGCCGTTCCCTGTGGGGCGGTTGGGTCCTGACAGCCCCCGACGGCCAACGCGTCTACTTCGCCGGCGACACGGGCTACGGCCACTGGTTCTCCCGAATCGGCCACCGCTACCCGGGAATTGACCTCGCCCTCCTCCCCATCGGCGCCTACGACCCCCGCTGGTGGCTGAGCGACGTCCACTGCGACCCGGAGGAAGCGGTGCGGGCCGTACAGGATCTGGGCGCGAGGCGAATGGCCCCCATGCACTGGGGCACGTTCGTCCTGTCGGCAGAGCCGGTCCTGGAACCCCTGACGAGGGTCAGGGCAGCCTGGGAGAAGGCCGAGCGGACGCGCGAAGACCTGTGGGACTTGCCGGTGGGAGCCTCAAGAGTCCTGGACTAAACGCCCTTCTTTTTAGGGGCGCGGGGCTGTGTCAATTTGCGGCTCCGCCGCGGGGCGCGACCAGCCACAACGAACCCGCACCCCGCAACGAAACATCAACTGGCAGCCCGAACCCGCTTCCAAACAGTCGGCGCCACACTGATCACCACGGTCAGCACAACCGCCGCGACCACCCCTTCCCACGGCTCCGGAAACAACGAACCCCCAAGGATGCCGATCAGCTGGTACGTCACCGCCCACGCCAGACACGCGGGCGCATTCCCCCGGGCGAACCGGCGGATCGGCCACTCCGCCATCAGACAAGCCAACATCACCGGAATACGCCCGGCCGGCACCAACCGGGACAGCACCAGCACCGCGACCCCATGGTCGGCAAGCTTTGCCTGCGCCTGCTCCAACCGATCCTCCGGCGCCCGCGAACGAATCGCCTCCAACCACCGAGACCCGTTCTTCGACCCCATCCCCCGCCGCCCCAGCCAGTACAGCGCGACGTCCCCGAGAAACGCGGCCAGCGAAGCCGTGACAAAGACCAGCGCCAACGCGAACGGCGCCGTCTGGTGAAACGCGACCACAGCCGCCGAACTCACCAGCGCCCCCGTCGGAATCACCGGCACCAGCGCCCCGAACAGCACCAGCAGGAACAACGACGGGTACCCGATGGCCTGTTGAGCGGATTCGGGCGACGTCGTGGCCGTAGCGGCCGCGATCCAGCTCACCGCGCGACCTCCGGCCGCACGCTCTCCCCGTGCCCGAGCCGGTGCACCGAGACGGAGGGCGCGAGTTGGGCGGCGATCCGGACGAACTCGTCGCCAGGCGTGTGGAATTCGTGCGGCCGCACCGCGTCCATCCCGATCGGCCAGTACGTGCCGTAGTGCACCGGCACCGCACTGCGCGGCGAGAGCCGGGCCAGCGCCTGGGCCGCGCGCCCCGCGTCGAGATGCCCCTCGCCGAGATACGGGCCCCAGCCGCCCACCGGCAGCAGCGCCACGTCGACCGGCCCGACCTCCTTGGCCATGTCGTCGTACAGCCCGGTGTCCCCGGCGAAGTAGGTCCGAGCCTCGCCCTCGACGACGTAGCCCAGCGCGGGGGAGCGGTGCGGGCCGACCGGCAGCCGGCGGCCGTCGTGCCGTGCGGGGACGGCCCGTACGACCAGGTCACCGACCATCGCCCGGTCGCCGGGGGCCACCTCGTCGATCCGCAGCTGCCGGAGCCGGCGCAGTCCGGGCACCGCGCGGAGTGCGCCCCGGGGCACGAGCAGGCGCGTACCCGGGGCGAGGGCGGCGAGCGAGGGAAGGTGCAGGTGGTCGGCGTGGAGGTGGGAGACGAGCGCCAGGTCCGCGCGCCGGGCCTCGGGCGGTGGTACCGCGCCCCGGCGGCGTCGTAGATGTGCGAGTCGGCGCGCGAACAGGGGGTCGGTGAGGACGCGTACGTCCGAGTCCTCGATCGTGCAGGTGGCGTGACCCCACCAGGTGATCTCCACCGGCACCTTCTTTGCCTCCTTCGCGCGACTCCCCCGAAGCCTACGGGCAGGAGTAGGGTCGGCGGCGAAACCCGGAGGTGAGGGGGACGCCATGGGACAGGTACGCGGTGCCTCGGGTATGCCCTCGCGGCTGCGGGTCACGGCGATCGCCAGCCTGACGCCGCTGGAGGAGCTGGACGACGACCCCTTCCTGGTCGACTCCCGCAGCCAGCACGCGATGTGCGCCCGCTGGGCCGCCGACCACGGCTATGTGATCGCCCGCGAGCTTCTGGTGCGCGGGCTGCGCCCCGACCACTGCGCCCTGTGGGACGGCGTCCGCCCCGGCCTCGACCTGTTCGTCGCCCCCAGCCGCCGGGTCCTGGAGAGCGCGCTGTCCTCCGTCGACGAGTTCACCGACGAGTGCGCGCGACGCGGGGTGCGGATCGAGACGGTCGGCCGCGCGGAACCCGCCTACGACGCCCAGATGAAGGCCAGCGTGCACCGGCGGCTGTCGATGCCCACGGCGGGCTACGACGGCCGGTGACATCTGGACCGTTCCACCCGTTGTGACAAGGTGGGTGGAGGCCCGCCAGGTCGTCGGGCCAGGGACGTGAGGTGTACGGGGCGTGGGTGGAGCGCGTTGGCGGCGGCTCGCCAGTCAGGCCGGGCGGAGCATCGCGGTGTGGGCCGTCTCCACGGTCACCATGCTGGTGCTGGCCGGGATCCTGCCGGACTTCAAGCTCCAGTCGGCGGACGGTGACAGCGCGACCCGGATCGGCGTCACGGCCGCGTTCGGCGCCGGTGCCTTCGGTCTGCTGTCGGCGCTCGTCTGGCCGCTCCTGGTACGGCTGTTGCTGCTGGTGCCCGCGCTCGTCCTCGGTCTCCTCGTCTTCGTGCTCAACGGGTCGCTGCTGCTGATCGCCCTGCGCATCAACCCGGACGGCGGGCTGCGCGGCCAGGTCGCCCCCGAGACCGCCGTCGTCGTGGCCGCCGTGATGTCCGCCGTCGCCTCCGCCACCGGCGGTGCGCTGGCCGTGCGCGACGACGACGCCTACCGCCGCCGCCTCTACCGCCTCGCCGACCGCCGCCGAAGAGCCATGCCGCCCGGCCCGTCCAGCCCCGGCACCGTCTTCCTCCAGCTCGACGGCGTCGGCCACGACGTGCTGCTCGCGGCCGTGGCCAAGGGCCTGATGCCGACCGTCGCGAAGCTCCTCGGCGGCGACCGCCCCAGCCACCGCCTCACTCCCTGGCGCACCGACTGGTCCAGCCAGACCGGCGCCAGCCAGCTCGGCATCCTGCACGGTTCCAACCACGACATCCCCGCGTTCCGCTGGTACGAGAAGGACACCGGCGAGGTGATGGTCTGCAACCGCCCGACCAGCGCGGCCGAACTCCAGCGCCGGGCCGTCGAGTTCACCGGCGACGGCGGTCTCCTCACGCTCGACGGCGCCAGCCGCGGCAACCTGTTCAGCGGCGGCGCGGACGAACAGGCCCTCGTCCTGTCCATCGCCATCCGCCGCCGGGGCCGCGAGAACCGTTCCCGCGCGGGCTACTTCGCCTACTTCTCCGACCCGGCCAACGCCGTCCGCACCGCGATGTCCTTCGTCGCCGAGGTCGGCCGCGAGATCGGCCAGTCGACCCGCTCCCGCCTCACCAAGCAGCGCCCCCGGATCAAGCGCGGCGGCCTCTACCCCCTCGTCCGCGCCTTCGCGACGGTCGTCGAACGGGACGTCGTGGTCGCCGCCGTCATGGGCGACATGCTCGCCGGCCGCACCGCCGTCTACGCCGACCTCGTGGCCTACGACGAGGTCGCCCACCACTCCGGCCCGCGCAGCCGCGACGCCGCCAAGGTGCTCCAACGTTTGGACCGGTCCATCGCGCTGATCGAGAACGTCGCCGAGCACGCCCCGCGCCCGTACCGCATCGTCGTCCTCTCCGACCACGGCCAGAGCCCCGGCGAGACCTTCCAGGGCCGCTACGGCCTCACCCTCGGCGACCTGGTGCGCGCGGGCTGCGGGCTGCCCGTGCCGCGCCGGGCCCGCCGCACCCACAGCGGCGCCGAGGCGCGCGCCGCCGTCCGCGCGGCGCTGCGCCGGCCGGTCGAGGAACGCGACGGACAGCACGGCCGCCGCTCCGAGCCGGTCGTGCTGGCCTCCGGCAACCTCGGCCTGGTCTCCTTCCCGGACGTGCCGCACCGCATGTCCAAGGAGGAGATCGACGCCCGGCACCCGGCGCTGCTGACGACCCTCGCCAACCACCCCGGCGTCGGCTTCGTCCTCGTGCGCAGCGAGGAGCACGGAGGGGTCGTGCTGGGGGCACACGGCGCGGAACTCCCGGTGGCCGAACTCGACGACAAACAGGGCCCGTTGGCCGACTTCGGCCCCGGTGTCGCGGACGCCGTCCGGCGCACCCACTCCTTCCCGCACACCGCCGACATCATGGTCAACTCCTGGTACGACCCCGCCGAGGGCGAAGTCCTCGCCTTCGAGGAGCAGATCGGCTCGCACGGCGGCCTCGGCGGCGCCCAGGCCAAGCCGTTCCTGCTGTCGCCGCACACCTTCTCCGCACCGGTCGACGACGGGGAGGACCTCGTCGGCGCCGAGCAGGTCCACCGGGTTCTGCGACGCTGGCTGCGCGAGTGCAACGGGCCTCAAGTGCCGCTGACGGACGAGCAGTCGGAGCGGGCCGCCTGAAAATCGGCTGCGCCGGGTGGGTCGTAGGCACACACTGGGGGCATTGGAGCGCGTTTGCGCCCTTGTCGAACCCCCTTGAGGAGAGCCTCTTTTGCAGGCTGCTGTGACTGTCACTCCCGCCCGCATACCGGAGCTGCTGCTCGGTCTCGCGACCGTGCGGCCCGTGTTCATCTGGGGTGCGCCCGGCATCGGAAAGTCGTCCCTGGTAAGGGAGTTCGCCGAATCGCTGGGCCTGGAGTGCGTGAGTCTGCTCGGTACGCAGCTCGCGCCCGAGGACCTGATCGGGGTGCCGCAGATCCGGGACGGGCGGTCGGTGTTCTGTCCGCCGGAGGCGATCGCGCGGGACGAGCCGTACTGCCTGTTCCTCGACGAACTCAACGCGGCCACACCGGATGTGCAGAAGGCGTTCTACTCGCTGATCCTGGACCGCCGTATCGGGAACTACGAACTCCCCAAGGGGTCGATCGTGATCGGCGCGGGGAACCGGGCCACCGACAACGCCCTGGCCCGGCCGATCTCCTCCGCGCTGATCAACCGGCTGACCCACGTGCACCTTGAGGCGTCGCCCAAGGACTGGCTCGACTGGGCCGCCGCCAACGGGATCCACCCGTGGATCCTGGACCACCTCACCGACCGGCCCGACCACCTGTGGTCCAAGCCGCCGAAGACCGAGGAGGCCTTCTCCACGCCCCGGTCCTGGCACATGCTCTCCGACGCGCTGGGCTCCTTCGGGCCCGACCTGGACGAGGACACCCTCAAGGTCATCGCGCACGGCACGCTGACCCCGGCCCACGCGGTCGCGTTCTGCGGGTACGTCAAGATCGTGCGCAGCCGGTTCGGCATCGAGGCGATCATCAAGGGCGACGCGCGCTGGCCGCACCGCCCCGAGG
Organism: Streptomyces sp. N50; assembly: GCF_033335955.1. Classification (GTDB taxonomy): domain Bacteria; phylum Actinomycetota; class Actinomycetes; order Streptomycetales; family Streptomycetaceae; genus Streptomyces. Next base: position 7,850,625 of record NZ_CP137549.1, read on the forward strand.
ACCGCGACCTGCTGTACTACCTCGCCGAGTCCTTCCGGGGCCGGCTCGTCAAGGAACTCCCGGTCAGCAAAGAGCACTTGTCGGCGAACGGGCTCCAAACCGCCTACCGCGCCAAGTCGTTGCTCGTGCAGCTCGCCGAGATCTCGGTGGAGGTCGCGCAGAGCGTCATCGCCCCGGACACCGACGGCAATCCGCTGCTGCCCGCCTGGTTCCTGGTCGAGGCGGCCCGGGACATGCCCCGGCTGGTCGAGGCCCGGCAGTGAGCCGCCCCCAGGGCAAGGGGAAGCCGAAGAAGAAGGACCTCGCCGCCGAGGCCTTCGAGGAAGGGCTGCGCCTCGTGCGGGCCAACCGCGCGCTCGCCGCCATCGGCTTCTCCACCTGCCGCCGGGACGACTGCCCCCACACGCCCAACTCCGGTCTGGTGCGCGTCGATTCCGACGGAGTGCTGCACGTCCACCCCACCCGCCGCGCCGAACCCGCCGAGTGGGCCTGGGCCATCGCGCACTGCATCATCCACCTGGGCTTCGGCCATGTCCCGGCCGCGCCGAAGCTGCGCGACCAGCCCGACGGCCCCGCCCTCGCGGCCAACTGCGCCGTCGTCAACCGCTTCCTGCTCGGCTTCCCCATCGGGGTCACCCCCGAGGACCTGCCCGCCTCCTACCCGGGCGGCGACGAGGACCAACTCGCCGCCCGCTGGCGCCGCGACGGCGTCCCGTCCCACTACGAGCGCTGCGGTACGGCGGGCGGCGAGCCGGACCAACTGCTCGTGCCGTGGGACACCTGGCGGGGCGGCAAGGCCCCCGACTGGCAGCTCAGCTTCGCCAACGCCCTCACCCGCACCGTGGCCACGGCGATGGACGTGGCGGGCGGCCGGCGCGCCTCGATGCGCGGCGGACCCACCCGACTCCAGCCCTGGGAAAGGGCGTTGAGCTGGTTCGTCTCCTCCTACCCGCTCCTCGGCGGCATCGCGGCCGGCATCACCCTCGTCGCCGACGCCGAACTCGCCCGCGCCCACGGCATCTCCGTCGCGGCCGTCGACACCGGCGCGGCCGAGATCTACGTCAACCCGCTGCGCCAACTCGACGACGAGGAATGGCGGTTCGTCCTCGCCCACGAGATGCTGCACGCCGCCCTGCGCCACGGCGACCGCTGCGGCGTCCGCGACCCCTACCTCTTCAACATCGCCGCCGACTACGTCATCAACGGCTGGCTGTGCGAGATGGACGTCGGCCGGATGCCCGAAGGGCTGCTGTACGACCCGGAGTTGAAGGACCTCTCGGCCGAGGAGGTCTACGACCGGATCGCCGGTGACCTGCGCCGGATGCGCCGCCTGGCCACCCTGCGCGGCAAGGGCGTCGGCGACATCCTCGGCGGCCCGCTCGGCAGCCCGCGCGACTACGTGGACCTCGACGAGTTCTACCGGCGCGGTCTCGCCCACGGCCTCGACCTGCACCAGCAGTACGAACGCGGCTTCCTGCCCGGCGGGTTGGTCGAGGAGATCCGCGCGCTCAGTCATCCGCCGCTGCCGTGGGACGCCCAACTCGCCCGCTGGTTCGACGAGTTCGTGCCACGCCCCGAGCCCGTACGGTCGTACGCCCGCCCCTCGCGCCGTCAGTCGTCCACCCCCGACATCCCGCGCGCGGGCCGCTATTTCCCGCCCGAGGAGATCGCCCGCTGCACCTTCGGCGTCGTCCTCGACACCTCCGGCTCCATGGACCGGGGCCTCCTCGGCAAGGCGCTGGGCGCGATCGCCTCGTACGCCGAGGCCCGTGACGTACCGGCCGCCCGGGTCGTGTTCTGCGACGCGGCCCCGCACGACGCGGGCTATGTGTCGGTCACCGACATCGCGGGGCGGGTCCGGGTGCACGGGCGCGGTGGAACGGTCCTGCAGCCCGGGATCGATCTGCTGCACCGCGCGGACGACTTCCCGCGGGGCGCGCCGGTCCTCGTCATCACGGACGGCTGGTGCGACGTGCTGCGGGTGCGGCGCGAACACGCCTATCTGATCCCGCAGAACGCTCGTCTGCCGTTCACCGCCCGTGGGCCGGTCTTTCGGGTGAGCTGAGGCGGAATGTGATCGGATGGCTCCGAAAGACATCCGCTTCGAAAGGAATCACCGTGGCAACCACGCGCACCGCACACACCGTCTGGGAAGGCGAACTCATCAAGGGCAGCGGCGAGGTCACCTTCGACTCGTCAGGCATCGGTGTGCAGCCGGTGACGTGGGCGTCGCGCGCCGAGCAGGCCAACGGCAAGACCAGCCCCGAAGAGCTGATCGCCGCCGCCCACTCCAGCTGCTTCTCCATGGCGCTGTCGCACGGCCTGACCGGCGCGGGCACCCCGCCCACCCGCCTGGAGACCAAGGCCGACGTCACCTTCCAGCCCGGCGAGGGCATCACCGGCATCCACCTCACCGTCCGCGGCGAGGTCCCCGGCCTGGACGAGGCCGGCTTCGCCGCCGCCGCCGAGGACGCCAAGAAGAACTGCCCGGTCAGCCAGGCCCTCGCGGGTACGACGATCACGCTGACGGTGGAATCCGCCTGACCCCCGCTTCCCCTCCCGTCTCGATGCCGCGCCCGGAAAAACGGGTGCGGCATTGACATTCCCGCACTCAAGTTCTCAGCTGGAGATCGGGCAGCGCCTGGCGGAAGGGGACGGCGATGGGACGTGCGGTCGGGATCGATCTGGGGACCACGAACTCGGTGGTCGCGGTGCTGGAGGGCGGCGAGGCCACGGTGGTGGCCAACGCCGAGGGGGCGCGGACCACACCCTCGGTCGTGGCCTTCGCCAAGAACGGCGAGGTGCTCGTCGGCGAGGTCGCCAAACGGCAGGCTGTGACGAACATCGAGCGCACCGCGCGTTCGGTGAAACGGCATATGGGGGACACGAGTTGGCGCTTCCCGGACACGGGCGCCATCGACGGGACGCGGTACCGCGCCCAGGAGCTGTCGGCGCGCGTGCTGCAGAAACTGAAACGGGACGCCGAGGCCTATCTCGGCGAGGACGTCACGGACGCCGTGATCACCGTCCCCGCCTACTTCGACGACTCCCAGCGCCAGGCCACCAAGGAGGCCGGCGAGATCGCGGGCCTCAAGGTCCTGCGGATCATCAACGAACCGACCGCCGCCGCGCTCGCCTACGGCCTGGACCGGGGCGAGGAGCAGACCGTGCTGGTCTTCGACCTCGGCGGCGGCACCTTCGACGTGTCGTTGCTGGAGATCGGCGACGGCGTCATCGAGGTCAAGGCCACCAACGGCGACACGCATCTCGGCGGCGACGACTGGGACCAGCGGGTCGTCGACTTCCTGGTCAAGAAGTTCCAGGGGCAGAACGGCATCGACCTCGGCAAGGACAAGATGGCGCTCCAACGCCTGCGCGAAGGCGCCGAGAAGGCGAAGATCGAGCTGTCCTCGTCCTCCGAGACGACGATCAACCTGCCCTACATCACCGCCTCCGCCGAAGGCCCGCTGCACCTCGACGAGAAGCTGACCCGCGCCGGGTTCCAGGAACTCACCGCCGACCTCTTGGACCGGTGCAAGAACCCCTTCCACCAGGCGGTCAAGGACGCGGGCATCAAACTCTCCGCCGTCGACCACGTGATCCTCGTCGGCGGCTCGACCCGGATGCCCGCCGTCACCGACCTCGTCAAGGAACTCACCGGCAAGGACCCGCACAAGGGCGTCAACCCCGACGAGGTCGTGGCGCTCGGCGCAGCCCTCCAGGCCGGGGTCATCCGCGGCGACGTGAAGGACGTCCTCCTCCTCGACGTCACCCCGCTGTCCCTGGGCATCGAGACCAAGGGCGGCATCATGACGACGCTCATCGAACGCAACACGACCATCCCGACCCGGCGTTCGGAGATCTTCACCACCGCCACCGACAACCAGCCCTCGGTCGGCATCCAGGTCTACCAGGGTGAGCGTGAAATCGCCGCGTACAACAAGAAGTTGGGCGTCTTCGACCTCACCGGTCTGCCGCCCTCCCCGCGCGGGGTGCCGCAGATCGAGGTCGCCTTCGACATCGACGCGAACGGCATCATGCACGTCTCGGCGAAGGACCTGGCCACCGGCCGCGAACAGAAGATGACCGTCACCGGCGGCTCCGCCCTCGCCAAGGACGACATCGACCGCATGATGCGGGAGGCCGAGCAGTACGCGGACGAGGACCGCAAGCGCCGCGAGACCGCCGAGACCCGCAACCAGGCCGAGCAACTCGTCTACCAGACCGAGAAGTTCATCCACGAGAACGAGGAACGCGTTCCGGGTGACATCCGGTCCGAGGTCGAGGCGGCGGCCGCGGAGGTGAAGTCGCTGCTGGAACACGACGCCGATACGGCCGAGTTGCGCACCGGCGTGGAGAAACTCGCCACCGTCAGCCAGCGGATGGGGCAGGCGATGTACGCGCAGGCGGCGCAGCAGGCACCCACGGAGCAGGCGGAGAGTGCCGAGGAGCCCGACTCCGCGCGGCAGCACGAGGAGGAGGAAGGTGTCGTCGACGCGGAGATCGTCGACGACGAACGGGACGCGAAGGGCGGCGCCGCCTAACTCCCGGCCGGCAGGGTCGCGCAGACCGCGTCCAGGACGGAGGCGTACGGGGTGCCGAAGTCGGCCAGGTGGCAGCGGAGTCGGGCCAGGGCCTCTCGGTGCTCGGCGAGCAGGTCGAGGTCGCCGGTGCGGGACGTGAACTCCAGTACGGCGGGGAGGAAGTCGGGCAGTTCCTCGCCGGTGAACTCCAGGCCGTGGGCGCGGTAGAGGTCCTCGACGCGGGCGAGGGACATACCGCGTCGCCGGGTGTCGCCGTCGTGCCACCGGCTCAGGTACAGGATGCGCCGGTTCCCGGAGTCGAAGACCTGGACGTAGTGCGCGGCCAGTTCCTCCGCCGGGGTGAGGGCCGCGTGGTCGGCGAACTCCCGTAGCTGCGGGGCGGCTTCACGCAGCAGCGGCAGCCGGGCGCGGAAGTCGTCGTCGGGGTAGGTCAGGCAGAGCGCGGCCGCCTGGTACAGCACAGCGTCCGAGGGCATCGGGCATCCTTCGCGTCGTGGTCTCTCCCGGCTCGGCGGGTGGAGTTCGCGCGTCCGTCACCCGCGCTCCCTCGCCCGCCCGTGGTGTCGAACCTAGGGCGGGGCAAGGGAGCGCACCCGTTCACCGCAGCCGTACGGGTCAGGGCTTGCGGGCGACACCGCCGTAGACCGGGACGATGCCCTCCGCCTGGGCGGCCACGTCCTCCGGGGCCGGACGCCAGCCGTAGACCGGGATGACGCCCGGGCCGAGCAGGTCGAGGCCGTCGAAGAAGCGGGAGAACTCGGCCAGGGTGCGCGGGAAGAAGGGGGTGCCGCTGCGCTGGAACTGTTCGGCGGCCTTGGCGATGGCGGCGGGGCTGAGGTCCGGGGTGACCTGCGAGAGGACCAGGTAGCTGCCCGGGACGAGGACGTCGACGTACCGCTCGATCAGGCCGTACACGTCGTCGCCGTCCGGATCCGCGCTCAGGTAGTGCGTGAGCGCGACGAGGGACAGCGCGACCGGCTGGGTGAAGTCCAGGGTCTCGCCGGCCAGCCGCAGGATCGTGTCCGGGTCGCGGACGTCGGCGTGCACGTACTCCGTGCTGCCCTCGGCCTCACCGTGCAGCAGCGCCTCCGCGTGCCGCAGCACGATCGGGTCGTTGTCCGCGTACACGACCTTGGAGTCAGGGGCGACGCTCTGCGCCACCTGGTGGAGGTTCGGCTCGGTGGGGATGCCGGTGCCGATGTCCAGGAACTGGCGTATCCCGGCCTCGGCGGCGGTCCGGGTCGCCCGGTGCATGAACCGGCGGTTGGCCCGCGCGCCGCGCACCGCGGAGCTGTCCGTGGCGAGGATCCGGCGCGCCAGCTCCTCGTCCACCGGGTAGTTGTCCTTGCCGCCGAGCCACCAGTCGTACACGCGCGCCGGATGCGGCCGGCTGGTGTCGATACGGGTGGACGCGGCGTCGGATCCGGTCATGCGGTGTCGTCTCCTCGGGAGTTCGGGTCTGTGCCGGGAACCGTGCTGTGTGTTGGACCGTGCTCAGAAGGTCTCGCGGTAGTCCCGCAGGATCTTCTTGGTGCGCTGTGCGGACGCGGCGTGCGCCGTCATGTGGTCGAGGACCTCCAGATGCGCGGAGACCTCCGTACGGGAGTCCAGGTACAGGGCGCCGGTCAGGTACTCGGTGAACACCATGTCGGGCAGCTCCGGTTCGGTGAAACGGAACAGCGAGAAGGGGGCGTACGTCCCCGGGTGCGGACCGTTCTCGAACTCGGCGACCTGGAGCGTGATCCGGTCGCGTTCGCCGAACTCCAGGAGTCTGTCGAGCTGTTCGCGCATGACCTCGCCGCGCATGCTCACCGGCCGGCGCAGCACGGTCTCGTCCATGATGACCCACAGGTGCGGCGGATTGTCCCGTTCCAACAGCCCCTGCCGCGCCATCCGCAGCGACACATGCCGCTCGATGGTCTCGGGACCGGTCTGCCCGATCGTCCCGGCCTCCAGCACGGCCCGCGCGTACTCCTCGGTCTGCAACAGGCCCGGCACGAAGTGCGGTTCGTAGGAACGGATCAGCCCGGCGGCGCCCTCCAGGCTCACGTACAGGCTGAACCACTCCGGCAGCACGTCGTGGAACCGCTGCCACCAGCCCGGCTGGTTCGCCTCCTCGGTGAGCGCGACGAACGCGTCGGTCTCCTCCTCGGACACCCCGTACGTCGTCAACAGCACCTGGACGTACGGCACTTTGAGCGCGACCTCGGCCATCTCCATCCGCCGTACGGTCGCCGGGGCCACCCGCAGGACGTGCGCGGCCTCCTCACGCTTGATGCCGGCCGCCTCACGCAGCTCCTGCAGCCTTCTGCCCAGCACCACTTGACCCACCGTGGGCGCGGGCCGTCGTTCACTCACAGCCACGCCTCCCCATACGCGCCGAAGTCTGGGGGCAGTGTGCCATGTTCCGGCCACTCTCTCAGCGGTTCGGAGGTGATCATCCGTCAGTCTCCCAGCGCGTGCAGGTACTTGGCGGTCGCCGGGTCGGCCGGGAGGAAGGTCTCGATCGCCAGCTCCGAGACCGTCACGTCCATGGGGGTGTTGAACGTGGCGATCGAGGAGACGAAGGACAGCACCCGGCCGTCGTGCCCGATCCGCATCGGCAGCGCGAAGTGCGGGACGGGCTGGGGGTGTTCGGCTCCGTCGTCGGCCGTCTCGGGCGCCGGGTACGCCCTGACCTCCTCGTACAGCGCCCGCAGCGGCTCGGAGCGGTGCAGGGCGATCTGCCGTTCCATCTGCGCGAGGAGATGCCCGCGCCACTCACGCAGATTCCGGATGCGCGGTGCCATGCCCTCGGGGTGGAGCGTCAACCGCATCGCGTTGAGCGGGGGTTGGAGGAGGAACTCCGGTACGCCGTCCAGGAGCATGGTGATGCCCCGGTTCGCCGCGACGACCGTGTACGTCGCGTCGACCACCAGCGCGGGATACGGCTCATAGCCCTGAATCAGCCGCTCCAGACCCTCGCGCAACGCGTCCAACGCCGGGTCGTCCAGCGGGGTCTCGGGATAGCGCGGGGCGTAACCGGCCGCCAGCAGAAGGGAGTTGCGCTCCCGCACCGGCACGTCCAGGTGCTCGGCGAGGCGCAGCACCATCTCCTCGCTGGGCCGGGACCGTCCCGTCTCGACGAAGCTGATGTGCCGCGCCGAGGAGTCGGCCCGCAACGCCAGCTCCAGCTGACTGACCCGCCGCCGCTCCCGCCAGGCCCGCAGCAACGGGCCGACACCCCTGCCGGCCGGGGCGGCGTCGGCGCTGTCGGAGCGGGTCGGGACAATGGTCATACACACGACCGTAGTCGAAGGAGCACGCACGTGAACGAGTCGAGGATCCCCTCCGGGCAGGCCGCCGGGAACTCTCTGGGGGAGGCCACGGCGTTGTACCGGTCCAGAGTCCGCGGCTGCCTCCTCGGCGGCGCGGTCGGCGACGCCCTCGGCTACCCGATCGAGTTCGCCTCCCTCGACCGCATCCGCGCGAGCCACGGACAGCGCGGGGTGACCGGGTACGCGCCCGGCGCGCACAGCGCTGTAGGCCTGATCAGCGACGACACCCAGATGACCCTGTTCACCGTCGAGGCGCTCATCACCGCCCACGCGCGGGAACGGGAGAAGGGCATCGGCGGTGCCTGGTCCACGCTGCTGCGCGAGGCGTACGAACGCTGGCTGGAGACCCAGTCCAAGCCGGCGCCGGGCGACAGCGTCACGTCCGGCCTGCTCGCCCAGCCCTGGCTGTACTCCCGCCGCGCCCCCGGCAACGCCTGCCTGTCCGGGGTCGCCCAGATGTACGCGCCCGACCCGTGGCTTCCCCTCGACGGCAAGCCCGGCCGCGTCAACCCGGACTCCAAGGGCTGCGGCACGGTGATGCGCTCGGCCCCCTTCGGCCTGGTCGACACCGCCGACGGGGCCTTCGCGACGGCGGCCCGCGGCGCCCAGATCACCCACGGCCACCCCACCGGCTACTACGCGGCGGGCGCGTTCGCCGCCATCGTCGCGCACCTGGTCGCCGGGGACTCCCTCGAAGGCTCGGTCCTGCGCGCGCTACGGCTCCTGGAGCGCCACCCCGGCCACGAGGAGACCTCGGCCGCCCTCCACCAGGCCCTCGACCTGGCCGCCGAGGGCTCGCCCACCGCCGAGAAGGTCGAGTCCCTCGGCGCGGGCTGGGTCGCGGAGGAGGCCCTCGCGATCGGCGTCTACAGCGCGCTGGTCGCGAGCGACGTGCGGGCCGCGCTGCTCCTCGCCGTCAACCACTCCGGCGACAGCGACTCCACCGGTTCCATCTGCGGCAACCTCCTCGGCGCCCGGTACGGCGACCACGGCCTGCCGCACGACTGGGTCCAGCAGGTCGAGGGCCGCGCCGCGATCGCCGTCCTCGCGGACGACCTCGCGGCGGAACGCGTACCGGGCTGACCGCCGGGCACCCGTCTGACCAGGGGCGCGACCACCCGCCCGGGACCCGCGGCCTGTGGCACGCTGAACAGAGACCCGACCTCGAGGAAGGAGTGCGGCCATGCCCGTCGTCCCGCTGCCGCAGAAGGAGATCGAGGACCGCCTCGCGGAACTCCCCGGCTGGTCCGTCGACACCGACCGCCTCACCCGCGCGTACCGCCTCGCCTCCCACTTCGCGGCCACCGCGATGGTCGTCCACATCGCCCAGGTCCAGGAGGAACTCGACCACCACTCCGACCTGACCCTCGGCTACAACACCGTCACCCTCACCGTGAACACCCACAGTGTCGGCGGCGCGATCACCGAGCTGGACTTCCAACTGGCGCGCAGGGTCGAGGACTTGGCCCCGGGACACGGCGCGAGCTGAGCGGAGGGCGAAGGGGAGAGACGGGGGGCAGAGGCGCGTGCTCGACTACGACAAGGAAGCCGACGCGTACGACGCGACCCGCGGCGGTGAGCCCCGCGCCGCCGCGGCCGCCGAGGCGGTACTGGGCCTCGTCCCGCAGACCGCCCGCAACCTCCTGGACGTGGCCTGCGGCACCGGCATCGTCACCCGCCGCCTGGCCGCTGCCCGCCCTGGCCTTCAGGTGACGGGCCTCGACGCCGCACCCGCGATGACCCGCACGGCGGCAGCCCGGCTGCCCGGTGCGATCGTCCTCGCGGACAGCCGCCAACTCCCGTTTCCGGACGGGGTGTTCGACGCGGTGACGACCGTATGGCTGCTGCACCTGGTGGACGGCCCGCAGGACGCCGGGGCGATCGTCGCGGAGTGCGCGCGGGTGCTCCGCCCCGGCGGCGTGTACATCACGACGGTCGACAAGGCCGCCGCCCACGACGTGGGCAGCGACATCGACGCCGTCCTGGCACCCCGCCCACGCCGCCCCGCCCAGGACAGCGCCGACCACGTCCGTACCTACGCCGCCGAACACGGCCTCCACTCGGCCGGCACGGCGACCTTCCGCGGCCACGGCCAGGGGCGCAGCCCGCGCAGCACCGTCGTGGATCTGCACCGGGGCTGGTTCACGATGCTGCCACCCGGCGAACCGCTCAGCGAACGGTTCGCCGGGGAGCTGGAGTTGCTGCCGGACCAGGAACGGCCGCGCGCGGATCCCGAGTTCACGATCCTGGCCTTCAGGAAACCGTCGGCGGACTTCAGGCAGCCCCCGGCCGGGTGAAGTCCATCGTCCAGTTGGTCACCCAGCTCGCCCCGTCGTCCACGGAGAACGCCTGCTCCCACCGGGCGCCGCTCGCGGAGACCCCCGACCAGACGAACCGCACCCGTACGTCCTTTCCGTCGTGGGTGTCGTCGCCGTAGAACTCGCCCCGGCCGTCCTCGAATTGGCCGGTCACCGGCGGGAACAGCTTCCCGGTGCGGCTCGACGACCAGTTCAGGGACCACTGTTCGGTCTCCCGGTCGAAGAGCCGCAGGGTCAGCCCCTTCGAACCGAGGTACGGCATGTCGATCTCGTCGACGTTCGCGGCGCCGTCGAAGAGAGGCCAACAACGGCTGGTGCCCTCGAACTCCTCCCAGCCGCTGCCGGGTTGAAGGAAGTCGGTGAGGCGACGGTTCGCGACTTCCCACTCGCCGTGGAGGAAGTCGAAGTCGTGCGGGCTGCTCATGAGCGGTCTCCAGTGGTTCCGTCGAGCAGGGAGTCGGCCAGGTAGGCGTCGAGGTCCGGGACTTCGGGCGCGAGCAAGTGCCGTACCCAGGCGTCCCGTTCGTGCAGGATCGGCGGCAGCTCCCAGACACAGCCGATCCACGGCAGGTCGGGAGTGATGAAGTGGGTGGGGTCGTAGTCGGGGCAGCCGAGCACCGGCTGGCCCGCCGACGCGCCCCGGAAGTGCAGGACGTTGTCCCACACCCAGCTGTACGCGTTCAGATAGGCGCCGTCGTCGCCGCCCCGGTGCAGCACGACGAACGTGGCCGGGGGAGTGCCGTCCGGCTCCGGAAGCAGCTCCGGCAGGATCGCGTACGCCGCCTTCTTCACCTCGGGTGCGATCCCCGCCGGGTCGGCGGTGACGTGGTAGCGCTTGATGTGCCGCCCGGCCACCTCGATCGGCGGTGGCACGGTCAGCAGTTTCTCCGTGAAGGGCATGGCAGGACGCTAGGACCACTTCACTGCCACCATGTGTCAGTGAAGTCCAGCCGACTCGTCTCGATCCTCCTCCTGCTCCAGACCCGCGGCCGGATGACCGCCGCCCAGCTCGCCGAGGCGCTGGAGGTCTCGGTCCGCACGGTCTACCGGGACGTCGAGGCACTGAGCGCGGCGGGCGTCCCGCTGTACGGCGACGCGGGTCACGCCGGCGGCTACCACCTCCTCGCCGGCTACCGCACCCGCCTGACCGGCCTCACCACGGACGAGGCCGAGGCCCTGTTTCTCGCGGGCGCGCCGGGACCGGCCGCCGAACTGGGCCTCGGCCCGGTGCTCGCCGCCGCCCAGTTGAAGGTGCGCGCGGCCCTGCCCGCCGAACTGCGCGAGCACGTCGACCGGATCAGCGGCCGGTTCCACCTGGACGCGCCGGGCTGGTACGCGGATGCCGACGACACACCATTCCTGCATACAGTCGCCGACGCCGTATGGAACAACCGTGTGCTGTATGCCATGTACCGGCGCTGGCGCGAACCGACCGACGTACGGCGCCGACTGGAGCCGTACGGGCTCGTGCTGAAGGCGGGCCGCTGGTACGTCGTCGCCGGCCCCGGACCCCGCACCTTCCGCGTCGACCAGATCCTGGAACTCGACGCCTCCTCCGCCACCTCCGGCGAGGAGTTCACCCGCCCGGAGGATTTCGACCTGGCCGCGTACTGGACGGCCCACCAACGGGACTTCCACGACCGCCTGTTCCGCGGCGAGGCGGTGGTCCGGCTGGCGCCCGGGGCGACGCTCGCACGGGCGGTCCCCGTCAACGGGCGGGCAGAGCCGGACGGTTGGACCCTGATGTCGGTCCCGATCGAGTCCGTCGAGCACGCGCACGGCGAGTTCCTGCGCCTGGGCACGGACATCGAGGTCCTGGCACCGCCCGAGCTGCGCGACCGGATCGCGCGCACGGTGGCTCAACTGGCCGAAAGGTACGGCAACTTGCTCACGGACAGCGGCGACTGACGGTACGCAACCCGTCCGTCCTCCCAGGAGGTACGCCACGTGAGTCACCCGCACCCGCACGTGCATCCACTTCACCCGCCCCGCCACCCCCGCAGACGAAGGGCCGTACTCTCCGCCCTGACCACCGTCGCGGCCCTGATCGCCGCCGGACTCACCACCCTCACCACCAGCACGACCGCCGAGGCCGCCACCGCCCGCCAGGTCGAGGCCCTCGACCGGGGCGTCGTCAGCGTCCACACGGACAGCGGCAATCTGGTCAGCTGGCGCTGGCTCGGGACCGATCCCGACGACGTCTCCTTCAACGTCTACCGGGCCGGTACGAAGGTCAACTCGGCCCCGATCACGGGTTCCACGAACTATTTCCACGCCGGCGCGCCCGCCCAGGCCGACTACACGGTCCGCGCGATCGTCGGCGGTGCGGAGCAGGCCGACTCGGTCCACGCGATCCAGTTCCGCACCGGCTACGAGGACGTCGCGATCACCCCGCCCGCCGGTGGCACCACCCCCGATGGAGTCGCGTACACCTACGAGGCCAACGACGCCTCCGTCGGCGACCTCGACGGCGACGGCCGGCTCGACTTCGTCCTCAAGTGGCAGCCCACGAACGCCAAGGACAACTCCCAGTCCGGCTACACCGGCGACACGATCCTCGACGGGATCACCCTCGACGGCACCCGCCTGTGGCGCATCGACCTGGGCCGCAACATCCGCTCGGGCGCGCACTACACACAGTTCCAGGTGTACGACTACGACGGCGACGGCAAGGCCGAGGTCGCCATGAAGACGGCCGACGGCACGGTCGACGGCGCGGGCACCGTCATCGGCAACTCGGCGGCGGACTACCGCAATTCGAGCGGCTACGTCCTGTCGGGCCCCGAGTACCTGACCATGTTCAACGGCCGGACCGGCAGGGCGATGAGCACCGTCGACTACGTTCCGGCGCGCGGCACGGTCTCCTCCTGGGGCGACTCGTACGGCAACCGCGTCGACCGGTTCCTCGCCGGTACCGCCTACTTGGACGGTTCCCGCCCCTCGCTGATCATGGCGCGCGGCTACTACACGCGCACGGTGATCGCCGCCTGGGACTGGCGGAACGGCGCCTTCACCCGCCGCTGGACCTTCGACACCAACTCCTCGACCAACACCGGCAAGGGCTACGACGCCCAGGGCAACCACCAGTTGGCGATCGCGGACGTCGACGGGGACGGCAAGGACGAGATCGTGTACGGCTCGATGGCCGTCGACGACAACGGCTCCGGCCTGTGGACCACGAAGAACGGCCACGGAGACGCCCTGCACGTAGGCGACCTGGACCCGTCCCGTCCGGGGCTGGAGGAGTTCAAGGTCGACGAGGACGCGTCGAAACCGTCCTCGTGGATGGCCGACGCCAAGACCGGCGCGGTCATCTGGTCCACACCGGCCAACGGTGACAACGGCCGCGGTGTCTCCGGCGACATCTGGGCGGGCAGCGCGGGCGCCGAGTCCTGGTCGGCGTCGGAGAGCGGCGTCCGCAATCCCAAGGGCACGGTGGTGTCGACCCGCAAGCCCTCCAGCACCAACTTCCTGTCCTGGTGGGACGGCGACCCGGTGCGCGAACTCCTCGACGCCACCCACATCGACAAGTACGGCACGACCGCCGACACCCGCCTCCTGACCGGCGCCGGAGTCCACTCCAACAACAGCACCAAGGCGACCCCGACCCTGTCCGGGGACATCCTCGGCGACTGGCGCGAGGAGGTCGTCTGGCCCACCACGGACAACACGGCGCTACGGATCTACTCGACCCCGTACGAGACGACCACCAGGATCACCACCCTGCTCCACGACACCCAGTACCGCACGGCCCTGGCCTGGCAGAACACTGCATACAATCAACCGCCGCACCCGAGCTTCTACATCGGCGACGGGATGACGACGGCGCCTCGGCCCACGGTGTTCACGCCGTAGGACCGAGAACCGCCGACCGATCAGCGTCTGTCGGCTCAGCTGAACCCGCCGCTGAAGTCGGAGTTCAGCTGGGCCGAGCAGATGTTGTAACCCCCTTGCGCCTGACCGGACTTGGTCTTCCCGTCGATGGTGATGGAGCAGTGGACATTGCCACCGCCCTGGAGTTGCGCGGTGATCTGGTAGTACAGCGCGTCGCTGTCCACCGTCATGGTCTTCTCCATGGGCAGGCCCTTGCCCTGGAGGTTGGTCCCGTCGCTGCCGTAGGTGATGTCGACACCGGACGGCGCGCTGCCCCACACCTTGAACAGGGCCTTGCCGGACGGCGCGTCGTCGCTCGTCGCCGCCGCCTTGGCCTTCACGGTCTTCGTGACGGTGACCGTCGGCGCGGGCTCGGCCTTCTCGACCTCGGCTGCCTTGGGCGCGGCGGTAACGGTCCTGGTGTCGGTGACCGTCTTCGTAGCGGCGGGCTCGGCACTCGTCTTGTCGCTGTCGCCACCACTGTTGTTGCCCGCGGCCCCGATCACCGCACCCACGACGAAGAGGGCGATCGCGGCGGGGACGGCCACATACGTACGGGCCCATGTGGGCCCCGGCGGCGTCGGGGCGGGCTCGGGCGAGGGCGGCACGGGTGGTGGCGACTGGTACGACATGGGGTCCCCCTGGCGATTAGTTGGGGGTTGAACTTAACGCCCGATATAAGAGCGGCGTGAGATGTGCGAAGGAGAGGTAATCGATTTGTGACGTTGAAGTGAAGGGCGCGCACCTTTGAGATGCGCGCCCCTCGTCAGGTCACCGTGCAGCTCTGATCGCCCACCTTGAACGCACCCGGCTTCGAGTTCACCCCCGACCAGCTCCCCGTGAACCCGAACCCCACCGAAGAGCCCGCCGCCACCGTGCCGTTCCAGCTCACGTTCCTCGCCGTCACCGCCGCGCCCGACTGGGTGTAATCGGCGTTCCACAGCTGCCCGATCCGCTGCCCGTCGGCGAAGGACCAGCCAAGTGCCCAGCCGTTCCAGGCGGTTGACCCGGTGTTCGTCACCTGCACGTCGGCCTGGAAACCGCCCGCCCACTGGTTCGTGATCTTGTACGTGACCGTGCAGGCGCCCGTGGGGGTCGGATCGGTGCCACCACCACCTCCGCTGCCTCCGTCGCCGGCGGCGGAGGAGTCGCCGTAGACGACCCCGCGCCCGTTCGTCGACACATACACCCGCCCGAACACCCTCGGGTCACCGGTGATGGCCGCACCCGTCCAACCCCATTGATGCGCATCGTCGTTGATCCGCGTCCAGGTCGCGCCCTTGTCGGTCGAGCGGAAGATGCCGCGTACGCCGCCGATCTTCGCGCTGGTGTAGAGAGTCTGGTACGAGGCACCGGTCGCCGCCTTGCCGAAGCCGATGGTGTCGGCCTGGTCGACGCCTCCGAGCTTGGTGAAGCCGGCGCCGGAGTCCGTGGAGTGCCACAGCCCGTACGCCCCGTCGCTCGCGCCGCCCGCCAGCCACACGTCCCCTTTCGTGCCGGGCAGCGCCTTGAAGCGCACGCTGTCACCGCTGGGGAGGCCGGTCGCCGCCGACGTGGTGAAGGTCGCCCCGCCGTCCGAACTGACGTAGAAATGACCGGACTTGAAGCCGTAGAAGGTCTTCGCGTCCACCCGGTCCGACTCGACGATCGCGCCCGCCGGGATACCGCTGGACGTGGCCCAGGACGAGCCGAAGCCTGTCGTGTACTGCACACCCGCACCCGCCGGACTCCATACGAACCGGCTCCCGTCGGCCGCCGCGGCCACCGTCCCCCCACCGCTCACGCCCGAAGGGTCGGTCCCCGCGAACCAGTTGGCGCCGTTGTCCGTCGAGAACGCGATGTGCGCCCCCGAGTCCACATTGCCCACGCGCACCACGGTGTTGGGGTTGGCCTCCGCGAAGTCGAGGCTCGTGGTCGTCGTGAAGTTCGGCGAAGTGAACATCATCGAGGGGACCTTGGTCAGATCCGTGTGCCGGAACCCGCCGATGTCGCCCAGCGCGCTGAGGAGTTGGGCCCCGCCGGACGGGGGAGCGGCGAGGTCGTTGACGGACGTCTCCTCCAGCCCCTGCACCATCGGCTTCACGGTGAACTGGCCGCCGCTGTCCCAGTTGGTCAGGTTCTCCGTGCCGTAGAGCGTCGCCCCCGTCCCGTACATCATGCGGTTCGAGTTGAACGGGTCGATCTCCAGCGACTCGGTCATCCAGCCCAGTTTCGGGGCCTGTTCGGGCGGCGACGGGTTCGCCCCGAAGGTCAGCCAGGGCGAGGACGACACGTCCATGGTGTAGCGGTTCGCACGGTTGGGATACGACGTGTAGTCCCAGGCCTTCGTCCAGGTGCCGCCGCTGTCCGTGGAGCGGAAGATCTGCGTGTCCGGCCACCAGGAGCTGTACGCCGTCGCCATCACGGTCCCGGGATGCTGCCGGTCGACGGTCAACCCGCTGAACCCGTAGTAGGTGTCGGCCTCGGCGACCGGGCTGATGTTCGTCCAGGCGCCGGTAGCGGTGGCGTACCGCCACAACTGCCCCTTGCCGCCGTCGTACGGGCCGCCCTTGTCGCTGTATGCGATGTACAGATAACCGTTGACCGCATCCAGTACACCCTTGTGCGCCAGATAACCGGTGGGCTGCCCGGCCACCCGCGACCACGTGGCCCCCGCGTCCGTCGACCGGTACACGGCGTTGGCCTGGTCGGCGACCCCGACGTAGATGGTCTTGGTCGAGCTGCCGGCCGTACCCGTCGACTCGTCGAAGGTGACCCACACGATGCCCTGGTTGTCGTTGGCGTACCCGCTCGTGTCGGTCGGATCCTGCACGTAGTTACCGACGTTGGGGAAGTTCGTCACCTGCGACCAGGTGACCCCGGAGTCCGTGGACCGCCACAATCCCTTCCCGCTGGGTGCCCCCAGATACAACACGCTGTCCTTGTTGGGATCGACGGCCAACCGCTCACCCATACCGCGCCCCGGCATGTTCCCGCCGAGCTTGAACGGGAGGTCGGTCTTCTGCCAACTCCCGCCCCGGTCACCGGACCTGAGCACGGCCCCGTTCGTCGGATCCCAGCTGTTCGTGTACGTGCCGACGGCCGCGTACACCTTGTCCGGGTCGACGGAGTCGGACGCGAGACTCACCACCCCGGTGTGCCCCCACTCGTCCCACCCGACCGAGTCCAGCAACGGCGTCCAGGTCTTCGTCGACTCCTGCCAGCGATAGGCCCCGCCGATGTCGGTCCGGGCGTAGGCGAGGTTCTTCTCCTTCCGGTTGAAGACGATGCCGGGCACGAACCCGCCCCCGTCGATCCGGGCGTTGTGCCATGTGTACGTGTCGGCCGCGAGCGTCGCTCTGGGCGCGTTCGCGGCGAGGGCGGA
This sequence comes from Streptomyces sp. N50, assembly GCF_033335955.1. Taxonomy (GTDB): domain Bacteria; phylum Actinomycetota; class Actinomycetes; order Streptomycetales; family Streptomycetaceae; genus Streptomyces. The sequence continues at coordinate 7,868,041 of NZ_CP137549.1, forward strand.
CGGACTACCCACCAACAGCCCGGCGGCGAGGGCGAGTACGGCCGTGAGAACTCGGGTTCTTCGCACGGGAGGTCCTCTCATGAAGAGGTGTTCAGGACGCAGGAGCCGGGCGACCCCCAGTGCGGGTGGGGGCCGCCCGGCCGGTAGGCCCCGCCGTCAGGTGACGGGGCCACGCACGCGGAGCTTCGAAGCGGTTCCGTGGGAACTCGGGGGGCTGCAGCGCCCCTTCAGGGGCGCGGGGAACTGCGCGACCAGCCACAACGGACCCGCAGCCGAACAACCACCCAACCCGCGGAGCGCCTCGCGGGGGCTATTCGAGAAGCTCCGCGTACGACCCCATGGCCAAGGCGACATCCGCCTGAGCCCAGAACCGGTGATACGTGAAGACCGGCGCGGCCCCACCCGCCAGATAACTCTGGATCTTCGACCAAGCCGGATCGTTCTTGTAGAAGGACCTCAACGAGGCGAACGTAGAAGCGGAGTTGACCGCGTCCCCGTTCGGCATCGTCCCGCTGAACCCACTCGGCACATACACACTGTCGTCGAACCGGTTGTAGTCCGCGCGGGTCTCCGGAACGGCAACCCCCAGACTGTCCTGGTAGTTGCCCCACATCCCGTCGAGCAGCGCCTTCGCGGTCGTCTTCGCCGCCGCGTTACCGGACTTCGCGCCGTAGTACGTCAGCGTCTTGGCATACGCGGCGGCCACACCCACGTCATTGGTGTAGTCGGCCACGGTGACATGAAGTCCCGCATTGGCACCGGGACTTGACGCGTTCCACGTGTCCGGCTGCCCCGACCACTGCAACGTCGAGGGAATCAGATACGTCCCGTCCGGATTGACCGTGGTCTTGGACAACGCCCAGGCCACCCACTTGTCGAGAACCGCCTTCGCGCTCGCGTTCCCCGTCTGCTGGTAGTACTCGGCGACCCGCTCCATCGACCACGCCTGGAACCCGAACCACTGGTTGGACGGCGGGTCGTGATACACGGGCTGCTGGTCGTAGTACATGCCGTAGAACGTCGACGTCCCGGCCGGCGGACTCGCGTACCGCCCCTGCCAACTGTTCGTGGCGCCACCGGCGATGGCACCCTCACTCGACTGCAGCCAGCGGTAGAACTCCAGCTGCCGCGACAGCGAGGTACCCCAATCCGCCGCACCCGTAGTGGACTTGGGCTTCAAGTCCGCGTACGAACTCAACGCGTAGGCGGCCAACGGGTTTTGATAACCCCCGTGCACATGACTGGACCCGATCCGCCAGGCCCACCCCGCGCTGGTGTCATTGGCGCCGCCCCACGCGTAGTACCAGGACAGCAGATAGTCCGACGCGTCCTTGCCGGTCCCGGCCGGGCAGGTGGACGGTCCGACGCAGTTGCCGATTTTCTTGAAGTACTTGTCGTACATGGCGTAGCGCAGATAGTCGCCCATCTTCGCCGCCTTGCCGACGGTCGTGGAGACGTCGGAGCCCTTGCCCTGCTCCTTCGCCCACACGTCGGCCCAGTACGCGGCCTGCACGGCCCGCGCGTCGGCGTCCGGCGCGTCGGTGTACTTCCACTGCTTGGCGTACGAGGAGTCACCGGTGAAGATGTCCAAGTACCCGTTCGTGCCGCCGTACTTGAAGGCGTCGCAGGTGGGCTGCGGCACCGTCTCCCACACCGACTCCTGCGGCCCGCGCTGGAAGGTGTTGATGTACGACGGCCCGCTCGCCGTCGGCCCCGCCTCGCACCCGCCGCCCGGCGTGTCGCCGTAGCCGTAGGTGTTGTCGACGTCCTCCAGCCAGTGCATACCGTAGACATCGTCCGTACCGTATGCGGTCTTCAGTTCACCGGCGATCGGATCCGATCCCACCGGCACCGAGGTGTCGAGCTTCGCCGGATACTCGTTCGGTGTGTCCAGCTCGGGCGCGTAGGTCGCCGGCTTCGAGGCGTTGTAGAACGAGTTCGTCGGCTGGTCGGCGTGGGTCGGGATCATGTACTTCTCCATGAGAGCCCAGGCGCCGTTGAACTTGGACCAGTCGCCCGTCACCTTGCCGTACATCGCCTGCAGCCACAGCAGATAGCTGTACGCCTCCGACGTGGTCTCGTGCCCCTGGTCCGGCGCCTCGACGATCAGGGTCTCCACCGAGTGGTAGGGGATGCCCTGGGGCGAGAAGTAGCCGTTCGCCGGGTTGGTGATCTTCCCGTACAGGTCCAGGAAGCGGGCGTCGTACGCGTTCGCCGCCGCCAGCTCCGTCACGGTGACCGTCGCCTTGGTGAACCCCGTCGCCGTCGACTCGAAGGACGCCGAACCGGTGCCCGACGCGTCCGCCGTGAGGGTCACCGTCTGCGCGGTGTTCCAGTTCGACGGCGTGAAGGTCAGTGACGCGCCACCGGTGACGGACAACCCCGTGTTGCCGCTCGCGCGGGCCGTCGTGACGGTCACGTTCGACGACGGCTGCGTGGACAGCGACACCGCGTACGTGCCCGACTTGCCTTGCTGGACGCCGAGTTGGGCCGGTGAGGCCACCACCGCAGGACCCGAGGCGACCGTGATGCCGACCGGAGTCGACTCCCCGGACGCGCCCAGACTGTCGTAGGCCTTCGCCACCAGTGAGTGACTGCCCACGGTCAATCCAGAGGCGGAGAGTGAGTACGGCGAGCTCGTGTCCGTGCCGAGCAGCGTGGTGTCGTCGTAGAACTCGACCTTGCTGATCGTCGCGTTGTCGGCCGCCGCCGCGGTCGCCGCGAGCGGGACCGCCGCCCCCTGCGTGTAGATCGCGCCCGCGCTCGGGCTGGTCAGCACGGTGATCGGCGGCTGGTGCGCGCCGGCGCAGGTGGTGCCGTTGACCGCGAACGAGGTGGGCGCGGTGTTGGTGCCGCTGTAGCTGAACTGGGCGCCGGTCGAGACGGCGGCGCCCGCGGCGATCGTTCCGTTGTACGACGCGTTCGTCACCGAGACCGCGCTGCCGGACTGGGACCAGGTGCCGTTCCAGCCGTTGCTGAGTTTCTGGTTGCCGGCGTAGCTGTACGTCAGGGTCCAGCCGTTGATCGCGTCCGTACCCCGGTTGGTGAGGGTCAGATCCGCGGTGAAGCCGGAGCCCCAGTCGTTGGTCTTGTAGTCCACGCTGCACTGAACTGTCGCCGCCTGGGCGGGAGTTGTGCCCGTCGCGAGCATCGAGACGGGAAGTGCGAGGGCCGCCACGACAGCGGTCCACAGTCGCCGCGTCAAACGGCGTCTCCTTCTGGGGTGCATGTGCTGGTTCCTCCTTGCGGCTCGGAGGGGTGGGGGCGGAGCAGCAACAAGCCTTGAACCAGTGGGAGCGCTCCCATCGTGGGGACGGGGGTGTGAGCCGTCAAGGTGCTTACGGAGTCGAAAAGATTCGACAGGTGTCAGTTGGGGGAAAGTCAGCGAAAGTCTGTGACTCCCCTGTCCTTTACCGTCACTTGGCGCTACCTTCCTGGACACCAGTGGGAGCGATTCCGTCAGTCGACGCGTCCGTGCGACGCGCCCGAGCTGCAAGGAGTCGCTCATGCGACACCCCCCGCGTTCAATGCTTTTAGCCGTCGCCGGCGCGACCGCCCTTGTCGGGGCATTGGTCGTTCCGGTCGTCACGGCGTCCGGTGCCACTCCCGCGTGCACGGTGGAGTACTCGGTCACCAGCCAGTGGGACACCGGCTTCCAGGGTTCAGTGCGGATCACCAACAACATGGCACCGGTGAGCAGTTGGAGCCTCGGCTTCGACTTCGCCGGCGGCCAGAAGGTCACCCAGGGCTGGAACGCCAAGTGGTCCCAGTCCGCCACGACGGTCACCGCGACCAACGAGAGCTGGAACGGCGCGCTCGGCACCGGCGCGAGCGTGAGCGCCGGGTTCCTCGCCAACTGGTCGGGGAGCAACGCCGTACCGTCCGCGTTCAAGCTCAACGGGACGACCTGCAACGTCGATGCGGAGCCGACACCACCCACGTCGCCGCCTCCGACCTCACCGCCGACCAACGGCACCGCACCCGCACTGCACGTCTCCGGCAACAAGCTCGTGGACGCCGACGGCACCAACCGCCGTCTGCTCGGCGTCAACCGCTCCGGCGGCGAGTTCATGTGCGTGCAGGGCTACGGCATTTGGGACGGTCCCGTGGACGACGCGGCCGTCGCGGCGATCGCCGACTGGAAGGCGAACACGGTCCGCATTCCGCTCAACGAGGAGTGCTGGCTGGGGCTTTCGAACATCAAGCCCGAGTACGCGGGCGCCAACTACATCGCCGCCGTGAAGGACCTGGTGGCGAAGGTCGAGGCGCACGGCATGACCCCGATCGTCGAACTGCACTGGACCTACGGCCAGTACACCGGCAACTCGGCGGGCTGCTCCGACGTGCACGCCACCTGCCAGAAGCCGATGCCGGACGCGCAGTACACACCGTCGTTCTGGTCCTCGGTCGCCAGCACCTTCAAGGGTGACCAGGCCGTCGCGTTCGACCTGTTCAACGAGCCCTACCCGGACCGGGCCACCTCCACGACCACCCAGGCGTGGCAGTGCTGGCGCGACGGCGGCACCTGCCCCGGCATCGGGTACGAGGTCGCCGGTATGCAGGATCTCGTCGACGCCGTACGGTCGACCGGCGCCACGAACGTGATCATGGCCGGCGGGCTCGCGTACTCGAACGACCTGAGCCAGTGGCTGACTTACAAACCCACCGATCCGACCGGCAATCTCGTCGCCGCGTACCACGTGTACAACTTCAACACCTGCGCGAGCGAGAGCTGCTGGAACTCCACACTCGCCCCCGTCGCGGCCCAAGTGCCGCTGGTGGCAGGGGAGATCGGCGAGAACACCTGCTCGCACGCCTTCGTCGACCAGGTCATGAAGTGGTTCGACGACCGCGGGCTCTCGTATCTCGGCTGGACCTGGAACACCTGGGACTGTTCCGCGGGTCCGTCACTGATCTCCGACTACGCCGGTACGCCCACCGCGTACGGCATCGGGCTGCGTGACCATCTGCGCGCCCTCAACGGATAGGCGCCCTGGACCGGTCCAACAGCATCCGCAACCACCTTCCTTCACGGACACCGATCCAACAGCACCCGCAACCAGCTTCCTTCACAGACAAGGAAACCCGCACTCATGAGCCGTACCAGAACAGCGTTGCTCGCTGCCTTGGTGCTCGTCGCCGGGGCCTCGGGGACGGCGGTCGCCGCCGCTCCCTCGGCGGAGACCGGCATCGCCGCGATCCCGTGCAGCGTCGACTACAAGGTGCAGAACCAGTGGGACACCGGCTTCACCGCCGCCGTCACGATCACCAACAACGGCGCCGCCAAGTCGAGTTGGGCCGCGAAGTGGTCGTACGCCGGTAACCAGAAGATCACCAGCGGCTGGAACGCGAAGATCAGCCAGAGCGGTACCGCCGTCACGGCGGCCAACGAGACGTACAACGGGAGCCTGGGGACCGGGAGTTCGGTCAGCTTCGGCTTCAACGCCTCCTACAGCGGCACCAACGCGCTGCCGACCACCTTCACCCTCGACGGTGTGACCTGCAACGTCGACGACGGCAGCGGCGGGGGAGGGGGTGGCGGCACCGATCCCGGCACACGGGTCGACAACCCGTACGCGGGTGCCAAGGTGTACGTGAACCCGGAGTGGTCCGCGAAGGCCGCGGCCGAGACCGGCGGCAGCCGGGTCTCCAACCAGCCCACCGGCGTCTGGCTCGACCGCATCGCCGCGATCAACGGCGTCAACGGCGGGATGGGCCTGCGCGCCCACCTCGACGCGGCGCTCGCCCAGAAGGGCACCGGCGAAGAGGTCGTCCAGCTCGTCGTCTACGACCTCCCCGGGCGCGACTGCGCGGCCCTGGCCTCGAACGGTGAGCTCGGCCCGACCGAAATCGGCCGCTACGAGACCGAGTTCATCGACCCGATCGCGGCGATCCTCGCCGACAGCAAGTACGCCTCGCTGCGGATCGTCACCACGATCGAGATCGACTCGCTGCCCAACCTCGTGACCAACACCGGCAGCAAGGCCACGGCCACCCCGCAGTGCGACACGATGCTCGCCAACGGCAACTACGTGAAGGGCGTCGGCTACGCGCTGAACAAGCTCGGCGCGATCCCCAACGTCTACAACTACATCGACGCCGGACACCACGGCTGGCTCGGCTGGGACGACAACTTCGTCCCCTCCGCGAACCTCTTCTACCAGGCCGCGAACGCCGAGGGCGCGACCGTGAACGACGTGGCCGGCTTCATCACCAACACGGCCAACTACAGCGCCCTGAAGGAGAACAACTTCACCATCAACGACAGCGTGAACGGCGTCTCCGTGCGCCAGTCCAAGTGGGTCGACTGGAACCGCTACGTGGACGAGCTGTCGTACGCCCAGGCGTTCCGCAGTGAGTTGGTGTCCGTGGGCTTCAACTCCGGTATCGGCATGCTGATCGACACGTCGAGGAACGGGTGGGGTGGTTCCGCTCGGCCCACCGGTCCGGGTGCGACCACCAGTGTGGACACGTACGTTGACGGCGGGCGCTACGACCGTCGGATCCAGGTCGGGAACTGGTGCAACCAGTCCGGTGCGGGTCTGGGCGAGCGGCCGCAGGCTGCTCCTGCCGCCGGGATCGACGCGTATGTGTGGATGAAGCCGCCGGGCGAGTCGGACGGGTCCAGCACGGCCATCGCCAACGACGAGGGCAAGGGGTTCGACCGGATGTGCGACCCGACGTACACGGGGAACGCGCGTAACGGGAACAACCTGTCGGGTGCGTTGCCGAATGCGCCGTTGTCCGGGCACTGGTTCTCTGCGCAGTTCCAGCAGCTGATGGCCAACGCGTACCCGCCGCTGTAGGAGCCGTTGGTTGCGTCGAGTTTTTGGCTGCCGGCCGTGTGTGGCTGGTCGCGCAGTTCCCCGCGCCCCTAAAGAAGGGGGCGTGGGGGTCAGCCCTTGTTTGACAGGCCGCGGCGGATCGCGAACTCCACCACCGAATAGTCGCCGTTGGATCGGTCCAACTCGTACGGCACCGTTGGCATCAGTGGTGGCTGGCCCATGAAGCGAGGGCGGTTGCCGTGGTGGGGTTGGGCCGCGTGGACCAGGAAGGGGTGGCAGAGGTAGACGTCACCGGGGTTGCCGGTGGCGTACGCGAGGGGGCGCCCGGCGGACGCCTCGGCCACCTTCGGGCCGAGGGTGAGCGACGAGGCGCCCTTCTCGCCGTACGGTTCCAGGACGCGCGGGACGTCGAGGTGGGAGCCGACCCGGATGCGGGTCGGCGCGTTCTCCTCGGTGACCTCGGTGTAGAGCATCAGCATCAGCAGCGCCCGGCCCCGCGAGGCCAGGTTCGCGTACGGCCACTCGTTCTCCGCGCCCTCCGCGACATAGCTGCCCTCGATGTGCCAGCCGGCGTCGTCCGGCTCCGTCGCGTGCGGGAAGCGCAGCGGGAAACTGCCCACCGAGTACCGGGACTGCCAGCGGCCGGCGCCCACCAGGAGGTCGAACGCCTCATGCAGGGCAGGGGAGTTGACCGAGGCGGCGAACGGGCCCTGGGCCATGTCGCTCACCCACACCACCGGGTCCTTCCAGGTGCCGGGGTCGTCGGGGTCGTAGCCCGTCTCCTGCCAGAGCAGCCGAGCGCAGTGCTCGGCGACCCGGGGTGGGAAGGCGCCCTCGATCTTCACGAACCCGTCTTCGAGGAAGCGGTCCACCATCACGCCGACCGTGTCGTCCATGTGGGCATGCTCGGTGAGGGACGACCTGTTCCGCACCTCATTATTTGCCGCTTCGGCAACGCGAGTGGCCGCCGGACGGTGCGTCGGCGCAGGCTGGCGGCACGCGGACGAGAGGGTGACCACCATGGCGCACGAGCACGACGAGAAGCACGCACACCACCACCACGACCACACCGACCTCGACTGGGCCGTCATGGGTCCCCTGCTGGAGACCCAGGCGGAGCTGTTCGCGCCGCTGTACGAGCGGGCGATGGCGTGGCTCGCGAAGGAGCGGACCGATCCGGGGCTGATCGTCGACGTGGGCAGCGGACCCGGGGTGGTCGCGTGTCTGTTCGCGGAGACGTTCCCGGGTGCCCGGGTCGTCGCGGTGGACTTCTCCGAGCCGCTCTTGGAACGGGCCAACGCCCGCGCCGACCGGCTGGGCTTCGGCGACCGCTTCGGCACGCTGACCGGTGAACTGCCCGAGGTTCTAGGGCAGTTGGAGTACCCGGCCGACCTCATGTGGGCCGGCCGCAGTCTGCATCACCTCGGTGACCAGCGTGCCGGTCTCGCCGCGTTCGCACAGCGGCTCGCGCCCGGCGGCACCCTCGCGATCATGGAGGGCGGCCTGCCCTCCCGGTTCCTGCCGCGCGACTTCGGCATCGGCCGCCCGGGCCTGGAGGCGCGGATCGACGCGATCGAGGCCGAGTGGTTCGCGCAGATGCGCGCCGACCTCCCCGGCGCCGTCACCGAGACCGAGGACTGGCCCGCCCTCCTGGAGTCGGCCGGCCTCAAGCACACCGGCAGCCGCAGCTTCCTCCTCGACCTGCCCGCCCCGGCCCCCGACCGCGTCCGCGCCTATGCCGCGACCTGGCTGACCCGGGTGCGTGACACCTACGGCGAGGCGATGGACGCCGTGGACCGGTCCACCCTCGACCGGCTCGTCGACCCGGAGGACCCGGCGAGCGTGCACCGGCGCGCCGACGTGTTCGTGCTTGCCACGCACACCGTGCACAGGGCGGTGCGGGCCGACTGAGGCGGCCCGTGATCGCGACGGGGTGAAGCGATCCCGACGGGTCGGAAGGGCCCGTGATCTCGGCGGCTTGACTTCGAGCCTGCTCAAGGTGATGAACTGCCCCTCCGACTGCGCGGAGTTCACCGACCCACGGGGGGACCACCACCATGAACGACAACTCTCACGTCGCGCTCATAACCGGCGGCGGCAGCGGGATCGGCGCTGCCGTCGCCCGTCAACTCCTCAGCGCCGGGGGCCGGGTGGCCGTCACCGGCCGCAGCGAGCAGCGCCTGTACGACTTCGCCGCCCAACTGGGCCACCCCGAGGGCCTGTTGACCATCCCCGGGAGCGCCGCCGAGTACGGCGAGGTGCAGGCCGCCGTGGAGGCGACGCTCAAACAGTTCGGGCGGCTCGACGCGGTCGTCGCCAACGCCGGTGTCGCCACGCACGATTCGGTCGCCGAGGGCGACCCGGCCGGGTGGACCGAGATGGTGCTGACCAACGTCCTCGGTCCCGCCCTGCTGATCCGGGCGTCCGTCGACGCGCTGAAGCAGACGCACGGCCGGATCGTGCTGATCGGCAGCGTCGCCGGGTTCGTGCACACCCCGGGCAACATCTACGGCGCGACCAAGTGGGCGATGACCGGTCTCGCCGAGAACACCCGGCGCGAGGTCACGGAGTTCGGAATCGGCGTGACGCTGGTCGCCCCGGGCCGGGTGGAGACCCCGTTCTGGGACGGCAACGGCAGCCTGCCGCCCGGCCATCTCCTCACCGCCGACCAGATCGCCGACACGATCCTCTGGTCGATCCGCCAGCCCGCCGGCGTCGACATCAACACCGTCGTCGTCCGGCCGATCGGGCAGCCCAACTGACACACCGGTCAACTGGGGTGCGGGTGGGGCCCGTTGCCGCGAACAGTCGTGGCAACGGGCCCCAGCTCTGTCCCAAGTCAGCTGTTCCGCGGCCTCAGTTGTTCGCCAGGAACTGCTTCGCCAGCTGGTCGCCCAGCGACACCGCCGCGCTGTGGCTCTCGATGGGGGAGACCGTCGAGTTCTTGAACAGGATGTACGTCACGCCGGAGTCGGCGCCGCCCGTCGCCGGGTCGGGGTCGATGCCGAGGGCGCTGGCCGTTGCGTACGAGGCCTCGCCGATGATGTTGGTGGGGCCGGTGTCGCCGACGACGGCGTACTCGACCTTGTTGTTGTAGACGACGGCGACCACGCCGCCGCCCTTGATGCCGTAGCTGGAGTACTTCCAGATGCTGCTGGAGCTGGGCACCACGATGTACGGGAGTGAATCCGCCTTCAGGGGCTGGCCGTTGGACTGGTGGAACGCCGTGTCGTCCTGGTACCAGGGGTCGGCGTTCTCGTTGCACTTCGAGGTGCGCTGGCCGTCGCAGTCGATGTCCATGTCGGCCTTCCAGAACACGGCGCCGTTCTTGCCGCAGACCGGGATGGTGGCCGAAGTCTCGTCGTCCGTACGGTACTTGCCGTTCGATATCTGCGAGCAGGACGTCACCTTGGCGAGCAGGGAGGCCGCGCTGACCGAACCCTCCTGCGCCGACTTGGGGGTGGCGCCGGAGGCGCTCGCGGGGAGCACTCCGGCGGCGAGCAGGGCGGCAGCCGAGGCCGCGGCGAGGGTCAGTGTTCGCATGCGCACTGTGGGGGACCCTTCTGTTAGGAAAGTTTCCTTACCGGGTGCGCAACAAGGTGGCCCCGACGGCATGCCCGCGTCAAGACCCTGGTACGAACCAAGTGGGCCGGCGGCACGGAAAGCGCCACGGAGAGCCGCAGGGAAAAACGATGCGCCCCGGAGCCGACAGGCTCCGGGGCGCTCGCGCTACCTGGGGTTCAGGCCAAGTGCCTTGGATTCAGGCCGCGTTGAACGTCGACGGATCGGGGCCCAGGCGCCGGTCCTCGTTCAGCGCGCTGATGGCCGCGAGGTCCTCGGTGTCGAGGCTGAAGTCGAAGACCTCGATGTTCTCCTTGATCCGCGACGGCGTCACGGACTTGGGGATCACCACGTTGCCGAGCTGGATGTGCCAGCGCAGCACGACCTGGGCCGGAGTGCGGCCGTGCTTCTGGGCGATGGCGACGATGGCCGGGACCTCCAGGAGGCCCTTGCCCGAGCCGAGCGGCGACCAGGCCTCGGTCGCGATGCCCTGCTCCGCCTGGTACTCGCGCCCGGCGCGCTGCTGGAACTGCGGGTGCAGTTCGATCTGGTCGACCGCCGGGATGACCGAGGTGCCCTCGATCAGCCGGGCCAGGTGGTCGGGTTCGAAGTTGGAGACGCCGATGGCACGCACGCGGCCGTCCGCGTACAGCTTCTCGAACGCCTTGTAGCTGTCGAGGTACTTGTCCCGGGCCGGGGTCGGCCAGTGGATCAGATAGAGGTCCAGGTACTCCAGGCCGAGCTTCTCCAACGAGACGTCGAAGGCGCGCAGTGTGGCGTCGTACCCCTGGTCGCTGTTCCAGAGCTTGGTGGTGACGAAGAGGTCCTCGCGCGGGACGTCGGACGCGGCGATGGCCTTTCCGGTGCCCTCTTCGTTGCCGTAGATCGCAGCGGTGTCGATGCTGCGGTACCCGGCCTCGAGTGCGGTGGCCACCGCCCGCTCCGCCTCGTCGTCCGGCACCTGCCAGACGCCGAAGCCCAGCTGGGGCATCTCGACACCGTTGTTGAGGATGATCGGGGGGACCTTGCTGCTCACGAGCTCTCGATCCTTCAGTCGTCGGGTGGTACTCATATCGTCAACGATCACGGGCCGTGTCGCATTCCTGACCGCGAAATCCGTCCGGACTCATCGGCGGGTCGGCGCCGTCCGCTGAAGATTGGCGAGAAATGCATCCGACCTTTTTCGGTCCGGACCATTGACCGCAGACCGTCGTGCCGCAACCCTGAAACACGCCGCCGGACGCGTCCGTGAACGCGATACGTACATGTGAACGCTGGCGCCTGTTGTGACTCCGAGAACCCCCATTCCTCAGGAGAGCAGGTATGCGCACCCGACCAGAGTGCTGTCCGGGATTCCGTAGACGGTGCATCGTATGCCAGAAACATCGGATGAAAAGGTGTGGTGAAGGCCTCGTCGTCCATGCCGCGCACGGCATGCGGACCCGCGACGGCGAGCGGGGCCCTCTTCGCTCCTACCGACTGATCAGTCGGTCAATAGTCCCCGGTCGAAAGTCCCCGGTCAACAGACCATGAAAGGGAGGAACATGAGACGCCGACGCCTGCGAACGGCCCTGACCGCGGCAGCCCTCGCCACCGCCACCCTGACCGGGGCGGCCCCGCCGCTCGAAACGGCGGTGGCGGCGAGCCGCCCGGCCGCAGCGCCCGACTGGTCCGTGGCCGTGGTCGACTCCACCACGGCCCGCTACACACCGAGCACCATCGGCGGCTGGTCGTACCCGGTCGGCCTCTACCTCTACGGCCAGTACCTCACGTACAAGCGCACCCACGACGCCCGCTACCTGACCTACATCAAGAGCTACGTCGACCGTTTCGTGAAGAGCGACGGCTCGATCGCCCAGTCCTTCGACAGCCTCGACAGCATGCAGGCCGGCCGGCTCGTGGTGATCCTGCACCACGAGACCGGCCAGGACCGCTACCGCAAGGCCGCCAAGAAGATCCGCGACCGCCTCGACACCTACCCGCGCACGAGCGACGGCGGCTTCTGGCACGCCGACAGCAGCAGCCGCGCCCATCAACTCTGGGCGGACGGCGTCTACATGGTGAACCCGTTCCTCGTCGAGTACGGCAAGGAGTTCGGCGACAGCGCCTACACGAACGACGAGGCGGCCAAGCAGCTCTACGTCTACGGCAGTCATCTCCAGGTCGCGAACGGCCTGTTGAAGCACGCCTACGACGAATCGCGCACCGCGAGCTGGGCCGATCCGGCGACCGGACTCGCGCCGGAACACTGGTGTCGCGCGGTCGGCTGGTACGCGATGGCCATCACGAACGTCCTCGACGCACTCCCCGCCGACCATCCGCGACGGCCCCAACTCCTCGGCATCCTGCGCCGGTTGGCGGCCGGACTGGAGAAGTACCAGGACCCGGCGACCGGCCGCTGGTTCCAGGTCATGGACAAGGGTGCCCGCAGCGACAACTGGACCGAGACGTCCTGCTCCAGCATGTTCACCTACGCCCTCTCGCGCGGCGCCCAACAGGGCTACCTGGACCGGCACTACGCCGACGTCGCCCGGCGCGGCTACGAGGGCGTCCTCGCGAAACTCTCGGTCGGCGCCGACGGCCGCACCGATCTGACCGACATCTCCATCGGCACGAACGTCGGCGACTACGCGTACTACGTCGCCCGCACCCGGGCCACCAACGACTTCCACGGACTGGGCGCCTTCCTGATCATGAACGAACAACTGCGAGGTGAGTAGTGTCATGAGCACGTCCAGAAGGGCCCTTCTCGGGGCCGCCGTGAGCGGAGCGGCCGGTGCCGCGGTGGGCCTCTCGGCCGCAGCCCCCGCGCACGCCGCCTCCTGGCAGCAGAAGTGGGCGCCGACCGCGACCGGCGACGGCCTCGGCGCCTTCGAGACCGTCGAGGACGACCGCGCCGACTCGCACCCGGCCGGACACCCGCACATCTACGCCACCGGGGACAACTGGCGCTTCACCATGCACACGGTCGACCGCGACACGTCGACCGACCGGCAGCGCCAGGAGGTCACCGGTCTGCGCACGGGCAGCAGCGGCTACCTCAAGTGGACCCAGGGGCAGACCTGGCGGATCACGTACTCGATGTACATCCCCGGCTCCCTGAAGGCGACCACCACCTTCACGCACATCATGCAGATGAAGCAGCCCGGCAACGGCACCTCGCCGATCGTCGTGCAGTCCCTGCGGCGCGTGAACGGCGTGCAGACCATCGAGTTGAACCTGCCGATCGCCGGTGTCCTGGTCGGCCGTACCGACCTCGAACCGCTGCACGACCGGTGGACCGACGTCGACTTCCAGATCAAGGTCGGTGACGGCACGGCCGGTTCGGTCCGCTGGATCCTCAAGTCCGGTTCCACGACCGTGATCGACAGGTCGAGGACCGGCGTCGACACCTTCCTGGCCGACCGGGTGCGCCCCAAGTGGGGCATCTACCGCTCCCTCGGCGACACCTCCGGGTCCCTGCAGGACACCTACCTCCTGCTCACCGATCTCCGCGGCTACCAGCTCGTGTGAGGAGCGCGCTCCATGAAACCCCCCATGAAATCGCCCCTGTACCAACGGAGTTGGGCGGCGAGCGTGTTCTTCGCGTTCGCCGTCGTCCTCGGCCTCGCTCACCCGTCGGCCCTCGCGGCCACGCCTCCCGCGCCGCGCGCCACCGTCTACGACGTCCGTGACTACGGCGCCAAGGGCGACGGCTCCGCCAACGACACCCCGGCCGTCAACAAGGCCATCACGGCGGCCAGTTCGTCCGGCGGCGGCACGGTCCGCTTCCCCGCCGGCACCTACAAGTCCAAGAACACCATCCACATGAAGAGCAACGTGACGCTCCAGGTCGACACCGGCGCCACGATCCAGGGCTCGTCCGCGGGCACCTACGACGCCCCCGAGGCCAACCCGTACGACCAGTACCAGGACTACGGGCACAGCCACTTCCACGACGCGATGATCTACGGCGACCGGCTCACGAACATCGGCTTCGTCGGCGGCGGGGTCATCGACGGGCTCGGCAACCTGATCACCGGCAACCCCAAGTCCGGCCAGGCCGACAAGATCCTGTCGCTGACCCGCTGCGACGGACTCCGCATCGGTGACGGACTCACCCTGCGCCGGGGCGGCCACTTCGCCGCGCTGATCAACGGCTGCACGAACGTCACCTCGGACCGCCTGACCATCGACACCGCGAGCGACCGCGACGGCTGGAACATCATCTCCACGACGAACGTCACCGTCACCAACGCGAGCATCAAGGCGAACGACGACGCGCTCGTCTTCAAGAGCGACTACGCGCTCGGCGCCAAACTCCCCAACGGCCATGTGCGGGTGAGTGATTCGTATCTGTCGGCGAAGTGCTGCAACGCGCTCATGTTCGGCTCCGAGACCTGCGGCGACTTCTCGGACTACCAGTTCCAGAAGATCCGGATCGAGGGCGCCGACAAGTCCGGCCTCGGCATGGTCTCCATGGACGGCGCGAAGATCTCCGACGTCCACTACCGCGACATCACCATGACCGGCGTCCACTCACCGATCATGGAGAAGATCGGCACCCGCAAACGCTGCGGCAACAGTCCGGGCGTCGGTTCGATCAGCGACGTCACCTACGACAACATCACGGCCACCGGCAACAGCCCCTCGTTCAGCCCGACCCTGTGGGGCGAGACCGGTCACCGGATCAGCGGGATCACGTTCACGAACGTCGACATCACCGTCCCCGGCGGCAACGGGACCATGTCCACCGGCGTACCGGCCAACGACCCCAAGGACTACAACCCGAAGGCCATCGGCACCCGGCCGGCCTACGGCTGGTATCTGCACAACGCCGACAACGTCCAATTCACTGACAGTTCCGTGAAGTTCGCGGCGGACGACGGTCGGCCGGCGGTCGTCGCCAACGCGGCGAGCGGCATCCGGTTCACGGGCTTCACCGCCCAGCGCGGCTCCAACTCGCCGTACGACATGGGCTTCCAGGACGTGAACGGCTACTGCGTGAGCGGCGCCGGTTCGCCGCGCGTGTCCAGCACCGGCTCCACCGAGAACTGCGCGGCCGCGAACGCCCGCCCGCTCGACCTGGAGAACCCCCGCCAGGACTTCCTCCGCGACTCCGTCGGCGGCCTCTTCCTGCACTGGGGTCTGCGCACCGCGCCCGCCCACACCAGTTGCACGGGCTGGGAGAGCGATGTCACCAACGGCGGCTGGACTCCGGACTATTGGGTGAACGAGGCCCGGAAACTGCATACGCAATACCTCGTACTGGCGACCTTCCACAGCCGCCTCGGCTACGCCCGCCCCTGGCCCTCGAAGATCCCCGGATCCTGCTCCACGAAGCGGGACTTCCTCGGTGAACTGATCACGGCGGCGAAGGCCAAGGGCATGAAGGTCGTCCTCTACATGACCGACGACCCGCAGTGGCACGACGAGGGCGGCCACGAGTGGCTCGACTCGGCCGCCTACTCCGCCTACAAGGGCAAGAACGTCGACCTGACCACCCGGGACGGCTTCGGGCAGTTCAGCTACGACAACTTCTTCGAGGTCATGGACCGCTATCCCGACCTCGGCGGCTTCTGGATCGACAACGACAACGCGTACTGGGAGAGCCACGACCTGTACCAGCAGATCTACCAGAAGCGCCCGAACTACACGCTCAGCAACAACAACGAAGACACGCCGATCATGGACATGATCAGCAACGAGCAGAAGACGGGGATGTCGCCCGCATACGATTACCCGCAGGCTGTATACACCGCACAACCTCGCCTGACGGAAGCCGACTTCAAGCTCCCGTCGACCGGCGCCTGGTGGTACGACGGCTCCGACCCGTCCGTCGACCGCGCGCTCACCCTGGGCCGCCTCGTCACCAACGCCGGCTCCTCGGTGAAGGCGCTGATGGCGGAGACCGCCCAGGTCAACGGCAAGTTCCCGGCCAACCAGGCCGCCTTCAACAACTTCGCGAACTCCTACCTCGACCCCATCTGGGAATCCCTGCACGGCACCGAGGGCGGCGGCTATATGTACGGCGGCCTCAAACCCGGCTTCTGGAACGATGGCGCCCATGGCGTCACCACCATCAGCCGGACCGACCCGGACCTCCAGTACATCCACGTCCTGACCCCGCCCAGCACCAGCACCCTGCGCATCCGGGACAACGGCTACCGCATCGCCTCCGTCACCAACCTCCGTACCGGCGCGGCGATTTCGTGGTCCCAGTCCGGCGGCGTGCTCACGCTCAGCGGTCTCGGCGGCTGGGACCCGTACGACACCGTCTTCAAGGTCACGACCGCCGGCCGCCAGGGCATCCTGTCCGGTGTCACCGTGAGCGCGAGCGCCTCGGCGAGCGGGCACGCGGGTTCGGCGGCAGGGGACGGGAGTTACCTCACCTACTGGGACAACGGCAAGACCCTGCCGGTCAACCTCACCTTCGACCTGGGCAGTTCGAAGAGGGCGCAGTACATCGGGCTCAACCAGCGCGAGGACTCCGTGGCCTACGCCCGCTCCGACACCGAGCAGTCGGCGCGCGTCAAGGACTACAAGGTGTTCCTGAGTAACGACGGCACCAGCTGGGGGAGCGCGGTCAAGACCGGCCAGCTCCCAAGTCGCCGCGGAATCCAGGGCATTGACCTCACCGCGGCCAACGCCCGCTACGTCCGCCTCGAAGTCGACTCCACCTGGGCCGCAGCCACCGACACCACCCGCTACAAGCGGCTGCGGATCGACGAGGCCTGGATCGGCACGTCCTACGCGACCCCGGCGACCTTCACCCCGAAGTCCGACAACGGCCAGTCACTGCGACCCGCCATGGGCTGGAGCAGCTGGAGCTACGTCCGCCGCACGCCCACCGAGGCCAAGATCAAGGCCCAGGCGGACGCCCTGGTGTCGAGCGGCCTCAAGAACCACGGCTTCGTGTACGTCAACCTCGACGACTTCTGGCAGAAGTGCGACGCGAACGGCTTCACCGTCGACTCGTACGGCCGCTGGGCCGTCGACCCGGCCAAGTTCCCGTCCGGAATCAAGGCGTTGGCCGACTACATCCACTCCAAGGGACTGAAGTTCGGCTTCTACGTCACCCCGGGCATCGCCAAGAACGCGGTCACCGCGAACACCCCGATCGAGGGCACCTCGTACCACGCGAAGGACATCGCGGACACGACGAAGACCGAGAAGAACTACAACTGCAAGAACATGTACTACATCGACTACGGGAAGCCGGGCGCGCAGGAGTTCGTCAACTCCTGGGCCAAGCAGTTCGCTTCGTGGGGTGTCGACTACCTGAAGATCGACGGCGTGGGCAGCGCCGACATCCCGGACGTCCAGGCCTGGGACAAGGCACTGCGCTCGACCGGTCGGCCCATCAACTTCGCGCTCTCCAACAACCTTCCGATTGCGGATGCGGCCACCTGGCGTTCGCTGGCGAACAGTTGGCGCACGCAGGGCGACGTCGAGTGCTACTGCGGTCCGGGCGCCAACGGCAGCGGCTATCCGCTCACCGACTGGTCGCACGTCTCCGCGCGCTTCAACACCGCCGCCTCCTGGCAGCCGTACGCCGGTCCGGGCGGCTGGAACGACCTGGACTCCCTGGAGGTCGGCAACGGCGACCAGGTGGGCCTGACGGCCGACCAGCGGCGCTCGCACTTCACCCTGTGGGCGATGGCGGGCTCGCCCCTGCTGCTCGGCACCGACGTCACCCAACTCGACCCCGTCGACAAGGCGATGCTCACCAACGACCGCCTGATCGGCGTCGACCAGGACGGCGTCGCCGCGAAACGCGTGGTCAACAGCGGGGTGAAGCAGGTCTGGAGCAAACGCGAGAGCGACGGCTCCTATGTGGTCGCCCTGTTCAACACCGGTACGTCCGGCAGCGCGACCGTCTCCGTGAACTGGTCGCAGGTCGGCTTCACCGGCTCCGGCGACGTCACCGACCTCTGGTCCGGCTCCCACAAGGGCACCATCGCGGACTCGTACAGCGCGACCCTGCGGCCGGGCGAGACGCGCCTGATCCGTGTGAACCCGGCCGACAGCGCTCTGAGGGGGCACTCATGACACGCGGCAGAACATCGGCGCGGGGCGCGCGGGGCCTCTCCCCGGCTCTCTCCCTCGCCCTCACCCTGGCGCTCGCCGTACCGCTCGCCGGACTCACCGGCTCCGCCGCGCACGCGGCGACCACCGACTACCAGGCCGAGGACGCCACCGTCGTCCAGGGCACCGTGGCCACCAACCACACCGGCTACACGGGCACCGGCTTCGTCGACTACACCAACGTGACTGGTTCGTATGTGGAGTTCACGGTGAACGCCACCGCCGCCGGCACCGCGTCGGTCGCCGTTCGCTACGCCAACGGCACCGCCGTGGACCGCCCGTTGGACATCTCCGTCAACGGCACGGTCGTAGCGCCCGCCGTTTCCTTCCCGGCCACCGCCGACTGGAACACCTGGGCGACGAAGACCGTGAACGTCCCGCTGACCGCCGGCACGGACAAGATCCGGGCGACCGCGACCACCGCGAACGGCGGCCCCAACCTCGACCGGATCAGCGTCGGCACCGCGGCCGACGCACAGGCCCCGACCCGCCCCGGCCAGCCGAGTTGCCAGGACATCGGCGAGGACGGCCTCACGCTGGCCTGGGGTGCCTCGACCGACAACGTGGGCGTCACGGCGTACGACGTCTACGAGCACGGCAACAAGATCGGTGAGGCGCCGGGGAGTTCGACGAGCAAGGCGCTCACCGGGCTCGCCCCGAACACCACCTACGACCTCACCGTCATCGCCCGGGACGCGGCCGGCAACACCTCGCCGGCCAGCCCGGTCGTCGACTGCACGACGAAACCCAGCTCGGACACCACCCCGCCGACCAAGCCCGGTACTTTGTCGACCGCCGACATCACATCGAATACGGTCGACCTCACTTGGGGCCCGTCCACCGACGACCGTGCGGTGATCGCATACGACATCCGCAGTGCGGATACCGTCTACAAGACGGTCACCACCGGCACCTCCACCACCCTCACCGGCCTCGCCTGCGACAGCCCGTACACGTTGAACGTCGTCGCACGCGACGCGGCCGGCAACCTCTCCGAGCAGAGCAACACCGTCACCTTCACCACGAAGGCCTGCGCGACCGACGGCGGTGTCCCCTCCTCGATCGCCACGCTCTCCACCGGCTGGACCATCCCCTGGGGCACCTACTGGATGCCGGACGGCCAGAGCGCCCTCGTCACCGAGCGGGACGACTTCCGGGTCTGGAAGACGGCCAAGGACGGCACCCGGACCCAGGTCGGGACCGTGCCCAACGCGGTCACCACCAACGGCGAGGGCGGCCTCCTCGGCGTCGCCGTCGACCCGAAGTGGGCCACCAACCACTACGTCTACTTCATGCACACCGCGTCCGAGGGCAACCGCGTCGTCCGCATGACGTACGACGGCACCACCCTCACCGGCTACACCGTCCTCCTCCAGGGCATCAAGAAGAACCGCTACCACAACGGCGGCCGCCTCGCCTTCGGACCCGACGGCTACCTCTACGTCTCCACCGGCGAGGCCCAGACACCCGACCTCGCCCAGGACAAGACCTCCCTCAACGGCAAGATCCTGCGCATGACGACGGACGGCAAGCCGGCCCCCGGCAACCCGTTCGGCAACTACGTCTACTCGTACGGCCATCGCAACCCGCAGGGTCTCGCCTTCGACCGCAACGGCCGCCTGTGGGAAGCGGAGTTCGGCAACAGCTCCAAGGACGAACTCAACCTCATCAAGCCGGGTGCGAACTACGGCTGGCCCACCTGTGAAGGGAGTTGCAGCGTCGCCGGGATGACCAACCCCAAGGCCACCTGGAACGTCGACGAGGCCTCGCCCAGCGGGATCGCCATCGTCCGCAACGTCGTCTACATGGCGTCCCTGCGCGGTGAACGCCTGTGGCGGATCCCGATCAACGGCGACACCGAGAGCGTCGGCACCCCGACGGCGTACTACGTCGGAACGTACGGACGGCTGCGCACGGTCACCAAGGTCCCCGGCGCCGACCAGCTGTGGCTGTCGACCACCAACTGCGACAACAACGGCAACCAGCCGGACGGCTCCGACAAGATCTTCCGTGTCAACATCGGTTAGGGGAGGGGGAGTTCAGGCCCGGTAGAGCGCCTCGACCTCGTTCGCGTACGTGTTCTCGATGGCCTTGCGCTTCAGCTTCAGGGACGGGGTCAGCAGACCGTGTTCCTCGGTGAACGGCTGGGCCAGTATCCGGAAGGTGCGGATCGACTCGGCCTGCGAGACCAGGGTGTTGGCGGCTACGACCGCGCGCCGCACCTCGGTCTCCAGGTCGGCGTCGCGCACCAGTTCGGCCGGGGACATCTGCGGCTTGCCGCGCATGGTGAGCCAGTGCTCGACGGCCTCGTGGTCGAGGGTGACGAGCGCGGCGATGTAGGGGCGGTCGTTGCCGACGACGATGCACTGCGAGACCAGCGGATGGTCCCGCACCCGCTCCTCCAGCAGCCCCGGCGCGACGCTCTTGCCGCCGGAGGTCACCAGGATCTCCTTCTTGCGCCCGGTGATGGTGAGATAGCCGTCCTCGTCGAGGGAGCCCAGGTCACCGGTGGCGAGCCAGCCGTCGTGCAGGGTCTCGTCGGTGGCCTTTTGGTTGTTGAGGTAGCCCTGGAAGACATTGGGTCCGTTGAGCCAGATCTCGCCGTCGTCCGCGATGTGCACGGTGACACCGGGGATGGCCTGGCCGACCGTGCCGTAGCGGGTGCGGTCGGGCGGGTTGGCGGTCGCGGCGGCCGTCGACTCGGTGAGGCCGTAGCCCTCGTAGATCTGGACGCCCGCGCCCGCGAAGAACAGTCCGAGGCGGCGGTCCATGGCCGACCCGCCGGACATGGCGTTGCGGATCCGGCCGCCCATGGCGGCCCGCACCTTGGAGTAGACGAGTTTGTCGAAGAGCTGGTGCTGCATGCGCAGGCCCGCCGAGGGGCCGGGGCCGATGCCCCAGGCCTTCGCCTCGATCGCGTCCGCGTACTTCACCGCGATCTCGACGGCCTTCTCGAACGGACCGGCCTTGCCGTCCTTCTCGGCCTTGCGGCGGGCCGCGTTGAAGACCTTCTCGAAGATGTACGGCACGGCCAGGATGAACGTCGGCTTGAAGGCGACCAGGTCCGGCAGCAGGGCGGCCGCGTTCAGCTGCGGCTGGTGGCCGAAGCGGACGCCACCGCGGATCGCCGCGACCTCCACCATCCGTCCGAAGACGTGCGCCAGCGGCAGGAACAACAAGGTCGCCACCTCCTCGCCCCGTTTCGAGTGGAAGACGGACTCCCAGGTGTCGATGACCGTGTCCGCCTCGTACATGAAGTTGCCGTGCGAGATGACACAGCCCTTGGGTCTGCCCGTAGTACCCGAGGTGTAGATGATCGTCGCGGTCGAGTCCGGGGTGACGGCCTGGCGATGCCGGTGGACCACCTCGTCCTCGATGTGCGCGCCGGCGTCGTACAGCTCCTGCACGGCGCCCGTGTCGAGCTGCCACAGCTGGTGCAGCGCGGGGAGGCGGTCGATGACGGTGGCGATGGTCATCGCGTGGTCCTCGTGCTCGACCATGGCCGCCGAGACCTGCGCGTCGTGCAGCATCCAGAAGCACTGCTCGGCCGACGAGGTCGGGTAGATCGGCACCACCTGGGCGCCGATCGTCCACAGCGCGAAGTCGAACAGCGTCCACTCGTAGCGGGTACGGGACATGATCGCGACCCGGTCGCCGAAGCGGATGCCCTGGGCGAGCAGGCCCTTGGCGAGGGCGAGGACCTCGTCGCGGAACTCGGCGGCGGTCACGTCCCGCCACTCGTCCTGCTCGTTCTTGCGGCCGAGGGATACGTGGAGGGGGTCGTCCTGGGCACGCTCGAAGACGACGTCGGCCAGACCGCCCACCGGCGGTGCCAACGCCAACGGAGGGTTGTTGTACTCGCGCAAACCCCGCTCCCCGCTCCTGTTGGCACTCCCCTACAGCGCCGTGAAAGCTACCCCACCGGGCCGAAGGGCGGGAGGGGGTGGGAAAAGGAGCGATGTTCACGTCCGCACTGGTCAGCGGCGGAAAATGCCCTCACAAGGGGAAGGGTCGGACAGAAATCCTTACGGTTCCGTAGGTTTCGGGCCCGTAATCTCCACTGAATCTGTACGACCCGATTACCCCCGGCGTCCGGTCACACCACGTCACCGGTGCGGTGCCTTCTCCTCCCCGGTCAGCGTCCGTGCGACGGATTCCGTCACGCCCGCCGTCCCGCCGGTCCGCTCCGCGCGACCCGTCCCGACCAGGGCGAGCACCAGCGCGCCCGCCGCCGTCCCGACGAAACCGGCCGTCACGAGCGCCGAGTCGAGCCCCGCCGCGAACGCGGCCCGCAGCACGTGATGCGGGAACGTCCCGCGCAGTGCCCCGGCCCCGCCGCCCGCCAGCGTGTGCGCCGCGTCGTGCGGGAGCGTGTCCCGCATCCGCGAGGTGAGTACGGTCCCCGACACGGCGACGCCGAGTGCATACCCCAACTGCCGTACGGTATTCACCGCGCCGCCCGCCATGCCCGCGCGCTCGGCCGGCACCGCCGCGAGGGCCGCCCCCGCGATCCCCGGCGCCACCAATCCCGTGCCGATGCCCACCAGGACGAGCCCCGGCACCAGCGCCGTCCAGTCCGAACCGGCGCCGAGGACGGCCTGGCAGAAGCAGCCCGTGCCGATCAGCAGCAGCCCGCCGCCGACGGTCAGCCGCGCCGGCACCCCGTGCAGCAGCTTCCCGGCGAGGACCGACACCACGACCGCCGCCCCCGTCAGCGGCAGCAGCGTCAGCCCGCCGCGCACCGGGCTCATCCCCAGCAGCGTCTGCAGCCAGATCGACAGATACGGCATCCCGCCGAACGCCACCCCGTTGAAGGCGAGCGCCCCCGCCATCACGCCCACGAACGCGGGCTTCCGCAGCAGCGACAGGTCGAGCAGCGGATGCGCCACCCGCCGCTCCACCAGCACGAAGCAGACCAGCGCGAGGGCCGCGACCGCGAACGACCCGAGCGTCACCGACGCACCCCACCCGTCCGCACCGGCCCGCACCACCGCATACGTCACCCCGCCCGCGAACCCGGCGAACGCGACCGTGCCGAGCCAGTCGATCCGCATCCCGCGCGGCCCCCTCGACTCCGGCACCACCCGCAGCGTCAGCCACACCGCGGCCACGCTCACCGGCAGGTTCACGAAGAAGATCCACCGCCACCCCGGCCCCTCGGTGAGCACCCCGCCCAGCACCGGCCCGACCGCGGCCGCGCCACCGCTGACCGCGCCCCACACCCCGAGCGCCACCGACCGCTGCCGCCCCTGGTAGACGGACCCGAGCAACGGCAACGTCGACGCCAGCATCGCCGCGGCCCCCACACCCTGCACGGCCCGCGCGGCCACGAGGGCACCCGGCCCGCCCGCGAGCCCGCACAGCAGTGACGCCACCGCGAACAGCACGACCCCCACCACGTGCACCCGCCGCCGCCCCAGAATGTCGGCGGCGGCCCCAACTCCCAAGAGCAGCGCGGCCAATGCCAGCGCGTACCCGTCGACCACCCACTGCAGATCACTCAACGACGCGTGCAACGACCGCGCCATGTCCGGCAGCGCGACGACCACGATCGTCACGTCCAGCAACAGCATGAACGTGCCCAGGCACACCGCCGTGAGCGGCCCCCATGTACGCATGACCTCAACTCCCCTGTCCCGGTTGTGCAGTTCTCCGTACGATGGGCTCCACCCGGACGATCAGCGCCGTGTTGGACACCCCACCGCCGGAATCCGACAGGAGCGGTCATGCTGGAGATGGAATCCGACACCCTGGACCGGCTCGACCTGCAACTGCTGACCGCGCTGGAGGTCAACGGCCGGGCCTCCTTCAGCCGTCTCGGCGCGGTCCTCGGCGTCTCCGACCAGACGATCGCCCGCCGCTTCCGCCGGCTCACCGCCGAGGCGGGCCTGCGGGTCGTCGCGATCAGGGACCCCGAACTCCTGGGCCAGGACCAGTGGATGCTCCGCCTGCGCAGCGCCCCCGACAACGCCCTCAACATCGCCGACGCCCTCGCCAAGCGCCCCGACACCGCCTGGATCGGCCTCGCGTCGGGCGGCACCGAGATCGTCTGCCTGACCCGCCCCCGCAGCCCCGGCGACCACGACGACCTCCTCCTCGGCAAACTCCCGCGCACCCCCAGCGTCCTGGACATCCGCGCCCACCAACTCCTGCACCGTTTCTACGGCGGCCCGACGGGCTGGCTGCGCCGCTTCAAGGTGCTCGCCGACGACCAGATCGCCGCACTGCTCCCCGAACCGGTGCCCGCACCGGGCCCCGCCCGCATCACCCCGGAGGACGAGGCCCTGGTCGCCGTCCTGGAACGCGACGGCCGCGCCACCTATCCCGAACTCCAGCGCGCCACCGGCCGCTCCGAGTCCGCCGTCAAACGCCGGCTCGCCTCACTGACCGGCTCGGGGGCGGTGTACATCGACGTCGAGTACGACGCGGAGGTGTTCGGGTACACGCGTGCGGCGGTTCTGTGGATCACGGCGACCCCGGCCGCGCTGCACTCGGTCGGCGAGGCACTGGCCACGCACGACGAGGTCGCCTACGCCTCCGCGACGGCCGGCACGTCCAACATCGTCGTGACCGCGGTAGTGAAGGACACGGCGGGACTGTACGACTACCTCAGCGGGCCGCTCGGGCAGCTGGACGGGATTCGGCATGTGGAGGCGAGCCCGTTCCTGCGCAGGGTCAAACAGCTGACGTATCGGACGCTCCCGCTCAACTCGCCCTCCCTCAAAGTAAGTTCAAGATAAATCATGCGCAAACCCAAGCACCCGGAGATGGGAATCACAGTGTTCGGGCATCGAATGTGGCTCGTCCGAACCGATGCCGCAGGGATTTCCCGAAAGATCTTTTGGAAATAGTCTTCGGGAATCCTTCCGGTGAGCCCCGTGAAGGGAATATCGAATTGAAGACCCACAACGCTCACCGCAGGTCGCTGGGTCGCCGAAGGAAGATCGTCATGGCCTTAGCCGCGGCGACGACCCTCCTCGGCGGTGCGATGTACGCCAACGCGAACGCCGCGTCCGTCACACCCGACCCGTCCACCAGCGCGTCCCCGACCGCCCCAGGATCGACGTCCCCGACCACTCCTGGAGGATCCACCTCCCCGTCCACGCCGGCCTCCGCAACGGCCCCCGCGCCCACGGGCACGGCCGGTACGGGCTCGTCCGTCTCCGACGTGGTCGACGCCGCCAACGCGTTCCTGAAGACCCTGGACGACGACCAACAGGCCTCCGCACTCCTCGACTTCACGCAGGCGAACGCCACCGCCTGGTCGAACGAGGCGTGCGGTGCGGACTGCCGGGTCGGCATCGAGCTGAGCTCGCTCAGCGACACCCAGCTCGCCGCCGCCAAGGCGGTGGTCGAGGCGGCCACGGGCACCGGGACCGGCACCGGCTACGACCAGATCAGCCAGATCCTGGCCGCCGACGACGTCCTCGGCGAGACCGACAGCAGCTACGGCAGCGGCAACTACTACCTCGCCTTCCTGGGCACCCCGAGCACCTCCGGCACCTGGCAACTGCACTTCGGCGGCGACCAGTTGGCCGTCAACCTCACCTACAAGGACGGGGAGGTCGTGGGCACCACCCCGTACTTCGCCGGGGTGGAACCCGCCACCTGGACCGACGACGACGGCACCACCTACGCACCCCTGTCCGGGATGCACGACGGCGTGGAGTCGATGCTCGAAGGCCTGAGCGACGACGAGCTGTCGGAGGCGAAACTCTCCGACTCCACCACCGACGTGGTGCTCGGCCCGGACGAGGACGGCGACTTCCCCGACACCAAGGAGGGCCTCGCGGTCGGCGAACTGACCGACGACCAGCAGCAGTTGGTGCTCGACGCCATCACGCCGTGGGTCGAGGCCGCGGACGACACGACCGCCGCGTCCACCCTGAGCACCTACAAGTCGGAGCTCGACGACACCTACATCTCGTACTCCGGCACCACCGCGCTGGACACCGCGGGCGACTACGTCCGCATCGACGGACCCGGCGTCTGGATCGAGTTCTCGGTCAAGGACGGCGTGGTCGACACCAGCCAGCTCAGCTACAGCTCCGTCTACCGCGATCACGACACCGATTACGGAGGGGAATTCTCTTTCTCCTGAACTGCCCGCCGATGACATGACGGGCGGCGCTGCTTCCGGCAGCGCCGCCCGCTGTCGGGAATTCCCTCACGGTCGGCCGAGAAAATCATGGACGTCGGTATTCTTGTAGAAGCCGGCTCACGTTTTCCGTAATGAAAAACCGGGATTACGGACCGCGCCGGTGCAATCGATCCCCACCCGCCAGAATCGCCGCCGCCAACGCGTCCGCGGCCCCCTGCGCCGACACCCTCCGTCGCCCGTGCACCAGCACGAAGTCCACCTCGCCCAGCTCGGGCAGCCCCGCCCGCTCCGGCATCCGCACCAGCCCCGGCGGCACCAGCCCCCGCGAGTGGGCCATCACCCCCAGCCCCGCCCGGGCCGCGGCGATCAGTCCGTTCAGGCTCCCGCTCGTGCACGCGATGCGCCACGCCCGCCCCTGCCGCTCCAGCGCCTCCAGCGCGAGCGCCCGTGTGATGCCGGGCGGCGGATAGACGATCAGCGGCACCGGCCGGTCCGCGTCCAGGCGGAGCCGTTCCGCGCCGATCCACACGAGCTTGTCGTGCCAGACCAGTTCGCCCCGCGGATCCTCGGCGCGGCGCTTCGCGAGGACCAAGTCCAGCTTCCCGGCGGCCAGTTGCTCGTGCAGCGTGCCGGACAGCTCGACCGTCAGCTCCAGGTCGACCTCGGGATGGTCGTAGCGGAAGCCCTCCAGGATCTCGGGCAGCCGGGTGAGGACGAAGTCCTCGGAGGCGCCGAAGCGCAGGCGGCCGCGCAGCCGCGTGCCGGTGAAGAACGCCGACGCCTGTTCCTGCACCTCCAGGATGCGGCGTGCGAAGCCGAGCATCGCCTCGCCGTCCTCCGTCAGCTCCACGGAGTGCGTGTCCCGGGTGAACAGCTGCCGCCCCGTCGCGTCCTCCAGCCGCCGCACGTGCTGGCTCACCGTGGACTGGCGCAGCCCGAGCCGGCGGGCGGCCTGCGTGAAGCTCAGGGTCTGGGACACCGCGAGGAAGGTCCGCAGGTGGGAGGGGTCGTACATGGCATACACCATGGCATACACGGTAACCGCTTATCGCGAAACGTGATGACAGTCAGAGCGGTATGACGGATTCCCGATCAAGAGTCCGAGGAGCAGGATGGGGAGGGCACGAGTCCGCGCCGGAACACGGTCCGGACGTACAGCGAGACACGCGAGACAGTGGAGCACAGTGAAACGCCTGCGATGGCCGAGTCGGATGCCGGTCGACCCCTACATCCTGCTGCTGCTCGGGACGGTGGGCCTCGCCGCACTCCTCCCCGCGAGAGGCGCGGGCGCCGACGTCGCCTCGGGCGCCTCCACGGCCGCGATCGCCTTCCTCTTCTTCCTCTACGGCGCCCGCCTGTCGACGCGTGAGGCACTGGACGGTCTCAAGCACTGGCGGCTGCACACCACCGTCCTGGCCTGCACCTTCGTCGTCTTCCCGCTGCTGGGCCTCGCCGCCCGCGGTCTCGTCCCGGTGATCCTGACCCACCCCCTCTACCAGGGGCTGCTGTTCCTCACCCTGGTCCCGTCGACCGTCCAGTCGTCGATCGCGTTCACCTCGATCGCGCGCGGCAACGTGCCCGCCGCGATCTGCGCGGGCTCCTTCTCCTCGCTCGCCGGCATCGTCATCACCCCGCTGCTCGCGGCGGCGCTGCTCGGCAGCAACGGCGGTGGTTTCTCGGCCGATTCACTCCTCAAGATCGTGCTGCAACTCCTCGTGCCGTTCCTGGCCGGGCAGGTGCTCCGGCGCTGGATCGGCGGGTTCATCACCCGGCACAAGAAGATCCTCGGCTACGTCGACCGCGGCTCGATCCTGCTCGTCGTCTACACCGCGTTCAGCGAGGGCATGGTCCAGGGCATCTGGCACCAGGTCAGCGCGGTCCGCCTCGCCGGACTGCTCGCCGTCGAGGCCGTCGTGCTCGCCGTGATGCTCACCCTGACCTGGTACGGCGGCAAGGCGCTGCGCTTCGACCGGGAGGACCGGATCGCCATCCAGTTCGCCGGCTCGAAGAAGTCCCTCGCCTCCGGACTGCCCATGGCCAGTGTCCTGTTCGGCGCCCACGCCTCGCTGGCCGTGCTGCCGCTGATGCTCTTCCACCAGATGCAGCTGATGGTGTGCGCGGTCATCGCCAAGCGCCGCGCCCGCGATCCGCTGCCCGAGGTCACCGAGCCGGCGGCCCCAACCGCAGGGTCACGAACCGCGGTCGGTACAGCGACACATTCCGGCTGAGGTTCAGCGCGGCCGAAGTGGCCGTCGCGTCCAGCCAGTTGACGTCGTAACTGAGGACGATCCGGTCGCCGTCACTCAACTCCGGGTGTACTTGCGGGTTGTACGCGGCGACTTGCCCCTGCGGCAGCGGCGGACTGAAACTCCTGGTCGGCCCGTGCCACGGCCCGGTGGGAGAACAGGCCCAGTACGAGGTGACGGTGGTGAGCCCCCGGCTGCCCGCCGCCATCGTGAACAGGACGTACGTCCCGCCGTCCCGCACCACCGAGAACGCGCTGCCCACACCGGTGTGTTGACCGTCCCCGAGCACCGACCGCGGCCCGGCGCGGGCCGTCCACACGGACCCGTTCCAGAACTCCCAGGCACCCGGCTCCCCGAGCCGCCCCTCCGGCACCCGCGCCACATACGCCGAGGAGGTCGGCCGGGCCGCGGCCTGGGCGTCGTTCCCGCCGAAGACGTACGTCCAGCCGCCCGCCGCGACCATCGTCGTCCCGAACTGCACCCGCCGGGACGGGTCCTGGACCAGCTCCTGGCCGAAGACCTTCACGATCGACTCCACCCGAAGATCCGGCAGCGACAGCGTGGCGACCTCGGTCGCGATCGGCACGCCGTAGATCCACGGGTACGACCCTGCCGTCCGCGTCCACAGCAGCACCCGTACGACCGACTCGGGCGAACCGGGGGAGCGGGGCTCGACGCGGGCGGCCACCGGCCAACGCCACTCGTTCGGGGCGGGGTCGGGGAACAGCGGGGCGGGGAGCGTGAGTCGGGGCCGGCCGTCGCGCATCACCACCGCCGAGTTGCGTACCAGCGGCGCGCTGGTGTCCCGCCACGCGTACGACTCGCCGACCGGGTTGGGCGGGGCGTACACCTGGCCGAGGTAGGTGTCGGAGAACAGCCACAGCACCCGGCCGTCCGGCAGCCGCACCGAGTGGGTGCCGTCGCCGCCGGTCCAGTCGTCGGCGCGGGACTCGTCGTCGCCGTACGCGGCAAAGGAGTTGGTGAGCTTCGCGTCCGGCGACCAACTGCGCACCGTTCGGGCCGTGCACGCGCCACCGCCCTCCCCGTGGTGGTCCTTGGGGAGGGCGGTGAGCAGCACGGCCGCGAGAGCCAGGGTCAGCAGCAGGCCGACCCCGACTCCCCTCCGCTGTCGTGCTCGTCGGTCGTCGGGCACGCCCGGGACGTTAGTGGCTGCCGCTCACATGGTCCATGGGCAGATACAGGACGGTCCCGGCGGGGGACGGGTGCTGCGCGGCGAGTTCGTCGTCCGTCAACAGCCGGTCCCAGACGTGGACTTCGTCGATCGACCCGGTGAAGTACTGCATGCTGTCCATGCGTTGGCCGATGTGGACACCGAACGGCGAGTTGCGGCTGACCGAGCCCGCGATGTCCGCCGTGCTCACCGTCGTACCGTCGACGGACAGCGTCAACTGCCCACCGCCGCGCCGCAGTACGGCCTGGTGCCACTGGCCGTCGTTGTAGGCGCCGGCGGTCACCACGGAGGTGGTGTGGACGGTGCTCGCGCCGACCCGGGTGGTGATCAGCGCCCGGACGTGGTTGCCCGCGGGCTCACCGCGCAGCCAGACCTGCGGCTCGGTGGTGCCGACCCCGCCCATCCACAGGAACGGCTGATCACCGGTTGTCGCGGTGTAGCGGAACCAGAGCGATACCGTGAAGTCCTTTGTCCCCAGCGGGAGTCGGTCGCTGTACGGCAGGCGCACGGCGTCGTCGACACCGTCGAAGGACAGGGCGCCGCCGGACACGCCGTCGGTCTCCTGGGCGCCGCCGAGGACCGCTGCCCGCTTCGCGTACGGGGCGAGGTCGGCGGTGGTCGGGTCCGGGCCCCGACGCGGTTGCAGCCAGGCCTCGTTGAAGCGGGCGAAGCGGATCTCGTCGGTCGCGGTCACGGCGCCGCCCTCGTAGAGCAGGCCCACCGTGTCGCCGTCGATGCGCGCCATGTCGGAGTAGCCCGACCAGTCCTTCGTCACGACCGTGCCGCGGTCCACGCTGTCCCAGGTGCGGCCGCCGTCGTAGGAGGAGCGGATCATCATCGTGCGGCGGCGGTCGGGGTCGGCGTCGCAGGCCAGCAGGATGCGGGAGCCGACGCCGAGCGTCGAGCACTGGACCTGCGGCGCGTACAGGTCGGGCAGGGCGCGGAAGGGCGCGGTGAAGCTGTCGCCGCCGTCACGGCTGACCGCCTGGGTGCGCTGCCCGAGGTCGGTGCCGTCCTGCTCGCGGCCGCTCACCAGGATCGAACCGTCGGTGCGCTCGGTCGGCGTCACTTCGGACGGCTTCTGCCGCCAGGTCCCGTCGGCCGCGATCGGGTACGAGTCGGTCGCGCCGATCTTCCAGTGGTCGCCGCCGTCGTCGCTCACGATCAGCGCCGCGTTGTTCGCGGTGACCCGACTCCCGTCCCAGGTCTCGGTGTTGACGCCGAACACGAGCCGGCCCCGGTGCTTGCCGCGGGTGAGCTGGATGCCGTGCACGGGTCCTGTGGCGTACCAGGAGTTCCAGGTCGGGGGCAGGATCTCGTCGCTCAGGTCACGTGGTTGCGACCAGGTGAGGCCGTCGTCGTCGCTGTACTGCAGGTGCGGGGTGCGGTCGCAGGGGACCGAGCAACTGGCGCTGTCCGTACGGCCCGTGTTGTACGTCTCGGCGATCAGGACGCGGCCCGTCCTCCGGTCCACGATGGGTGCCGGGTTGCCGTGGGTGTCGCCGCCGCCGTGGTTGACGACCTCCAACGGGCTCCAGGTGACGCCGTCGTCCGTGGAGCGCTTGACGACGATGTCGATGTCGGCGGCGTCCCCGCAGTTGAGGACCCGGCCCTCGGCGAACGCGAGCAGGGTGCCGTCGTTGGTCCTCACCATGGCCGGGATCCGGAAGCAGGCGTAGCCCGCGTCCTGGGGAGCCTTGAAGAGGACCTGCTGGTCGAACTCGGGGGTGGGGGAGGTGGTTTGGGCGCTGGCGTGCGCGTGGCTCGGGAGCATGAGCAGCGCGGCCAGGGTGAGTGCGGCGGTGAGGGTGGATCTCAGACGTGCGCGAAGACTCGACGGCATGGTGGTGCTACCTGCCCTTCATTCGTCTGGACATCCGGACATCCCACGTCCAACGGGCGTGTCACAGACGTTAGTTGCGGCCTCCGGCGCCTCACAAGAAGCGTGCAGTGCCCGTCACCCCATAACTTCGCAACACCGCACCGGCCGTGACCGACCGTCAGGTTCGGCGGGGTGCTTCAGGGGCGCAGTACGACCTTGCCGAGGTTGCTCCGCTCCTCGATCACCTCGTGCGCCTTCGCCGCCTCCGCCAGCGCGAACTCCCCGTGCACGGCCGGTTTCAGGGCGCCCTCCCCGAACAGCCGCCACAGCTCCCGCCGCCACCGCTCGTACAACTCCGGCTTCCCGCGCGCGATCCGCGCCATCTGGAACCCGATCACGGACTTGGCGCCCACGAGAAGGTCGTACGCCTGGACCGTCCCGCCACCCGAGCTGTACGCCACGAGTCGCCCGCCCGGGGCGAGTGCCGCGACGGCCGGGGTGAGCAACTCGCCGCCCACCGCGTCGAGTACGTAGTCGACGGGCTCGCCCCAGCCCGGTCGGTCCAGCTGGTTGTAGGTGATCACCTCGTCGGCGCCCAGCGCGCGCACGAAGTCGCCCTTCGCCGGATCGGAGACCGCGCCCACGACCCGCCCGGCACCCCGCGCCCTCGCCAACTGCACGGCCAGATGGCCGACTCCGCTCGCCGCGGCCGTGATCAGCGCGGCCTCACCGGGTTCGGGGCGGGCCGCGTCTAGCGCGCCCAGGGCCACCAGCCCGCTGCGGACGAGCGCGACCGCGTCGACGGCGGAGGCGGAGTCGGGCACGGGGGAGGCCATGCCCTCGTGGAGGACCGCGCAGTCGGCGTACCCGTGTCCGAAGCAGAGCCCGGTCACCCGCTCACCGGCCCGGAACCGGGTCACGTCCTGTCCTACGGCGACCACCTCGCCCGCGATCTCGCCGCCGAGCGGGATCGGCTCGGCCGCTTCGGTCACCTTGCGGACGACGGGAAGGGTGACCCCGATCGCCTCGGTACGGACGAGGAGTTCACCGGGCCCCGGTGCGGGGACGGGGGTCTCCTCCAGGAACAGCGGGCCGCCGGTGGACTCGTACCGGACGCGACGCATCGCACCTCCAGGGATCGTGACAGCGCTTGAGGGGATCAGAGCAGATCGTTGGGAGGCCCAATGATATTCACGGTTTCATTGGGAAGTCCAACGACTTTTCGCTACGCTGCCCGCATGGCCGAAGCACCCCTCCCCGCGATCCGCGCCCTCCCCAGCTGGCTGCTCGGCCGGGCAGCCGCCCGTGGGCGTGCCCTCGTCGCCGACGCGCTGGCGGTCGAGGGGCTGAAGATGTGGCACCACGTGGTGCTCTCCGCCGTCCGTGACCTCGCGCCCGTCGCGCAGGCCGACCTCGGCCGCGGTGTGGGGCTCGATCCCAAGGATCTGGTCGGCGTGCTGAACGACCTCCAGGCCGCCGGCTCGGTCGTACGGGAGCCGGACGCGAAGGACCGCCGTAAGAACGCGGTGTCGCTCACGCCGGAGGGAGCGCGGCTGCTCAAGCGCTGCGAGAAGGCGGCCCGCGCGGCCAACGAGGAACTCCTCGCCCCGCTGTCGGAGGCCGAACGCGACCAGTTCATGGGCCTGTTGATCCGGATTTCCGGTACGGACGGCTGACGGGGGCTAACGTTCCGTCATGACCCCACCCCGGACTCCCGAATCCCTGCTCGCCCTCGACCCCGAACGCACCGCCCTGGTCCTCGTCGACCTGATGGACCGCATCGTCGCGCTGCCGCTCGAACCGTACAAGGGTCCCGAAGTCCTCGCCGTGGCCAAGGAGTTGGCTGGTGTCTTCCGTTCCGCCGGTGCGCTCGTCGTGCTGATCCGGGTCGAACGTCCCGGCATCGCCGAGCAGCCCGCCGGCAGTGGACTCGCCGACGGGCTGTTCCGGGAAGGGGACCTGGAGATCGTGAAGCGGACGATCGGGGGCTTCCAGGGCACGGGACTTGAGGAGCGGCTGCGTGAACGGGGCGTCGACACCCTGGTGTTCGGCGGGATCGCCACCAACCTCGGCGTGGAGTCCACGGCACGTGCGGCCGGCGACCTCGGCCACCGACTCGTCTTCGTCGAGGACGCGATGAGCGCGCTCACCGCGGCCGAGCACCAGGCATCCGTCAAACTCGACTTCCCGCGCCTGGGGTCGGTGGTCGCGGCGGGGGAGGTGCGGTTCGCGGCGGGCGGCTGACCCCGGCGGCGGAGCGGTCTGCCCTGATCACGGCGTTCGTGGAGACCGCGCAGGTCGCGCAGGTCGCGGGGGGCTGAGGGCGCGGTCCTTGCGGGGGCCGTGAGTGAGAGGGCAGGGCTGCGGGGGCAGGGCTGAGGCGGGGCCCCTGCGGCGCAGGGGGCGCTCCCCGCCGGTCGGAGCCCCGCCGCCGTGACGCGGGGCGCGGATCTCAGCCCTGGGTGGCCGTGGCCCGCAGGGCGATGCGGTCCTCGCCCGCGTACACGTTCATGTTGCTGCCGCGCAGGAAGCCCACCAGGGTCAGGCCCGTCTCCGCCGCCAGGTCCACGGCCAGCGACGAGGGCGCCGACACCGCCGCCAGCACCGGGATGCCCGCCATCACGGCCTTCTGGGCCAGCTCGAACGAGGCCCGGCCCGAGACCAGCAGGATCACCCGGGACAGCGGCAGGTCCCCGTTCTGCAGGGCACGGCCGACCAGCTTGTCGACCGCGTTGTGCCGGCCCACGTCCTCCCGTACGTCCAGCAGCTCGCCCTCCTCGCTGAACAGGGCCGCCGCGTGCAGACCCCCGGTCCGGTCGAAGACCCGCTGGGCCGCGCGCAGCCGGTCGGGGAGGCCCGCGAGCAGCGAGGGCTCGACACGGACCGGGGGAGTGTCGGCGATGGGCCAGCGCGCCGTCGTCCGGACCGCGTCCAGGCTCGCCTTGCCGCACAGACCGCATGAGGACGTCGTATACACGTTGCGTTCCAACGTGATGTCCGGCATCACCACGTCGGGAGACGTCCGTACGTCCACCACGTTGTACGAGTTCGAACCGTCTACGGTCGCCCCCGCGCAGTACACGATGTTCTGCAGATCGTATGCGTTAGCCAGTACACCCTCGCTGACCAGGAACCCGGCCGCGAGCGCGAAGTCGTCGCCGGGGGTGCGCATGGTGATCGCGAGCGGCTTGCCGTTGAGCCGGATCTCCAGGGGTTCCTCGGCGACGAGCGTGTCCGGGCGGGTGGTGACCACGCCGTCCCGGATCCGGGTCACCTTGCGTCGTTCCGTGACTCGTCCCATGTCCTGATCAGCCCCGGTTCTGTACGTGCTGGTGGCCGAAACGGCCCTTGCTGCGGCGGGTGCCGCGGGTCACCGGGCCGTCGTGCGGCGAGGTGACCTGCTCGCTCTCATTGTCCTGCATGGGCGGAGCGGGCTCACGGCCCACTCGCGGCTCAGTCGCGTCTCCTCACGCGGCACTCCTCAGCGCGAGCAGATCCGAGATGGCGTGCACGGTGCGCAGGGTGGGCACCTCCACGCCGGTGATCTCCGCCAACTCGACCACGGCCGCGAGGAGTACGTCGAGTTCGAGCGGCTTGCCGCGCTCCAGGTCCTGGAGCGTCGAGGTGCGGTGGTCGCCGACGCGTTCCGCGCCCGCGAGCCGCCGTTCGATGGAGACGCCGACCTCGCAGCCCAGCGCCTCGGCGACGGACAGCGTCTCGGTCATCATGGTCTCGATGACCTTGCGGGTACCGCCGTGCAGACACATCTGCCGCATGGTGGCGCGGGCCAGCGCGCTGATCGGGTTGAAGGAGATGTTGCCGAGCAGCTTGAGCCAGATGTCGTTGCGCAGCTCCGCCTCGACCGGGCACTTCAAACCGCCCGCCCGCATGGCCTCGCTCAGTGCCAGACAGCGCGCCGAGATGCTGCGGTCGGGCTCGCCGATGGAGAACCGGGTGCCTTCGAGATGGCGCACAACTCCCGGTCCCGCAAGCTCCGTTGCCGCGTAGACGACACAGCCGACAGCCCGTTCGGGCGCGAGCACCGCACTGACCGCGCCGTCCGGGTCCACGCTCTCGACGCGCTGCCCGTCGTAGGGGCCGCCATGGGCGTGGAAGTACCACCAGGGGATGCCGTTCTGGGCGGCCACGACGGCCGTGGTGTCGTGCAGCAGCGGCTCGATCAACGGCCCGCACGCCGCATACGAGTTGGCCTTCAGGCCGAGGAGGACGAAGTCGACCGGGCCGATCTCGGCCGGGTCGTCGGTGGCGTGGGCGCGGGCGGTGAAGTCGCCGCGCGGGCTGAGGACCTGGACGCCGTGCTGCCTCATGGCCGCGAGATGCGGTCCACGGGCGACGAGATGCACATCGGCGCCCGCACGGTGCAGCGCGGCGCCGACATAGGCACCGATCGCACCGGCGCCGAGGACTGCGACTCTCACTGGAGACTCTCCGTTCGGTCGAGGGAGTACCGCGGAGGTGGGTGCCGTCCGGGCCGTGCCGGTCGGTGCCGGACAGCGCTGGGCGGCGTCGAACAGTGTCGACTGAATATTGTCTACAGTATGGAGGAGGGGTCGGCAAGGGTTCGGGCAGGGACTGTGCGCTGTGCCCCTGATCGTGCTGTATCGCTGAGCCCGCGGCCCGGGCCGCGCTAGCGTCGAGCCCATGATCGTATGGCTCAACGGCACGCACGGAGCGGGCAAGACGACGACCAGTCCGCTGGTGCAGCAACTGATCCCGGATTCACGGGTGTTCGACGCCGAGAAGGTCGGCGAGACGCTCATGGACATCACGCCGGGGCTGCCCGCGACGGACAACTTCCAGCACTGGCCGCCATGGCGCCCGCTCGTCGTCGAGACCGCCCGCCGCATACTCGACTACACCGGCGGCACGCTGGTGATCCCCATGACGGTCCTGGTCGAGCGGTACTGGCGCGAGATCAGCGCGGGCCTCGCCCAACACGCCATCCCGGTACGGCACTTCGTCCTCCACGCCGACCAGGACACGCTCCGCGGGCGCATCGCGGGTGACACTGTCCTCGGCCCCGACTCACCGTTCCGTCTGCAATACCTGGAGCCCTACGCCGAAGCGGCCCGCACCTGGCTGCACCGTGAGGCCGAGGTCGTCGACACCACGCACCTCACCCCCGCCGAGGCCGCCCGGCGGATCGCGGAGTCCGTCCAGGGCTGAGGCCGGCCCACCACACGAGAACTGGCCCTGGAGGGGAGCGAGTTCAGGCGCGCGAACCGGCGCGGGAACGGGTGCGGAAACTGGTGCGGAAACCGGTGCGGAAACGGGGGGTGGAACTCCGCGGCGACCGTTCGGCGCACTCTGCATACCGCTCATCGCATACGGTCGACGCGCCGCCTTCTCAACTCCCCTGCCACTCCCTACCGTCCGGGATCATGAGTCCCCCAGTCGCACCCCCGGCGTGGAGCCGCTGGCTGGTTCCGCCCGCCGCCCTCTCGGTACACCTCTCCATCGGCCAGGCTTACGCCTGGAGCGTCTTCAAGCCGCCGCTCGAGTCCTCACTGAACCTCAGCGGCACACAGAGCGCCCTGCCCTTCCAGCTCGCGATCGTCATGCTCGGCCTCTCGGCCGCGTTCGGCGGCACCCTCGTCGAACGCAACGGGCCGCGCTGGGCGATGACCGTCGCCCTGGTCTGCTTCTCCTCCGGCTTCCTGATCTCCGCGCTCGGTGCGGAGACGAAACAGTTCTGGCTGATCGTCCTCGGCTACGGCTTCGTCGGCGGGATCGGCCTCGGCATCGGCTACATCTCACCGGTCTCGACCCTGATCAAGTGGTTCCCGGACCGCCCCGGCATGGCCACCGGCATCGCCATCATGGGCTTCGGCGGCGGCGCGCTCATCGCCTCCCCGTGGTCGGCCCAGATGCTCAAGTCGTTCGGCTCCGACAACACCGGCATCGCCCAGTCGTTCCTCGTACTCGGGCTTTCGTATGCGGTATTCATGACGCTCGGCGTGTTCCTCGTGCGGGTTCCGCGCACCGACGACCACAAGGACACAGCGAGCGCGCCCAGCGTCCTCACGGGCGTGCAGGTCTCCGCCAACAGCGCCGTCCGCACCCCACAGTTCTGGTGCCTGTGGGTCGTCCTGTGCATGAACGTGACCGCGGGCATCGGCATCCTGGAGAAGGCCGCCCCGATGATCACGGACTTCTTCGCGGGCACCTCCACCCCCGTCTCGGTGTCGGCCGCCGCCGGTTTCGTCGCGCTGCTCTCCGCAGCCAACATGGCGGGCCGTATCGGCTGGTCCTCGACCTCCGACCTGATCGGCCGCAAGAACATCTACCGCGTCTACCTCGGCGTCGGCGCGGTCATGTACGCGCTCATCGCACTGTTCGGCGACTCCTCGAAGCCGCTGTTCATCCTGTGCGCACTGGTGATCCTCTCCTTCTACGGCGGCGGTTTCGCGACCGTGCCCGCCTACCTGAAGGACCTCTTCGGGACCTACCAGGTCGGCGCGATCCACGGCCGGCTGCTCACCGCCTGGTCCCTGGCCGGTGTCCTCGGACCGCTGATCGTGAACTGGATCGCCGACCACCAGAAGGCCGCCGGCAAACACGGCGCGTCCCTCTACGACACGTCCTTCATCATCATGATCGGGCTGCTCGTCATCGGGTTCGTCGCCAACGAACTCGTCAAGCCCGTCGACGCCCGCCACCACCACATCCCCGCCCCGAGGGAGGCCGCCGATGTCGAACGACAGCAGTCAGAGTCCGCCTGACCGGCGGCCGCTCATCGCCTTCGCCTGGCTCTGGGTGGGCGCCCCGCTTGCGTACGGCCTGTACGAACTCGTCCTCAAGGCGAAGCAGCTGTTCACCGGCTGAGTGTTCGGGCGACACCGTCCAGCACAGGACGGCTGACAGAAGCCGACAACCCGGACCGTTGTTTCCTGTGGCATCACCTGCCGTCGTACCCGCGAGTCACTGGCAAGACTGGTGGATCCCGCTACCCAAGGCAACGAGGGGGACCACCCAATGAACGGCACGCGGATCGCCGCCGTCGGTCACTACCAGCCCGCCAAGGTACTCACCAACGAGGACCTGGCGGGCATGGTCGACACCAGCCACGAGTGGATCACCTCCCGGGTGGGCATCAAGACGCGACACATCGCCGGGCCCGACGAACCCGTGGACGAGCTGGCCGCGCACGCCGCCGCCAAGGCCCTCGCCGCCGCGGGCCTGACGCCCGGGGACATCGACCTGGTCCTCGTCGCCACCTCCACGGCCATCGACCGCTCCCCGAACATGGCCGCGCGCGTAGCCGCCCGCCTCGGCATCCCGTCGCCCGCCGCCATGGACATCAACGTCGTGTGCGCCGGCTTCACCCACGCCCTGGCCACCGCCGACCACACCGTCCGAGCGGGAGCGGCCACCCGGGCCCTGGTCATCGGCGCCGACAAGATGTCCGAGGTCACCGACTGGAGCGACCGTACGACCTGTGTCCTCGTCGGCGACGGAGCGGGAGCCGCCGTCGTCGAGGCCGCCGACGAACCCGGCATCGGCCCGGTCCTGTGGGGTTCCGTGCCCGAGATGGGGCACGCGGTACGGATCGAGGGCACGCCCCCGCGGTTCGCGCAGGAGGGCCAGAGCGTCTACCGCTGGGCCACCACCCAGCTCCCGCCGATCGCCCGCAAGGCCTGCGAGAAGGCGGGCCTGACCCCGGCCGACCTCGCCGGTGTCGTCCTCCACCAGGCGAACCTGCGCATCATCGAGCCCCTCGCCGAGAAGATCGGCGCCGTCAACGCGGTCGTCGCCCGCGATGTCGTCCAATCGGGCAACACCTCGGCCGCCAGCATCCCGCTCGCGTTCTCGAAACTCGTCGAACAGGGCGCCGTCCGCACCGGCGACCCCGTCCTGCTGTTCGGCTTCGGCGGGAACCTGTCGTACGCCGGCCAGGTCGTCCGGTGCCCGTGACCTGCGCACCCGCCCGGATCCGCCCCCGGATGTGACGAGGCCGACTTCCGCACTCTCTGGCTACTGTGCGCCGTAGACTGTAGACGATAGACAATCAATACTTGGTCGTAAGGCCAGGTGCGGCGGTTGTCCGCTGGCTACTGTCCACTGTCTGCAAAGTGCCGATGTTGCCCAGGAGGGGGACCGCGATGTTGTCGCAAGGACTGCCGCAGGGGGCGGTGCCCAAACTCGAACGCCCGGGCCCGCTGCGCGACCGCGTCTACGAGGCGCTGCTCGAACTCATCACCACGCGCGCGCTGCAGCCCGGTCAGCATCTCGTCGAGAGTGAACTCGCCGGGCACCTGGGAGTGTCCCGGCAGCCGGTGCGTGAGGCGCTGCAGCGGCTCAACACCGAGGGCTGGGTCGATCTACGGCCCGCCCAGGGCGCGTTCGTGCACGAGCCGACGGAGGAGGAGGCCGACCAACTCCTCACCGTACGCACGCTGTTGGAGGCCGAGGCCGCCCGGCTCGCCGCCGTCAACGCGGGCAGCGCCGGGATCGCCGTCCTGGAGGAGCTGTGCGCGGAGGGTGAGCGCGCCGTCGACGCCGACGACGTGGACGCCGCCGTCGCCATGAACGCCCGCTTCCACGCGAAGGTCATGGAGCTCGCGGGCAACGCCGTCCTCGCCGAACTCGCCGCGCAGGTCGACCGCAGGGTCCGCTGGTACTACACCCCGGTGGCCCGTCAGCGCGGCGTGGCGTCGTGGATCGAGCACCGCCACCTGATCGACGCGATCACCGCCCGCGACGAGCTGCGCGCCGGCCTGCTGATGCGCGAACACACCGAGCACACCCGGCGGTCGTACCACGAGCGCGCCAAGTCCTGATCCTGGGACGGCTGTTGGCGCGGAGGCGGTCCGCTGTTCAGGCGCCGACGCGGCGCGATGGCCCTCCCGACCGGGGAGGGCCACCAGGTGGGCCGACGACAGTGACGTACGAACTGTCAGGCCGCGGGCTGCGGTTGGGGAGCCTGCGTCAACTCCCTGTCCCCGCGCCCTGGTTGACGCAGCAGCAACGCGATGGCCGCCGCCACCATCGAGACGCCTCCGGCGAGTGCGTACGCGCCGTTGTAGCCCCAGGCCGCGACCACCATCGAGCCGAGGCCGCCGCCGAAGAGGCCGCTGACGAGCTTTCCGCTGTACACCAGGCCGTAGTTGGTGGCGTTGAAGTTCTCGCCGAAGTAGTCCGGGGTCAGCGCGGCGAACATCGGGTAGAACGCGCCGCCGCCGAAGCCGGAGAGGAAGGCGAAGAACAGGAACAGCCACTCGCTGCGCAGATGGCCGGCCCAGATCACGCCGAACTGGGCGAGGCCCAGGACCAAAATGACGAAGACCAGGGTGAGTTTGCGGCCCCACAGGTCCGACAGCCAGCCGACGACCGCGCGGCCGATGCCGTTGATGACGGCCATGATGCCCATCGAGGAGGCCGCGACCAGCGGGCCGAAGCCGACGTCCTTGGCGAAGTCGACCTGGAAGGAGATCCCGAAGATCGACACCCCGGCGGTGAGCACGATGGACAGCCACATCAGGGGCAGCATGCCGGTACGGATGGCCTCCTTGGGGGTGAACTGCTTCACGGCGGGCGGGTTCTTGGCGAGGCTCGTCGCGCTCTTGTCGTTGCCGCCGTAGGTCAGCGGGTCGATGTCGGCGGGCCACCAGTTCTGCGGCGGGTCCTTGAAGAAGAACGCGCAGCCGAACACCACGATCAGGATGTAACACCCGATCAGATCCAGGACCCGGTGGTAATTCCCCGTGTCGAAGGCGTAGTTGAAGATGAAGATGAACGGCAGCGAGCCGTACGCGAAGCCGCCGTTGACGAACCCCGTGCGGGCGCCCCGCCGTTCGGGGAACCACTTGCCGACCATGTTGATGCAAGTCGCGTAGACGAGACCGGCACCGACACCGCCGATCACGCCGAAGCCGATGATCGCCAGCCACACATTGCTCAGGTGCGACAGGGC
This sequence comes from Streptomyces sp. N50, assembly GCF_033335955.1. Taxonomy (GTDB): domain Bacteria; phylum Actinomycetota; class Actinomycetes; order Streptomycetales; family Streptomycetaceae; genus Streptomyces. Next base: position 7,909,749 of record NZ_CP137549.1, read on the forward strand.
CAGGAAGCCGATGACGCACAGCACCGAGCCGATGTACATCGCCCGGCGCGCCGTGAGGATGCCCTTCTCGCGCATCCAGCCCGCCGGGAAGGCGATGCCGGCCTGGAAGAAGACCCAAATGCTCAGGATCCAGAAGGTGTTGCTCTGCGTCCAGCCATGCGCGCTGGACAGGGTGTCCTCCGCGGAGCCGTACGCGTACTCGAAGACACTGATCGCCATCATGGCGATCCACGGCAGATAGATCATGATCTTGCGCGAGTGGCCGAGGATGTCCCGGTCGGTCTCGCCGACGCGGTAGACGCGGCCGTGGGCGTCGGTCACTTCACGGTAGGGACGGTTCGCGGCGCCGGATTCGTTCGTGGTGATGGGATCTGCGGTCATGTCACGCCATCTCCTCGCCGAGCGGGTGCGGATTGGGCACGATGCGCCGGGAGTTGGGCCTTCCCGGAGCCTTGAGGAAGAGCGCCAGCACCGCGGAGGCCAGGCCCACCGAACCGGCCAGGACGAACGCGCCGTGGTAGTCCCACTCACCCACGACGACCGCGCCCAGGCCGGAGCCGACGAGCCCCGAGATCAGCTTCGAGCTGTAGACCATCCCGTAGTTGCTGGCGTTGTTGTTCTCACCGAAGTAGTCGGCCGTCATGGCCGCGAACAGCGGGAAGATCGCCCCGCCGCCGAAGCCCGAGACCATGGAACAGAACAGGAAGAACGGCATGCTGCCCATCTGGCCCGAGACCAGCACGCCGAACTGGGCCGTACCGAGCACGAGACACACGATGATCAGCGTGTGGCGGCGGCCGTAGCGGTCGGAGATCCAGCCGATGACACCGCGCCCGGTGCCGTTCACGATCGCCTTGAGGGACATCGCCGTGGCCACGATCCCGCCCGCGAAGCCCATGTCCTTGCCGAACGGCACCTGGAAGGCGATGCCGAAGATGTTGATGCCGGCTGTGCACAGCAGACAGAACCACATCATCCAGAGCACGGGGGTACGGGCGGCCTCCTTGGGTGTGTACTGCTTGACCGCCGGCGGGTTCTTCTCCAACGCCCGCCGGATCCTGGGGTCTTGGGCCGCCTTCAGCGGATCGACGTGCGCGGGCCACCAGTTCTTCGGCGGATCGCGGAAGAACCAGCCCGCCGACGCCACCACCAGACACAGGCCTACGCCGACCAGGCTGAGCAGCACCTTGTAGTTGCCGAGGTCGAGCACGGAGGTGAAGAGGAACACGAACGGCACGGAGCCGTAGGCGAATCCGCCGTTGACGAAGCCCGTCTTGCCGCCCTTGCGCTCCGGGTACCACTTGCCGACCATGTTCACGCAGGTCGCGTACACCAGACCGGCGCCGATACCGCTGCACATGCCGAAGCCGAAGTAGGCAACGAGCACGTTCGGTGCGAAGGCCAGCGCCAGATAGCCCAGCAGGGTGCCGAGCGCGCCGAGCAACATGGCCGTACGAGCCGGGAGTTGACCACTCTCACGCAACCGCCCGGCCGGGAAGGCGACGGCCGCCTGGAAGAACACCCAGACGCCCATCAGCCAGAAGATGTGCCCACTGCTCCACAGATGCGCGTCGTGGAGCGTCTCCTCCGCCGACGTGAACGCGTACTCGGCGGAGCTGATGCCCATCATGCCCACCCAGGGCAGGACGACCATCCACTTGCGCGCCCGGCCCATGATGTCGACATCGGACTCACCGATGCGGTACACGCGGCCGTGACGGTCCGTCACCTCCCTGTAGGGGGCGGACGTTTGGTAGTCCGTTCTTGCCATCGCTCAGTGCCCCTTGCGTCGAAAGTTCTGGCCAGCGCCCCCTGTCCAATGCCTTTCGCGTGCGCACGGGTCCCCGGGGCCGGCCGACCGCACTGTCGGCCGGCCCCGCGTCGGCTCACGTCATGAACCACCGCCCAACAGCCCTGCCGCGCGCGCCCATTGGTACTTCGCGCCGAGCACCGCCACCGGCTTCTCCGTCGTGTACGGGTACGCCACGACCCCGCGCTCGTACAGGTACTGGCAGGCCTCCTCGACCTCGACATCACCCGCGAGCGACGCCACCACCGGCTTCTCGATGCCGCGTTCCTTGAACTCGGCGACCACACGCGCGGTCAGCTCCGCGAAGACCATCGGGGGAGTGACGATGGTGTGCCAGTAACCGAGGACCAACGCGTGGATCCTCGGGTCCTCAAGACCGAGCCGGATCGTCGCCTCGTACGTCGACGGCGGCTCGCCCCCGGTGATGTCCACCGGGTTGCCCGCGGCCCCGAACGGCGGGATGAACTCCCGGAAGGACGCGTCGAGATCCGGCGGAATCTCCATCAGGGAAAGGCCGTTGTCGGTCACCGCGTCGGAGAGGAGCACGCCGCTCCCGCCGGCGCCGGTGATGATAACTACGTTGTCGCCCTTGGGAGTTGGCAGCACGGGCAGCCCGCGCGCGTACTCCAGCATGTCGTTGAGCCCGGGGGCCCGGATGACACCGGCCTGCTTGAGGATGTCGCTGTACACGGCGTCGTCACCGGCCAGCGCGCCCGTGTGCGACCCGGCGGCCTTCGCACCCGCCGCCGTACGGCCCGCCTTCAGCACCACAACCGGCTTACGGGGCACGGTCTTTCGGGCCGCCTCCACGAACGCGCGGCCGTCCTTGAGGTCCTCCAGGTGCATCGCGATGCACTCGGTGTGCGGGTCCTCGCCGAACCAGGTCAGCAGGTCGTCCTCGTCCAGGTCCGACTTGTTGCCGAGCCCGACGATCGCCGACACCCCCGTCTTCGTGGTCCGCGCGAAGCCCAGGATCGCCATCCCGATCCCACCGGACTGCGAGGTCAGCGCCACCCCGCCCTTCACGTCGTACGGCGTGCAGAACGTGGCGCAGAGGTCCTGCCAGGTCGAGTAGTAGCCGTAGATGTTCGGGCCGAGGAGACGGACGCCGTAGCGCTCGGCGATCTCGACGATCTCTTCCTGGAGTTGGACCTCACCGGTCTCCGCGAACCCGGAGGGGATGAGGACGGCGTTGGGGATGTTCTTGCGACCCACCTCCTCCAGCGCCGCTGCCACGAACCTGGCGGGAATGGCGAAGACGGCCACATCCACCTCACCGGGAACGTCCGTGACACTCTTGTACGCCTTGCGGCCGAGGATGTCATCGGCCTTGGGGTTCACCGGGTGGATCTCGCCGGCGAAACCGCCGTCGACGAGATTGCGCATCACCGAATTGCCGATCTTGCCCTGCTCGTTCGAGGCACCGATCACGGCGACCGAGGTCGGCTCCATCAGTCGGCGCATGGTCGTCAGGATTTCGTCGAGTGTATACCGTCGACGGGGTACCGGCTGCGATGCGGCGAGGATGACGCGGATGTCTGCCGCGACCGCGCCCTCCGGCGTCGCGATCACCGGGTTGAGGTCCACCTCGGCGATCTCCGGGAAGTCCGCGACCAGTTGGGACACCCGGCGGATCTGCTCCGCGATCGCCCATCGGTCGACGGCCGGTGCGCCGCGCACCCCGCGCAGGATCTCCGCCGCCCGAATCGAGTCCAGCATCGACAGCGCTTCGTCCGGGGTCACGGGAGCGAGCCGGAACGTCACGTCCTTCAGCACCTCGACGAGCACCCCGCCGAGCCCGAACGCGACCACCTTTCCGAACGTCGGGTCGGTCACCGCGCCGACGATCACCTCCTGCCCCTGCGGCAGCAACTCCTGTACCTGGACGCCCTCGATACGGGCGTCGGCGTCGTAGCCACGTGCGTTGTCGACGATCCTGTGGAACGCGGCCCGTACGTCCGCGGCGCCCTCGACCCCGACGACGACTCCGCCGGCGTCGGTCTTGTGCAGGATGTCGGGCGAGACGATCTTCATGGCGACGGGCCCGCCGAACCGCGCCGCGTACGCCACCGCCTCGTCGACGTCCGTCGCCAACTCCTCGCCCGGTACGGCGATCCCGTACGCGTCGGCGATCACCTTGCCCTCCGGCGCGGTGAGCGCGAACCGTCCCTCGGCCCGCACGGAGTCGAGGAGTGCGCGCACCCTCAGGGTCCGGTCCTCTGCCATCACGTCAGATCACCCCGTTCGACTTGAGGAGGCGCAACTCTTCGTCGCCGAGACCGAGTTCGCCGATGTAGACCTCTTCGTTGTGCTCGCCGAGCAGCGGTGAACTGGTCACGTCCACGGGGGAGTCGGAGAGCTTCAGCGGGCTGCCCACAGTGACGAACTCGCCGCGCTCGGGGTGCGGCACCGTCACGACCATCTCGTTGGCGACCAGCGACTCGTCCTCGATGATCTCCCTGGTCGACAGGATCGGCCCGCACGGGATGTTGTGGGCGTTGAGCCGCTCCAGCACCTCCCACTTGGGCAGGGTGGCCGACCACTCCTCGATCAGCTGGAACATCTTGGAGAGCTGCGGCAACCGGGCCTCGGGTGTCGCCCACTCGGGATCGTCGGCCAGCTCGGGCCGGCCGATCAGCTCGGTGAGCGGCTTCCAGCCGACCGGCTGCACGATGACGTACACGTAGTCGTTCGGGCCGCCCGGGGCGCACTTGACCGCCCAGCCGGGCTGCCCGCCGCCGGACGCGTTGCCCGAGCGGGGCACCTCGTCGCCGAAGTCGTCGTTCGGGTACTCGGCGAGCGGCCCGTGCGCCAGGCGCTGCTGGTCGCGGAGCTTCACCCGGCACAGGTTCAGCACGGCGTGCTGCATGGCGACGTTGACGCGCTGACCCCGGCCGGTGCTCTCCCGCTGGAAGAGTGCCGCCAGTATCCCGGCTACTGTATGCACTCCTGTGCCGGAGTCGCCGATCTGGGCGCCCGTGGCCAGCGGCGGCCCGTCCTCGAAACCGGTGGTCGCCATCGACCCGCCCATCGCCTGCGCGACGACCTCGTACGCCTTGAAGTTGGTGTACGGGCCGTCCCCGAAGCCCTTGATCGACGCATACACGATGCGGGGATTGATCTCCTGTATGCGATCCCAGGTGAACCCCATACGGTCGACCGCGCCCGGTCCGAAGTTCTCGACCATGACGTCGGAGCGCCGGATCAGCTCGGTGAGGATCTCCTTGCCGCGCTCGGTCTTGGTGTTGAGGGTGATGCTCCGCTTGTTGCAGTTGAGCATCGTGAAGTAGAGCGAGTCGACGTCCGGGAGGTCGCGCAGCTGTTTGCGCGTGATGTCACCGGTCGGCGCCTCCAGCTTGACGACGTCGGCGCCGAGCCAGGCGAGCAGTTGGGTGGCGGAGGGGCCGGACTGGACGTGTGTCATGTCGAGGACGCGGATGCCCTCAAGTGCCCTGGCGGTCATGGCCGTTCACCTCACTTGTACATCGTCTGGTTCATGGTTCCGGGGGCGTACGCGTCCGGGTCGACCCAGACGTTGATCAGTGACGGCTTGCCCGACTCCCGGGCGCGCTGGAGCGCGGGGCCGATGTCGGCGGGGTCGCGGACCTCCTCGCCGTAACCCCCCAGCATCTGGGCGAACTTGTCGTAGTGGACGTCGCCGAGGGTGTTGCCGACCCGCTCGCGCTCCAGGCCGTACTTGGCGGCCTGGCCGTAACGGATCTGGTTCATCGAGGAGTTGTTGCCGACGATGCCGACGAACGGGAGGTCGTAGCGGACGAGCGTCTCGAAGTCCCAGCCGGTCAGGGAGAACGCGCCGTCGCCGAACAGCGCGACGACCTCCTTGTCGGGCCGGGCCTGCTTGGCCGCGAGGACGAAGGGGATCCCGACGCCGAGGGTGCCGAGCGGGCCCGGGTCCATCCAGTGGCCGGGCGACTTGGGCTGCACGACCTGGCCGGAGAAGGTGACGATGTCGCCGCCGTCGCCGATGTAGATGGAGTCCTCGGTGAGGAAGTCGTTGATCTCGCTGACCAGGCGGTAGGGGTGGATCGGTGACGCGTCCGACCGCAGACTCGGCAACCGCTTCTCGATCGCGGCCTGTTCGGCCGCGCGCAGCTCGTCGAGCCACTCCTTGCGCCTGGACGCACCTCCGTTGAGACGTCCCGAGGCGGCTTCCGCGACCGACTTCAGCACGAGCCCCGCGTCGCCGACGATGCCGAGGTCGATGTCGCGATTCTTGCCGACGGTGCGGTAGTCGAGGTCGATCTGCACGACGGTCGCGTCGGGGGAGAGGCGCTTGCCGTAGCCCATGCGGAAGTCGAAGGGCGTGCCGACGATGACGATGACGTCGGCGTTCGAGAAGGCGTACCGGCGTGAGAGTTGGAAGTGGTGCGGGTCGCCGGGCGGGAGGGTGCCGCGTCCCGCGCCGTTCATGTACGCGGGGATGTTGAGGGTGCGGACGAGGTCAATGGCCGCCTCGGTGCCGCGAGTTGTCCACACCTGGCTGCCCAACAGGATCGCCGGCTTCTCCGCGTGGACCAGCAGATCGGCGAGCTTCTCGATCGCCTCGGGGTCGCCGGCCGAGCGGGTCGAGGCGCGGTAGGCGCCGGGCTTCGGCACCCGTGCCTTGCCCACCGGCACCTTCGCGTCGAGGACATCGCGAGGGATCTCCAGGAACGAGGGCCCGGGCGCGCCGTGGTAGCACTCGCGGAACGCCATCGACACCATGTCGGCGGCGCGCGCCGTGTCCGGCACGGTCGCCGCGAACTTGGTGATCGGCGTCATCATGTCGACGTGCGGCAGGTCCTGCAGCGACCCCATCTTGTGCTGGGTCAGGGCCCCTTGACCGCCGATGAGCAGCATCGGGGACTCCGCGCGGAAGGCGTTGGCGACACCGGTGACGGCGTCGGTCGTACCGGGACCCGCGGTGACCACCGCGCACCCCGGCCTGCCGGTGATCCGCGCGTAACCGTCCGCCGCGTGGGCTGCCACCTGTTCGTGGCGTACGTCGACGACTTCTATGCCCTCGTCGACGCAGCCGTCGTAGATGTCGATGATGTGGCCGCCGCACAGGGTGTAGATGCGGTCGACCCCCTCGGCCTTCAGGGCTTTGGCGACGAGATGACCACCGGAAATCACGTCCTGGGTGTCGTCGGGCATGGCGAAGTCCTGTCCCTTCGTAGGGGGTTGGAACGCTCTCGCGGTACATTGCATACAGTCGACGAATACTGTATGAAACTTGTTATCCCGCATCCGGTGGGTGGTGTCCAGGGGGCATGCGGCACTTTTAGGTGAGGAGCCCGGATGGATCTGTACGAGCACCAGGCAAGGGAACTCTTCGAGGAACACGGCATCTTGGTGCCCCGGGCCGAGGTCACCGCCTCGTCCAAGGAGGCACGCGAGATCGCCCGCAGGCTGGGCGGACGCGTCGTGGTGAAGGCGCAGGTCAAGACGGGCGGGCGAGGCAAGGCGGGTGGGGTCAGACTCGCCGCGGACCCGGCCGCCGCCGAGCTCACGGCACGCCAGATCCTCGGCATGGACATCAAGGGCCACACGGTCGGCAAGGTGATGGTGGCCCAACCGGTCGACATCGAGAGCGAGTTCTACGTCTCCTACGTCCTCGACCGCGCGGCGGGCCGCTTCCTCGCGATCGCGTCAGCGGAGGGCGGTATGGAGATCGAGGAGGTCGCCGCCAGTCGACCGGATGCGGTCGCCCGTATGCACATCGACCCGGCGGAGGGCGTCACCTCGGCCAAGGCGGGCGAGATCGCCGAGGCGGCAGGCCTGCCGCCGCAGACCGTCGACGTCCTCGTGCGGCTGTGGCAGGTACTGGTCCGCGAGGACGCCGTTCTCGTCGAGGTCAACCCGCTCGTGCGGACGAAGCAGGGGCAGATCGTCGCCCTCGACGGCAAGGTCACCCTCGACGACAACGCCCGCTTCCGGCAGGCGCGTTGGGGATCCGAGGGCGCGGCGCACGACGATCCACTGGAGGCGGCGGCCGCCACGAAGGGCCTCAACTACGTCAAGCTCGACGGTGAGGTCGGCGTCATCGGCAACGGCGCGGGCCTGGTCATGTCGACGCTCGACGTGGTCGCGGGCTGCGGTGCCCGCCCCGCCGACTTCCTCGACATCGGCGGCGGGGCATCCGCCCAGATCATGGCCGACGGACTGTCCGTCATCCTCTCCGACCCGGCCGTGAAGTCGGTGTTCGTCAACGTCTTCGGCGGGATCACCGCGTGCGACGTGGTGGCCGACGGCATCGTACGGGCCCTGGAAACCGTCCAGTTGACCAAGCCGCTGGTCGTCCGGCTGGACGGCAACAACGCGGCCCGGGGTCGAGCCGTCCTCGACGGGTACGCCCATCCGCTGGTCCAGCAGGCCACCACCATGGACGGTGCCGCCCGCCGCGCCGCCGACCTCGCCAACGCACGCTAAGGAGCCGGGACATGGCGATCTACCTCACCAAGGAGAGCAAGGTCCTCGTCCAGGGCATGACCGGCGGCGAGGGCATGAAGCACACCCGCCGGATGCTCGCGGTCGGCACGAACGTCGTCGGCGGCGTCAACCCGCGCAAGGCCGGCCGTACCGTCGACTTCGACGACCGGGCCGTGCCGGTCTTCGGGTCGGTCGCCGACGGTATGCGGTCGACGGGAGCCGATGTCAGCGTCGTGTTCGTGCCGCCCGCCTTCGCGAAGGCGGCGGTGATCGAGGCCGCCGACGCGGGCATCGGCCTCGCCGTCGTCATCACCGAGGGCATACCGATCCACGACTCGGTCGCGTTCACGGCGTACGCCACGTCGAGGGGCACCCGGATCATCGGCCCCAACTGCCCCGGTCTGATCACCCCCGGCCAGGCCAACGCGGGCATCATCCCCGCCGACATCACCAAGCCGGGCCGCGTCGGCCTGGTGTCCAAGTCGGGCACGCTCACCTATCAACTCATGTACGAACTACGGGACATCGGCTTCTCGACCTGCGTCGGCATCGGCGGAGACCCCGTCGTCGGCACGAGTCACATCGACTGCCTCGCCGCGTTCCAGGACGACCCCGACACCGAACTCGTCGTCCTCATCGGGGAGATAGGCGGCGACGCCGAGGAACGTGCCGCCGCCTACATCCGCGACCACGTCACCAAACCCGTCGTCGGCTACATCGCCGGCTTCACCGCACCCGAGGGCAGGACGATGGGCCACGCGGGCGCCATCGTGTCCGGCTCCTCCGGTACGGCGGCGGCGAAGAAGAAGGCGCTGGAGGCCGTAGGGGTGAAGGTCGGACGTACGCCGACGGAGACCGCCCGGCTGGTGTTGGACCGGTTGAATCTCCGGTGAGAGGCGCTGGACCTCCGGTAAGAGGCACCGGCGCCCCCGCGAGCGGCACGTGATGTCACTCATAGTTGATGTGCCGTCACTGTCGCGCTCCTTCGAGCGCAACTAGCTTCACCTGTACGACAGTTCGTGCGTTGGACCGTTCCTGCCTCACCCCGCCCCGACTGTGCACCGAGAGCGGAGCAGAAGCATGGCATCAACCCTCACACCCGGCCCCACCACCACCTCCACCTCCACCCCCTCCCTTCACCCCCCGACCCTCAAGGCGGGCACGTCCTGGAGTGACGCCTGGCGGCGTTGTCTCGACGTCGCGCCCGAGGCGTTCCAGGACGACCGTGTCCTCAACCTCTGGAACGCGGCCTGGCAGCGGGACGGCCGGGCCCTGCCCGCCACCAGCCCCGTCGACGGCGGCCCGATCGCCGGCCCGCCCCGCTTGGACCGGTCCACCGCCCACCAGGCCGTGCGCGCCTCCCTCGACCAGCACCGCGCCTGGCGCCACGTCCCGCTCGACGAGCGGCGCGCCCGCGTCGCCGCCACGCTGGACGCCCTGACCGAGCACCGCGAACTCCTCGCGCTGCTGCTGGTCTGGGAGATCGGCAAGCCCTGGCGGCTCGCGCAGGCGGATGTGGACCGGTCCATCGACGGCGTGCGCTGGTACGTCGACGGCATCGAGCCGATGCTCGCCGGCCGCACCCCGCTCGACGGCCCGGTGTCCAACATCGCGAGCTGGAACTACCCGATGAGCGTGCTCGTCCACGCCATGCTGGTTCAGGCGCTGGCCGGAAACGCGGTCATCGCCAAGACCCCGACCGACGGCGGAGTCGCCTGCCTCACCCTGGCCGCCGCGCTGGCCGCGCGCGAGGGCATTCCCGTCACCCTCGTCAGCGGCAGCGGAGGTGAGCTGTCGGAGGCGCTGGTGCGCGCGCCCGAGATCGGCTGTGTCTCCTTCGTCGGCGGCCGCGACACCGGGGCCGCGGTGGCCACGGCCGTGGCCGACCTGGGCAAGCGGCACATCCTCGAGCAGGAAGGACTCAACACCTGGGGCATCTGGAACCACACCGACTGGGACACGCTCACCGCGGTCATCCCCAAGCTCTTCGACTACGGCAAGCAGCGCTGCACGGCGTATCCGCGCTTCGTCGTCCAGCGCGAGCTGTTCGACGAGTTCCTAGCGGCCTACCTCCCCGCGGTCCGAACTCTCCGTGTCGGCCACCCTCTTGCGGTCCAGCACGCTCAAGACCCGTACCCGCAACTGGACTTCGGTCCGGTGATCAACGCGGCCAAGGCCAAGGAGCTCCACGACCAGGTGGCCGAGGCGATCGACCGCGGCGCCGTACCGCTGCACCGCGGCAAGTTGTCCGAGGCCAACTTCCTTCCCGGGCAGGACACTTCGGCGTACGTCCGACCCGTCACGCTCCTCAACCCGCCTCCGTCGTCCCCCCTGCACCACGCGGAACCGTTCGGCCCGGTCGACACCATCGTCCTGGTCGACACGGAGGCGGAGCTGCTGGCCGCGATGAACGCGTCCAACGGCGCGCTGGTCGCCACCCTGTCCACCGACGACCGCGCGACCTACGACCGACTGGCCCCGCAGATACGGGCGTTCAAGGTCGGCCACGGCACACCACGCTCCCGCGGCGACCGCGACGAACTGTTCGGCGGCCTCGGCGCGTCCTGGCGCGGCGCCTTCGTCGGCGGCGAACTCCTCATCCGGGCGGTGACACACGGGCCGGTGGGGGAGCGGTTGCCGGGCAACTTCCCGGAGTATCAGCTCATGCCGTGATCTGAGGCCGGGCAGCACTCGCGTCCACCTGGTCAGTGCCGCCCGGCGATGATCTCGTCGGCCAGCCACCGGGCCACGCCCCGCGGATAGGGGCGCGGCAGACTCAGCACGATGTGGTTCATCCCGGCGTCGACGAGCCGCCGGACCGTCTCCCGTGTCGCGGCCGGATCGTCGTACGACACCAAGAGCTGCACCGAACGCGTGATCTCGTCCGGGTCGCGGCCCAGTTCGGCGCAGTGCGCGTCGAGGACGCGGGCGCGCTCGGCGACGTGGTCGACGGTGTTGTGCGGCGGTCCTGGAACGTTCCACATATCTGCGTGCTCGGCGACCAGCCGTAGCAGCCGGGTGCCCCAGCCGCCGATGAGCAGCGGGGGACCCGGTCGCTGCACGGGCTTCGGCTCGCACCGTGTGCCGCGGAGCCGGTAGTGGCGGCCCTCGAAGTCGAAGACGTCCCGGGTCCACATCCCCTTCAGGATCTCGACGGTCTCCGCGAGCCGCGCGAGGCCCTCGCCGGGCGGGACGAGCGAGAGGCCGTACGCCTCGTACTCGGCGATCGCCGGATTTGCGCCCTCGATTCCCCCGGCCCCCGGCGGCTGATGCGTGCCGCCGACGCCCAGTCCGAGCACGAGACGCCCGCCGGAGATCACGTCCACCGTGGACGCCATCTTGCCGAGCACGGCCGGCGGCCGGATGCGGTTGCTGGTGACGAGGAGCCCGAGCCGCAACCGCTCCGTCTGCGCGGCGAGCGCACTCAGCAGGGTCCAACTCTCGTGTATCTGGCCGTCCTTCGGCCCGGCGACCGGCAGCAGGTGGTCCCACAGCCAGGCATCCGCGATCTCCGGCACGGCGTCGGCCTCCAGCCAGACCCGCCGGATGTCCTCGTACGGCACATGCATGGGGGTGGTCTTGATTCCGAAGCGCACCGTGGTCGTGGGAGTCATGACGTCCGCGTTGTCTGCCATGGCCGTCAGCATAGTAAATCATCAGGAGCACTGACGATCAGATGGGGGATTCAGTGGGGATACAGTCGACGAATGGCCAACGACCAGCAACCCGCGCCCCTGGAGTCCCGGCTCGGCTATCTCCTCAAGCACGCCCAGGCCGGACTGGCCAGGACGTCGGCGGAAGCGCTGGCGCCGCACGGAGTGGACGGCCACGAGTTGGCCGTACTGGTGGTGCTCGCCGCGGGGGAGCCGTTGTCACAGGTCGAGGCGGCCGGGCGGCTCGGGGTCGACCGGACCACGATGGTGTCGTTGATCGACGGCCTGGAGGACCACGGTCTGGTGGAGCGGCGCCGCAGCCCGTTGGACCGTCGTAAGAACATCGTCGAACTGACGCCGGAGGGCCGGGACTGTCTGCGCCGGGCCGAGCAGGCACGCCGTGCGGCGGAGCGCCGTTTCCTCGCGCCGCTGGACGAGGAGACGGCGGCGTCGCTCGTCCGGGCACTGCAGGCACTGGTGCTCGCGGAGCGGGAGTGAGCGGGTGGCGGGATCCGGCCTGAGTCCGTAGTCGACCGTTCACCCGCAGTGGTGGGTTTTCGCAGGTCGCGGGCGCTCCGCGGCCCGCGCTCCCAGGGGTGGATATGCAGGTGAAGGGCACTCCGAAAGCTTGGTATTGTTGTCCATGTCGCCGCGGGGAACACCCCCGGCCAGGCGGCAGACACCTGGTCCGGGTGGCGGAATGGCAGACGCGCTAGCTTGAGGTGCTAGTGCCCTTTATCGGGCGTGGGGGTTCAAGTCCCCCTCGGACACAAGCTCCGTGCACGTGGATGGTGTTGGCTGGGCTCCAGCCAACACCATCCTTTTTTCGTGGTCGTATGTCATACGGCACCGAGGGCGCCAGGGTCTTCCGGAAAGGGGGATCCGTATTGGTGCGTTGATTCTTCTGCTTCTCCTCGCCCTCATATTGGGTGGCACCGGATTCACTCCTCATATTCTGTGGTGGATCGTTGTCGTGGCCGTTCTGTGGCTGCTGGGATTCGTCTTCCGGAGTGCCGGAAGCGGTGGGTCGAGGGGCCGTTGGTACCGGTGGTGACCTCGCGCGGTTCGTAGTCGAACATTAAAATTGTGTGGGACGGAAAACGGTGGGCACTCGACCTGCCGAGGGGCGCCCACCGGAATACCGGACGGGCTTCCTCGGTATTCGCGCACTGCAAGGGGAGGTTTCGCATGACGGACAACGTATGGGGTTACCAGGCCGAGTCGGGCCACCAGCCGGGCACTGACCTGACCGGATTCAAGGTCGAGGCGACGGACGGCAGCATCGGCAAGGTCGACAAGCACTCCGACGAGGTCGACGACTCCTACCTGGTGGTCGACACGGGTGTGTGGATCTTCGGCAAGGAGGTCCTGCTCCCGGCGAGCACGGTCGTGAGCATCGACCCGAACGAGAAGAAGGTCTCCGTCGGCCTCACCAAGCAACAGATCAAGGACGCCCCGGAGTTCAACCGGGACAAGCACCTCGGCGACCGGGATTACCACGAGCAGGTCGGCACGTACTACGGCACGGGCCGCGGCGGTCCCTTCGGCGGACCGATGGTCTGATCCGGCAACTGCCGCGAGCACCACGGCCCCGGGATTCCGCGAGGAGTCCCGGGGCTCTCGCGCGCCCCGTCGTACGAGGTCGGACGCCTACGAGAACAGGGCGGCGATCAGGGCGATGTCGTCGTCCTTGTTGTGCCCGAAACGGGCGAGCAGCAGATCGCACAACTCCTCGAGATCGTCGGGGCCTTCGGTGACGGCGTCACTGAACTCGTCGAGTGTGGTGTCGAGATGGGCGGTGCGCACCTCCACGAGGCCGTCCGTGACCATGAGCAGGCGGGTGCCGGGCGGGGCCGGCACGACGGTGGGCGGGGGGTGGGGGAGCCCCATGCCGAGGAGCGGGCCGTGGGGGTGGTGGAAGCGTGGCCCGCGGTCCGGGTCGATCAACAGCGGGGGAATGTGACCGGCGTTGGCGATGTGCAGGCGGCGGTCGTGCGGGGTGACGAGGGCGAGGCAGAGGGTGACCGTGACGCCGGGCTGCGACTGGCCGAGCAGCGTTTCCAGGCGTTCCAGGATGTGGTGGGGAGGGTGGCCCTCGATGGCGTAGGCGCGTAGTGCGTGACGTACCTCGCCCATCACGGTCGCCGCCGTCACCGAGTGTCCGACCACGTCTCCGATGGCGAGCAGCAGGCCGTCGACGGTCCGTACCGCTTCGTAGAAGTCCCCGCCGATCTCGGCGTGTTCGGAGGCCGGGAGGTAGCGGAAGGCCAGTTCGACGCCGGGGACCGTCGGCAACTCCTTGGGGAGGAAGGAGCGTTGCAGGGCCAGGCCCAGGGCGTGCTCCTCGTTGTACGTGCGCAGGGCCTCCAGGGCCAGGGCGCTCGCGTTGGCCAGCTGCTGGAAGAGCTGCTCGTCGTCGGCGCCGGCCAGGGCGGCGGCGGGGACGGCCAGACAGACGGGGGGCCGGCCGCGTTTGGTGCGGGCGACCGCGAGCGCTATCTCGCCGGGCAGGTGGTCGGCCGGCAGCAGTGCTCGCCACCGGTCCTGCGGGACACGGACGACCGCGACCCCGGTGTCCTGGTTCAGGCCCTGCGCCGCCAGTCGGTCCAGGAGGCCGGGATGGGCCGGATGCGTGCGTACGGGGGTCCGCGGGTCGTCGATCATGCTGTGCACGGCCTGCGCCTGGGGCGAGAGGAACACCGCGCTGGCCGGGCTGTCCAGGACTCCGGCCGCGCCGCCGGTGGCTGCCGAGGCGAAGGAGTGGAAGCCCACGGCACTGTACACGTCCAGCGTCGCCGTGTTCAGGGCGATGAGGCGTCGCGTGAGCCGTTCGGCGCGCTGGCGGGCCCGGGCGTAGCGCAGGGTGGCGGTGACGGTGGCGAGGAGTTCGCCGGGGTCGATGGGCTGGTCGAGATAGGCGTCCGCGCCGCGGCGCAGTCCCTCGGCGTGGTCGTCGGCGCTGGTGGCGGCGGCGGAGATCTGGATCACCGGCAGATGGACCGTCCGCGGGTCGTCCTTGAGGCGTTCGCTGACCTCGAAGCCGCTCATGTCGGGCAGCCGTACATCGACGATGGCGAGGTCCGGCAGCGCGCTCTCGGTGGAGTGCAGCCGCGCGAGCCCCTGTTCGCCGGTGGCGGCGCCGATGACCGTGTGTCCCGCGCGCCGGAGCCAACTGGTGAGGACGTAGCGGTTCGTCGCGTTGTCGTCGATGACCAGGACGGTCGCGGGTGAGGGATCCTGGACGTTATCGGTCATGACCCGACCCTCCGGTGTCCGGTTCTTTCGCGGGTTCCCGGCCGAGGTCCGGGAGGCGCACCTGTACCCGGGTGCCGACACCCGCGGTGCTGGTGAGGGTGAGGGAACCGCCGAGCAGTTCGGTGAGCGTGCGGGCGTAGGGCAGGCCCAGGCCGGTGCCGGGATGTCCCCGCTGGTGGGGGCCGCGGACCTGGTAGAACGCCTCGAAGACCCGGCCGAGTTCGTCGGCGGGGATCCCCACTCCCGTGTCCGTGACGGTGAACAGGACGGCGTGCGGGGAGAGTTCGGGGTCGACGGCGACGTCCAGGCGTACCTCGCCCCGCTCGGTGAACTTCAGCGCGTTGGACAGGAGGTTGCGCAGGATGCGGATCAGTAGTGTCTCGTCGGTCACCAGGGCGGGCTGCTGTTCGAGGCCAGGAGTGACGAGGGTGACCTGGTCGTGATGGGAGCTGCTCATGAGGAGGCTGCCGAGGTGGGCGAACAGCAGCCGCAGATCCACCGGTTGAGGATGGATGTCGAGGTGACCGGCCTCGGCCTTGGCGACGTCCAGGAGGTCGTTCACCAGCGACAGGAGGGTGTGGCCGGAGGACGCGATGAGGTCGACCTGTTCCCGCTGCTCCTCGGTGAGCGGTGGTGAACCGGTCGCCAGCAGCAGGGCGGAGAGCGCGACGACGGAGTTGACCGGAGTGCGCAGTTCGTGGCTGATGTTGGTCCAGAACCGGGTCTTGGCCTCGCTCGCCGCCAGCAACTGGTGCCGCTTGTCCTCCAGTTCGGAGTGCAGGGCCAGCACACCGCTGTTGGTGGTCTCCAGCTCCTGGGTCAACTCCGAGTAGAGCGCGAGTACTCCGCGGTTGGTCTCCTCCAACTCCTCGTTCAGATGGAGGAGTTCCTCCCGCTGGGCGCGGGTCTCCTCCAGGGCGGCGACCAGGTCGCGGGTCTGGGCGCGCAGATCGTCCGCCTCGGTGGAGCGGGCACCGTCGGCGAGCGCCTTGACCAGACGTGCGCGCAGGTCGGCCGCCGTCAGCCCCGGTGCGGTGAGCGGCTGGGTGACGACGATACGGCTGACCGCGGAACCGGCCTCGTGGTCGACCCGTACGAGCTTGGCCGCCAGGTCGAGCGTGTCCCGGGCCGGCGGCGGTCCGCCGATCCAGACGAACGTGATGACGAGGGCCATCGGCTGCGCCGTGGCGTCCAGGCCGAAGGCGACTTCCAGGCCGCGGCAGCCGAGCCGGTCGCGGCCCAGTTCGCTCAGCGCGGTGGCCAGCCGGACCTGGTCCTGGTGGTCCAACGCCACGGCGGCCGCGGCCTGTTGGGCGCTGCGCCGCAGGCCGAACACGTCCTGGGGCGTGGCGAGACCGAGGGACGCCACCCGGCCGGCGTCCGGCGAGCGGTCGTGGCGCAGTGCCCCGCCGCGCGGGCCCGGCTCAGCCGTGTCGGCCGGCATGCCCGCTCCTCTCCCCGGTCACCAGGCGCCCTTGACCACGACCGCACACGCGTCGTCCAGCCGTACGGCCGCCTCGCGCAGCAACTGCCCGGCCATGACGAGCGGTGAGTGACCCAGAAGGCCCGGCAGGGCCGCCGGGTCCCAGCGTTCGGTCAACCCGTCGGAGTGCATGACCAGGGCGCCGTGCGCGGGCAGCGGCTCCTCGAACGTCCGCAGCCGCCGCATGTGCGCGCCGACGATCCCGGGGGCCGACAAAAGAGCGCGACGGCCACCGTCGTCGACGAGGAAGCCGCTGACGTTGCCGATGCCGCAGTACAGCAGCCGTCCCGCGGCGGGCTCGATCCGTGCCACCGCGACCGCCCCGCCCCGCGTCCCGCGCAGCGCGCGGTGAACGGCGCCGAGGACACCCTCCGGGCTGAGCTCCTGCGTGGCGTGGAACGCCCTGACCGCGGCCTGGCTCGCGCGCTCCGCGAGCGGTCCGTGGCCCAGACCGTCGCAGAGCATGACCAGAAGCACGGGGTGGTCCCCGTCGCCGTCACCGCCCACCGCGCGGACGGCCCAGGCGTCCCCGCACACGGTCTCCCCGCTGATCGGCCTGGTCACGCCGGCGGCGGGGGAGTCGCCGGGGGAGGCCACGACGGCTCTGCCGTCCCCGGTACGCGGCCAGAACCGGGCGGCCATGACTGTGCCGCGGCCCGGCACCGAGTGCAGGTCGAAGTGGTCCGCGAGGCGGGAGACCGCGCCCAGGCCGATGCCCAGCGTGCCCGCGCTGGACGTCCCGTCGGCCAGGGCGGCGGACACGTTCGTCATCCCGGGCCCCGAGTCCACGGTGAGGAACTCCACCCCGGCCGTGTCCCCGGAGCGCACCACCCGCAGCAGCAGGGCACCGTCCACGGCGTGCCGCTGTACGTTCGTGGCGGCCTCGGTGACGGCGAGGGCGACCTCGCCCGACCGATGGCCGCTGAGCCCGATGCGCCGGGCCAGCGCGGTGGCCGCGCCCCGGGCGGCCACCGACAGGGACGGTCCGTCCCGGAACCACGCGAGATCCTCGGACTCCGGGAGGGTCGTGGTACTCATCGCGCCCACTTGATGATGGTGACGGCCGTGCCCTCGCCGGGCGCGGTACGGAGCGTGAAGTCGTCGACGAGCCGCTTGGCACCGCTCAGGCCCAGCCCCAGGCCACCGCCCGAGGTCCAGCCGTCCGTCATGGCCTGTTCGACGTCGGGGATCCCCGGGCCGGTGTCCTCGAAGACCGCGCCCACCCCCCGTCTGCTGTTCGCGCTCACCAGCCCGGCTTTGACCGTGCCCCCGCCGCCGTAGGTCAGTGTGTTGCGGGCGAGTTCACTGGCCGCGGTGATCATCTTCGTCTGGTCGACCAGGGACAGGCCGCACCGCTGGGCCAGCGCCCGGATCGCCTGGCGGACGTGGACGAGGTCACCGCTGCGCTCGACGGCGTAGACCTGCGGCTCTTCGTCGGCTGTCCAGGGCGCTGTCACCTGGGACCCGTACTGGAGGGCCGGCTCAGTTTCGCCAGCCCCTTCTCCAGATCGAGAGCGGTGCTGACACCGCCGAGCGAGAGACCCAGTTCGACCAGGGTGATGGCGACGGCCGGGCGCATGCCCACGACCACGGTCCTGGCGTCGAGCACCCGCGAGATGGCGGCCACCGTCGCCAGCATGCGCCCCACGAAGGAGTCGACGATCTCCAGAGCGCTGATGTCGATGATGACGCCCTGGGCGGACTTGGCCACGATCTGGTCGGCCAGATCCTCCTGGAGATTGAGGACCGTCTGGTCCTCCAGGTCGAACTGGACGGACACCACCAGGGTGTCCCCGATCCGCAGGATCGGTATGCGGTCGCTCATCGCTGCGCGCCGGTGTGCGCGACCATGTCCACACCGGACCTGCGCAGGGCCAGCTTGAGGGCGTCCGCCAGACTCGCCTTCGTCACGATGCCGTCGAACTCGATCCCCAGCGCGACGATGGTCTGCGCGATCTGCGGACTGATGCCGGACACCGTGCACTCGGCGCCCATCAGCCGGGCGGCGACGATGGTCTTGAGCAGGTGCTGGGCGACCTGGGTGTCCACCGCGGGAACGCCGGTGATGTCGATGATGGCCTGCTCCGAGCCGGTGTCCACGAGGGCCTGCAGCAGCTTCTCCATCACCACCTGGGTCCGCGCCGAATCCAGGGTGCCGACCAGCGGTACGGCGATGACCCCGTCCCACAGCCGCACCACCGGCGTGGACAGCTCCAGCAGCTGCTCCGCCTGCGCGGTGATGAGTTCGTCCCGAGTCTGTGTATAGGTCTCGATCGTGAAGAGCCCCAGACTGTCGAGTATTCGGGCAAGCCGCAGATAAGCGCGTATGTCGTCGGCGGTGCCCTTTTCCAGTACGGGTTCGAGGACGCGTTTCAGCGCGAATACACTGACGGCGGTTTCGCTCGGCGAAAATCCCTGCCGGGCACGGTTTCTCGACAATTCCGTCAAATGGGCCCGGACTTCTGACATGTGCTCCGAGTGGACATCCGTGGCGCCCTTCCGCAGCGCGTCCACCAGGGCTTCGTACAGCTCACGCAGTTCACGGTTGAGCTCTGCCGCGCTGACGCGGCCGCCGAGTGATCCGGTCACCTCTCCGACCCACGACGCGGCCAGATCCTGCCCTTCGACCGACAGGAGCCCCACCAGGTCCACGGCGTTGTCTCGCTTCACCATTCAGGTACTCCTTCGATATTCACATGTAGGTGTCAGGGCTGACCGGCGCAGCCTACGGCACGTGTGTGGAGGTCATTCTCCATGCTCTGACACGCGGTCAATTCGACTGGCAGGAACATGAGGTACGTCGGGCCGGGTGGGCGTCGGCCCGACGACGGGAACGGAAGGCGACACGGGGTGGCCGTCTTCGCCCGGGCCATGGACCTCACGCGCCTGGTGGTCAGCGAGGTGGTCACCAACGCCCGAAGACATGCTCCGGGCCGCTGCTACGCGTCCGATTCATCCGGTACGGCAGCCGGGGTGTTCTTCTCGGAGGGCCGTCCCTCGGCGCTGCCCGATGCGGAAGCGTCCTCCGGTGTGCGGGGACGTGCCGCTTCGTCCGCCTCCTCCCGGGCCTCCGGGTCGCCGCCCTCCCCGGGAGCCTGCGACGGAGGGGTGGGACGTGCGTGTTCGTGCTTGGTCATCGTTGCTCCAGTTGGTGCGTGAGGGCTGTGCGGAGGACTACCAGCGATACCAGCGCCCCCGGCTTCCGCTCGCGCTCGTTCCGCGCACGAGGAACCCCAGGAGCCAGAGGACGAGTACGACCAGGGCGATCCACCAGAGAATCTGGACCGCGAAACCGGCGCCGAAGAGAATCAGCACCACGAGCAACACCAGCAGGATGGGAACCATGATTGAACCTCCTGACCGCCGAGTGCCCTGAATCGTTCGGGTCAGACGCCCTGACGGCAGCCGATCCCGATGGTCGGGCCCTTCCGGTTCGGACCGTGTGCCGGCGGGGCCGCCCTCGGGTTCCCCATGCTCAGTCCGCCGGGTGGCCCGGGGTGATGCCCTGGGTGTCGTTCAGCGTCAGCAGAGGGGTTCGGTCGTCCGCGGAGTTCTCCGCCGCCTCCGGAGCGAGCAGGAAACCGACATGGTCGCCGCCGTCGACCCGGTTCTCCACCCGGCCGACGAACCAGGCGGGGGCCTCGTCGAGGATCACTGATCCGCCCGGTCCCCGATGCCACGGGACGTCCGTGAACTTGTCGGTGCGGTCGCCGGTCTCGCCGCCGAAATGTTGGGCCAGCCGGTCCTGGTCGTGGCGCAGGAGGTGGACCGCGAGGCGTTCGGCGTGCTCGGCGACCCGGTACGTCCGGTTGGCCCTGGACAGCCAGACCATGAACCGGGCGGGCTCGATCGAGCACTGCGAGGCGAATCCGACCAGACAGCCGGCTCGTTCCCCGGCGGCCTCGGCGGTCACGACGTACATCGGATGGTCCAGCAGGTCGGTGAAGGGGTCGAGATCGGTCACGGTGCCTGGCTCCCGCCTCAGGAGATCGGACGCCGGTGCGCGGCTCCGACGCCCTGATGATCGTAGAAGTGTCCGTTGTGCCGTGTGAGGTCCGGATTGCCGGGCACTCGGCGCAGTGACGCATTGGTCGGGTGTTCCCTGTGAGGTTCACCCGTGAGGCGCCTCCTCGCATGGAACCACCCGACGGGTGCGTCCGGTGACACGCTCGGGGCGCGGGCTGTGAGGTGTACGGGTGTTCAGCACGACGGCGCGGGACGACGGCGGGGGTGCCACGGTACTGGCGCCGTGGCGGGTGTACGCCCCCCAGCACGACACCGAACTGCTGACGCGGGCACTGCATCGGGAGCGCGTCGGCGCCGGAGGCGCCGTCCTTGACCTGGGAACCGGTTCGGGTGCCCTCGCTCTGGCCGCCGCCCGGCGGGGCGCCCACGTCACCGCCGTCGACCGGACCTACCGGGCGGTCCTCGCCACCCGCCTCAACGCCCGGATCGCGCGCCTGTCCGTCGAAGTCCTCCACGGTGACCTGTTCGGCCCGGTCGCGGGCCGCCGGTTCGACCTCGTCGTGAGCAATCCGCCCTACGTCCCGGCACCCGGGGCCGCTCCCGGCCGCCATCGTGCCGCGGTGGCGTGGGACGCGGGTGCCGACGGACGCCTCCTGCTGGACCGGATCTGCCGCAGGGCGCACATGTCGCTGCGTCCCGGAGGCGCGCTGCTGCTCGTGCACTCCACCCTGTGCGGCATCGCACCGACCCTGGCCGCCCTGGAGCGGTCGGGACTCGAGGCCCGGGTGACCGAGCGGCGTCTGGTGCCCTTCGGTCCCGTACTCCGCTCGCGCACCCGGTGGCTGCGGGAGCAGGGGCTCGTCGACGCCGGCGAGGAGAAGGAAGAGCTGGTGGTCATCCGTGCCGAACGGACCCGTTGAGCCCGCGCACCGCGTGACGCTGACGAACGACGGGCCGATCCTCGTCGAAGGACCGGTCGAGGTCGTGCTCGACGACGGCACCACCGTGTGTTCGGACCGCTTCGTCGTCGCCGTCTGCGTCTGCCGCCGCAGCCGCTCCTATCCCTGGTGCGACACCAGCCACCGTGCCCGAGCCAAGAGGCGGACCCCATGACCACCACCGCACCGCCCGCCCGGGACCACGCCACCGGCCCCGCGCTGCCCCGCAGCAGGGGCGACCTCTCCCGTACGGTCCGCCAGGCCCTGACCCGGCCCGCCGGGACACCGCTGCCGCAGCGGGTGACGGCGGCGTACGCCGACCCGTACGGCGATGACCTCCAACTGGCCCTCTACCTCTGCTACGAGCTGCACTACCGCGGCTTCGCCGGTGTCGATCCCGTGTGGGAGTGGGACCCCGGTCTGCTGCGGCTGCGGGCGGAGATGGAGCACCGCTTCCTGTCCGCGCTCCGGGCCGACGTCGGCCCGCCGAGAAGGGCGCAGGACGCGCTCGCGGACCTGCTCGTGGAACCCGCCGACGCCGAAGGACCCTCCCAATTCCTCAAGGAACGAGGGGAGTTGTGGCATTTTCGCGAGTACGCGGCGCAGCGCTCCCTCTATCACCTGAAGGAAGCCGATCCGCACGCCTGGGTCATCCCGCGGCTGACGGGACGCGCGAAGGCCGCGATGGTCGCCGTGGAGTACGACGAGTTCGGCGCCGGACGGGCCGAGCGCATCCACGCCCGGCTGTTCGCCGGCCTGATGACGGACCTCGGTCTCGACACCACGTACGGGCACTACGTCGACGCGGCCGGCGCGGAGATGCTGACGAACGTCAACCTCATGTCCCTGTTCGGACTGCACCGGGCGCTGCGCGGAGCCCTGGTGGGCCACTTCGCGGCCGTGGAGACCACCTCGTCGCCCGGCTCACGACGTCTCGCGCAGGGACTGCGCCGCGTCGGCGCGGGTGCTGCCGCCGTCCACTTCTACGCCGAGCACGTCGAGGCCGACGCGGTCCACGAGCAGATCGTCCGCCGGGACGTCGTAGGCGGCCTCCTCGAAAGCGAACCCTCCCTCGACGAGGACATCGCCTTCGGCGCCGACGCCACCGAATGGACCGAGAACCGGCTCGGGAACCACTTCCTCAACGCCTGGCGGGACGGCCGCAGTTCACTGCGCACGCCGTTGTGACCGGCTCTCGGCGCGTCGGCCGGACAGGCGGGTCCCGCGCGTACGCGGTACGAGCGGAGTGCCTGGGTACCCGGGAACGGTGCCACCCACCCATTGGAGGCAGCCGAGGAGAGGCGTCGCGATGTCTGCGCAGTCCCAGTCCGGGTCCGCCCGGGACGAGCACGGCCGGCCGGAGGGGGCGGAAGTGGCGGACGTGAACGGCTCCGATGCCGCGTCGGCGGACGCCGTGGAGGAGTTCCGGAAGGCGTCGCGGCAGCCCCCGCAGCGGGACGCACGCGGCGGGCGCAGGCGGTCCTGGGTGACGGTCGGCTTCGCTCTGGGGCTGGGGGCGAGTCTGGCGTGGCTCGCCGTCCAGACCGTGCTGCGGGTCAGCTCGATGCTGACCCTGCTCCTGCTGGCCGTGTTCATCGCGATCAGCCTGGAACCACTCGTCGTCTGGTTCACGCGCCGGGGTCTGCGGCGCGGCTGGGCCGTCGCGATCGTACTGACGGGGTTCGTCGTCGTGCTCGCCGGATTCCTGGCGCTGGTCATTCCGCCGGTCGCCAAGGAGATCAGCGCGCTGGTCGACGCGGTGCCCGGCTGGCTGGAGCAGCTCCACAACCACCAGTCCACGATCGGCCGCCTGGAGGACCGCTACCACGTGGTCGAGAAGGCCAAGGAGCAGATCGCCTCGGGATCCGGAGCGTCCGGTCTGGCGGGAGGTGTCCTGGGTGCCGGGCAGGTGGTCCTGAGTACGGTCACGTCCACGGCGATCGTGATCACGGTGACCCTGTACTGCATGGCGGCCCTGCCGACGATCAAACAGTTCGGCTACCGCTTCGTGGCGGCCAGCCGCCGCGAGCGCGTCGAGGGCGTGGCCGAGGAAATCATGAACCGGATAGGCAAGTTCATGCTCGGCAACCTGGTCACCTCGGGGATCGCCGGAGTGGCGACCTTCGGCTGGTGCGCGGCCACCGGCGTCCCGTACGCCGCCGCGCTGGGCATCTTCACCGCCCTGATGGACCTGATCCCGATCGTCGGCTCCACCCTCGCCGGAATCGTCGTCAGCCTCGTCGCGCTCTCCGTGTCCCTGCCCATCGCGATCGCGACCGCGGTCTTCTACGTCGTCTTCCGCCTCGCCGAGGACTACCTCATCGTGCCCCGGGCCATGAAGTTCGCCGTCGACGTCCATCCGCTGGTCACCGTCCTCGCGGTACTGGTCGGCGGCGCGCTCCTCGGCATCATCGGCGCCCTCGTCGCCATCCCGGCGGCCGTCGCCGCGGGCCTGCTCCTCGACGAGTACGTCTTTCCCGAGAAGGAACGGAAGTGACGCCGCGTGGGCGGAGGACGTGCCCGGGGGTGCCGGTCGCTCGGGTGGCGGTGTCCGGCGAGAGAGCGGCTGCGGGCAGCCGTGCGGGGAGACATTTCCGGGTCACCGCAGGGACTGCGCGCAGCCGTGCTGACTCGTTCCATGGCGGCGATTTCTTGGACCATGTGCCCGGCGACCTCGGGGAACGGCGCGGGCGACGTGGCCGGCGTCGACGTGCCGGGCAAGCGGGCCGTGTTCGTCGGCGACCCCGGCTCGGGGCGGGCCCGGAGGCCGCGGGGCCCGGGCTGTCTGCCAGGACCCCGCCGATCTCCTCGGGTACCGGTGTGGTCAGTTCGTGGTGAGCATGCCCGCGCGGAGTTTGGCGAGGGTGCGGGAGAGGAGGCGGGAGACGTGCATCTGGGAGACGCCGAGGTGCTCGCCGATCTGGGCCTGGGTGAGTTCGTCGACGAACCGCATGTGGATGATCTGCCGTTCGCGGTCGTCGAGTTCGGCGATCAGGGGGGCCAATGCGTTGAAGTCCTCGACGAGTTCGAGGGCGTTGTCGTCGAGGCCGATGAAGTCGGCCAGCGCGGCTTCGCCGTCCTCGCTGGAGCTGATGGCCGCGTCGAGGGAGGCGGAGCTGTAGCCGTTGGAGGCGAGACGCGCTTCGTTGACCTCTTCCTCGCTGAGGCACATCAGCTCGGAGAGCTCCTTGACGGTGGGCATGCGGCCGAGCCGGCTGCGGAGCTCTTCGTTGGCCTGGGCGAGCTGGATGCGGGCTTCCTGAAGACGGCGCGGGACGTGGACGGCCCAACTGGTGTCGCGGAAGAAGCGCTTGATCTCGCCGACGATGTAGGGGACGGCGAAGGAGGTGAACTCGACTTCGCGGGTGAGTTCGAACCGGTCGATGGCCTTGATCAGCCCGATCGTGCCGACCTGGACGATGTCCTCCATCTCGTCCTGGCCGCGGCTGCGGAACCGCGAAGCGGCGTACCGGACGAGCGTGACGTTCATTTCGATGAGCGTGTTGCGCGCGTACTGGTACTCGTGCGTGCCCTCTTCGAGCACGGCGAGCTGGTCGAAGAACAGCCTGGTCAGCTGGCGGGCGTCCTTGGGGGCGACCCGCGAGGGGTCCGCGATCTCCGGCAGCACCCCGGTCTGTGCCTCTGCGGTCCGCGCCTCTGCCGTCTTCGTAACCGTCATGTCAGGCCCCTCCCGTGTGATCCAGACTCCGTGCCGCCGGTTCCTTGTCCGCCGACAACAATCGGCCTACCCCGGTTCGGAGGATGCATACCGGGTGACTTCAGAGTGAGTTCGGCGGCTGCCTTCGGACCCGGTCCCCCGGACGCCCGAAGGGGCCGGCCGGAGTAGCTCCGGCCGGCCCCTTCGGGCTGATGCAGACGTCAGACGACTCGCTGGGTCTGGTAGTAACTGGCGACCTGCTCGTGGTAGCCGACGTCACCGACGTGCTTGTCCTTGTCGAACTCGGGGGACTCCCTGATCTGGTCCTTCGTGAGGCCGACGTAGATCTTCCGCTCGGCCGGGTCGAGCGTCTTCACGGTCCCGGCGGGCAGCAGGACGTGCTTGCCGAAGATCCACACACCGGTGTCGACGACGAGATACGCGGAGGCGACGTCGTCCGAGTACTTGTCGACCTTGCCGATGCTGCCGTCGGTGGCCTCGACCGTGTATCCGATCAGGTCGGTGCCCGCGGTGTGGCCGGTGGTCGGCTCGTAGCCCCAGATGTTGTCACTCATGAAGAACGGCTCCCTCATCGAGATTATGTGTTGTTCCCGCAGTCGAATTCGGCGCCCGCCTACCAGCGGTACCAGCGGCCGCGCTTACCACCGCTCGCGGCGGGGCGGATCACGAAGCCCAGGACCCACACGACCAGCACGATGACGGCGATCCACCACAGAGCCTTGAGTGCGAAACCGGCACCGAAGAGAATCAGGGCAAGCAGAAGAACAAGAAGAATAGGAACCATTGTTATCAACCTCCGCTCCCTCGTGTGCCCCGCGGAATGACCTGTATTCCTGCGTGTTCTCTGTGTCTCCTGGACGGCCCGGCGCTGCTGGAAGTGCGTACGGCAACTGCCCGGTTTGAAGGCGGAATCCGCGGTGAGACGGGTGGCGAACCCGATTCGAGACAGGCAGGGGTGAGTGGTGGTGGCTGCGAACGAGAAGGCCAAGGCCAAGGTCGAGCAGACCAAGGGCAAGGTCAAGAAGGCCGTCGGCGGAGCGGTGGGCAACGCGTCCCTCAAGGCCAAGGGCCGTGCCGAGGAGACCAAGGGCAACCTGCGCGCGGCCAAGGAGAAGGCCAAGGACGCCATCAAGCCCAAGTAGGGCACCACTCCTGATCCCGGTCCCGGCAGCCCGTTGGCTGCCGGGACCCGTGCTGTTTCAAGGGCCCGTTTCAGGGCCTGGCGTCACCGGGCGAGGAGGGCGCTCACGGTCTTGCCGCCGGCGGCCCGGCTGGTCACGGTGGTGGCCCGGGCGAGGCGGTTGACCATGGGCCAGCCGAAGCCTCCGGTGCCGCCGTTCAGGTCGGGGGTGCGCATGCGCGGCGTCTCGGGGCTGCGGTCGTGCACGGCCACTTCGATGCCGTCCGGGTGCGCGGTCAGGTCGAGGGTGCAGGTGCCGCCGCCGTGGCGCAGGGCGTTGGTGACGAGTTCCGAGACGACCAGGGCCACGGTGTCGGCGGCCTCGGCCGCGATCGGACGGTCGAGAGCTCCGAGGAAGTCCCGGGCTCTTTCGCGTGCGTCGGCGAGGGACGTCGCGGAGCGGACGGTTGCCACGTTGACGCTCATCGTGTTCATCAGGTCTCCCCGGTCTCTGGATCGTCGTCCGGTTCTGCCTGCCGGATCTTGTGCCCCCGCCTGCGGCCCGTTAACCAGTCGGGGCAGCCACCCGGTGAGAGCGTCGGCTGCGGACGCGCGCACCGGGAGACGCGGCGCCGGCCTCGCCGGCGGGTGGTGCGGTACGGATGCGCGAGCATGCGCGGAACGCAAGCAAAGGTTGCGCCACCGTCCCCTCGCCATCCCGAGATTCGCTCTGCTAGCTTCCCGCCTGGGCCGAATTCGGCGATGAATTCTGCCCCGGTCTCCATCATGCCCATCACGCGGAGAAGGATTTTTCCGCGTCACCACTAGAACGTTCCAGTTCATGGCTGGGCGAACGTCGGAAGAAAGCGAGCCTTGTGAGAACGGCCGCGCTTCAGGACGGCATCGCCTTAGGCAGGGGCAAAGGGGCGGAACCGGGTGCGCGGGTGCCCATCGCTTGCCGCGGGCCACGGTGTCGAAAGACCACCCCATTCGGTCGGCGCGACGACGAAGTGCGCGTCGATCCGGGTGGTCGGTACCGGCTCCGTGCGGACGCTGATCGGCGATTCCTACGGCGACCCCGAAATACCGCCGACGACGTGGTGCGGGGCGCGAGTGCCCGGGCGTCAGAACCGCGGAGTGTTCGACCCCGGCCTCCTTCGCGGCCGCGCCACCGCACCATTGGGCCCGCTGAGCAATACACGCTCATCCCGCGACCCGTCTGCGCGTCGCCAAGTCGCCCGTGCCCGTGCCCGTGCCCGGATCCGCGTCACCGTCATCCGCCTCGGCGACGACAGCCCCGTACCTCGTCCCCCATCGCAGGGTTCCCCTGCGACAGCCCAGCGCTGTCTGCCTCGACACCGACGTCACGTGCAGCAGAAAGGCTCCCTCCTCATGCCCCTGTCCCACAGACGACTGCTCGCAACCGCCCTTGGCCTCGGTCTCCTGGCCGGCGGATGCACCCTGGTTCCCACCGACAGCACCCACACCACCGGCCCTGTCGTCTTAGGGTTCATCAACGGGGGCACCACGTCGTTCCACACCTGCCTGCGGACGGCGGTCACGAAGACCACGTCCAACAACCTGGCGAAACTGCGGACCGCCGACTCGAACGGGAGCAAGTCCGCGGAACTGCGCAACGTGCGGGACATGATCGCGCACAAGGTCGACGCCATCATCCTGCTCAGCGTGGACGCCAGTGCCCTGGACGCCGACATCGCCGCGGCGCGGAAGGCGAAGACACCCATCGCGCTGATCGCGGTGACGCCTTCGGACGACAGCGAGATCCTCGGCGCCGTCGTCAGCGACCTGCCCGGGATAGGCAAGTTGGACGCCCAGTGGGTCGACGACGACGCCGCCGGAAAACCGGTCGAGGCCGGTGTGATCTCCGGCGACGGGAGTACGTCGTCCAACCTGATGGTCGACGGATTCACCAAGAACCTGGCGGACAACGTTCAGGTGGTGGGGGACGAGCGGGGCATGTTCGTCCGGGCGACGGCCAAGGCCGCCGCGGCCAGGATGATCCAGGCTCACCCCGACCTCCAGTACGCGTTCGTGGCCAACGAGGACATGGCTTTCGGCGTGCGGCAGGCGTTCGACGCGGCGGGTGCGCACAGCGTGAAGATCGTGACCGTCAACGGCACGGACCAGGGACTCGCCGCGCTCAAGGACGGGAAGTTCGCGGCGACGGTCTCCAACTCGGTCCAGGACCTGGGAGCACTGGCCGTGACACACACGCTCGCCCTGCTGCGAGGGGATGAGAAGGACAAGGTCGAACACATCGATGCCCGCCTGGTGACGAAGGCCAACGCGGACACAGCGCCCGTGTATTGCGATACGGATGACTGATCGGCCGGGTCAAGGCGTCGAGTAGGCCGTCGGTTTCAGCCCCGGCGCCTCGCCGGATGCCAGGTGGTCGGGATCGGTGGCTCGGAGTTGCCCGGCCAGAGTTCTTGGTACGCCTTCGCCGCGCGCGGGGGAGTGGTGCGGGCGGGGCACCAGGCGGGAGCCGCCCGCCTGGTGCCCCGCCGGGAGCGGGGGAGATGCCGTAGTCGGCCGCTGTCAGCTGTCAGCCTTTGTTGCCGGCGAAGGGCCTGCGGGTGACGGTGGCGCGGATGGTCGTCTGGGCGTGGCGTTCGACGGTGGGGTTGGCGGAGCCGCCGTCGGGCTCGCCCCAGACCAGGTCGACCTGCTGTCCGTAGTGCACGTCGTCGTCGATCATCACGACGGAGATCCAGCCGCGGACGTTGGCGGTGTAGCTGCACAGCGTGGAGATGCCGACCAGGCGGCCGTTGCTCTCGACGCGGTCGAACTGGGAGGCGGCGTAGAAGGCGGCGGGCATCTCGATGTGCTTGAAGCGCCGGTCGCCCTGTTCGTACTGGGAGGCGAAGACCCGGGCCACGTCGTCGCGGTGCCAGGCGAGCCATGCCTTCCGGCGGTGCTTCTCGCCCTTGCGGCGCTCCAGGGCCTCGCGGCCGATGAAGTCGTGGTCGAACTTGAGGATGTGCCCGTAGCCGAGATCCCAAGGGGTGACGTAGTAGTCCTCGACCTGGTCGGAAGCGAAGCTGCCGCCGAGGGAGAGGTTGGCCTCGAAGGTCCTGGCGCCGAGCCATTCGCGGTACGTCTTCATGCTGTCGCCCGAGTACACGGCGGGGACGGTGTTGGCGATCCAGCCGGACTCGGTGGCCACGGAGGCGTAGGCGCGGGCGCCGATCTGGCGGACTCCGAAGGGCTCGCCGGCTTCGAGGACGGCGTCGCGGACGTCGTCGATGTGTTCGTAGGGGCCGAAGAACTCCAGCCCGGGGAAGCCCGACATACGGTGGTTGAGGGCGGTGACCTCGTGCTTGCCGATGGTGAACTTGCCCATGCTGAAGAAGGGGATGTCGGGCATGGGGCCGCCGTTGACCTTCTCGAAGATCGCCGAGGCGTGCGGGCCCTGGAGCTGGAGCCGGAAGAACTCGCGGCCGTCCGGGTTCTGCGCGGTGCGCTCGTCGCGGCGCAGGGTGACGTCGTAGCCGCCGGTCTCGGCGTGGAACTGGACCCAGTTGAGGGCCGGCGGGCGGCCGACGAGGCGGATGTGGTCGTCGGCGAGGCAGAAGAGGATGCAGTCGCCGATCATGTTGCCGTCGTGGTTGACCGCGATGAACTGCTTGGCCTTCATCGGGCCGAAGCCCTGGAAGGTGTTGGCGCCGACATCGGCCAACAGCCGGTAGCAGTCGGGTCCTTGGACGGTGAGGTCGGTCATGTGGTGGGACAGGTCCATCAGCGCCGCCGAGGTGCGCCAACTCTCCTGCTCGTCACGCCAGTTGGTGAACTCGGCCTTGATCGGGAACGGGTAGGCACCGGAACGGCCGCTGCGCAGCAGCCCCAACGGGCCTCCGGCCGCCTGGAGTTGGTCTTCGAGGTGTGCCATCGGTATCTCCATGTCGTCGCGATGCGTAAGGGGGGCGGCGGCAAGGGCGTGGGGCCGGCCGTCGTGGCGGCGGGACGTAGCCGTTTGCGGCGCCTGGCGTCGTGAGTGACGGGCGGGCACGCCGAGAGGAGCGGAAGCCTTCGTCGGCGGCGTAAACCGTACGGTACGGTACACCTCTGATGCGCTCAAGGGACCGGCGCGGAATTTCTGGAGCGGGTGGCCGACGGCGGCGGGTGGGCCGCAGGTCACGTTCCGGATCGTAAGAGCTTCGGACCTGCGCCTTTACGGGTCGCCTCCGTTGGCCCGGTTGGGAAGTTCCCGGCGGCGGTCACGGCTGACGCTCCCGGTGGCGAACGCGTGCACGTGAAGCTGAAGCGCGTACCTCCCGGGAGACGGCGTGCGGCACACCGTCATGACGGGGAGCTCCGCCCCGCGACGGAGACCACGGTCGCCACGGCGGGACGGCGGTCACCACGACGGGACCGCAGTCACCACGAGGGGACGGCGAAGCCGCAACCGTGGAGTGAGCCGCCCCGTCAGACCGACTCGCGGACGACGACCCGTGCGGGCGGGGGCTCCAGACCGTCGGTGTCGAGCCCGAGGGCGAGTCGGGCGCTGAGCCGGCCGTGGGCCTCGCCGTCGACGCTGATCGTGGTCAGGGAGGGGATGACGTGTTCGCCGTAGCCGTTGTCGTCGAAGCCGATCACGGCGGTGTCGTGCGGTACGCGCCGGCCCAGGTCGCGCAGGGCGGTGAGGACGCGCAGGGCGACGTCGTCGTTGAAGCCGGCGATCGCGGTCACCTCGGGGGCGCCGGAGAGGAAGGCGCTGACGGCGTCGGCGGACTTGGACCGGTCCTGCGGGGCGACGAAGGGCACCGGAGTGGGGATGCCGAGGTTCTGCGCGGCGTGTGCGGTGAAGCGCAGGCGGGCCTCGGCGAGCGGTGACTCGGTGTCCGGCAGCGCCAGGGCGATGTGGGTGTGGCCGTGGTCGACGAGGTGGCGGAGCTGGAGGGCGGTGTGCGCGGCGAGACCGTTGCGCCAGCCGCCTCCCAGGTCGTCGAGGGCGTGACCGGTGAGGTACGTCTCGCCGAAGCGGATCACCGCGCGGGGGACGATGGCGTCGAGGACCTGCTGGGTGGACTGAGCGGTGTGGCGGCCGTGCCGGACCAGGAGGACGTGGTCGTGGGCGGCCAACTCGGCGTCGAGTCCGTGGATGTAGCTGCGGGAGTACGCGCCTTCCATGCCGGCGTCGATGTTCAGCACGACGACCCGGGAGGTCCCTTCGCGCAGGGCTCGCGCCACGCCGTGCGGAACGTAGCCGAGCGTCCGGGCCGCTTCCTTCACCCGGTCACGCGTGGCTGCCGAGATCGTCTGGTGGGGGTCGTCGTTGAGAACGAAACTGACGGTGGCGCGAGAAACACCGCTCGCCGCGGCCACATCGTTCAGCGTGACTCTTCTGGACGTCCCCATCACCCCTGCTCCGACCTTGTCGTGCACACCTGAGTCCCAGCGACACGGCGTTCACTCATTGTAAGGAGGCCGACCGGAGCCGAAGCACTGGCGGCCACAGGACGCCGGGTGCGCCGGTTCTGACGGATCGAATTGCCCAGCCTCGTACGGCACTGAACCGTACGGTACGGCGCGGCGGGGATCAGGACCCTGAAGTGGGCTCGTGCCGGGGGTTTTCCGCGTCCCCCCTCCGTACTCTCGCGTCGTCGCGCCGAGCTGTCTTGAAGGGACGGGCGAGGGTGGTGCGCCGACCCGTCTTGAAAGGACGGGCGAGGGTGATGCGCCGTAACGCCATCGGAAGGCCGGCCGTGGGTCCCTCTGCCGGCCATCCTGCGCGCGGGAGAGGGCGATGCCATCGCCGAGACGCGCTTGCTGCCGCCCATGGGCGTGGTCTGTGACATCACCGGTCCGGCCGCCGGTCATGTGGTCGCCCGCCTGCGCGCCGAGCCGCCCGGCGACGTGGTCGCCCATCGCGACGGGACCCGGTTGCGGGACACGTCCGGCGTCTGGCGCCGCAGCGCTCCGGCCGGTCACGACCGCTGCGCCCATGCCGAGGGGCCGCGTCGGACAACCGGCGACGAAATTGAACCGCCCGGGACTAGAACGATTTAGCGATCCGTTGTAACGTGTTCGCTATATCGATTTAGCTTTTCCAGCTCGCAGGGCGGACGGCCCGCAGCGGAGGAGGTCGTTCGACCGATGATCGACATGCCGTGCGCGTTCGCGCAACCACCCCCGAGAGGCCCGGCGGGGCTCCCGCAACCCGACCGATGTCTGGTGATGGGCATCCTGAACGTGACTCCCGACTCGTTCTCCGACGGTGGCCGGTACGCCGAGACCGGACGGGCCGTGGAACGGGGCCTGCGGCTCGCCGAGCAGGGCGCGGACCTGGTCGACGTGGGCGGCGAGTCCACCCGGCCGGGAGCCCAACCCGTCCCGGTGGAGGCGGAGTTGGCGCGCGTGGTGCCCGTCGTGCGGGAACTGGTGCGCGCGGAGGTGGCCGTCAGTGTGGACACCATGCACGCGGCGGTCGCCCGCGCCGCGATCGAGGCCGGCGCGTGTCTGGTGAACGACGTCAGCGGCGGGCTGGCGGATCCCGCCATGGCCGCCGTCGTCGCGGAGGCCGGGGTGCCGTACGTGGCGATGCACTGGCGAGCGCCCAGCCGCGAGATGGACCGACACGCGGTCTACGGCGACGTCGTCGGCGACGTCACCTCCGAACTGCTGCGCCGCGTGGAGGCACTCACGGCGGCCGGAATCGATCCGGGGCGCGTCATCATTGATCCCGGAATCGGGTTCGCCAAGCGCGCGGCCCACGACTGGGAACTCCTCGCCCATCTGCCGGCCCTGCGGGCCACCGGGTTCCCGGTGCTGGTGGGGGCGTCCAGGAAGCGTTTCATCGGTGCCGCGTTGAGCGACCGGGCGGGGATCGACTCGGTGCCCGGCGACCGCGACGCGGCCACCGCGGCGGTGTCCGCGCTGGCCGCCGCGGCCGGCGCGTTCTGTGTGCGCGTGCACGACGTCCGCTCCAGCCTGCACGCGGTGTGCGTGGCCGCCTCCTGGGCGGGCGACCGTCGGATCTCGGCGCCGGAGAGCGTCGTGCGGAGCCGGTGCAGAAAGGCGCCGCACGACTCTCGCCAAGCTCCAAATGCTTCTGCTAGCTTGCGCTAGATCGTTCTAGCGATCCCCTTTTTCCTTCCCGAAGTGAGCCGGTCACGAGGTGACGAGCCGCGTCACTAGATCGATCTAGTTACTTCGGGGAGATGGCTTTGAGAGGAGCCGCAATGGCAATCCCCAGTCTTCAGGACGGCATCGACAGGGCCGGTTCGGCCATCGGTCTGCTGTGGCAGCCGAACGCCGAACCGTGGACCCCCGAGGTGGTCGAGCGGGAGTACGTCGGCTGGCGCCAGGAGCAGGCGGCCTGGCACGAGGGCGTCGCGCTGCTCAACCTCTCGCACCACATGTTCGACCTGTGGATCGAGGGCCCCGACGCCACCCGCGTGCTGGCCGAGTACGGCGCCAACAACTTCGAGAAGTTCGCGGTCGGCCAGGCCAAGCAGTACGTACCGGTCACCCGCGACGGCAAGATCGTCACCGACGGCATCCTCGCCCGGCACGCCGAGGACAAGTACCTCCTCAGCGGTGTCCCCGCCGCCCAGCACTGGGTGCAGTACCACGCCGAGAAGGGCGGCTACGACGTCGGCTTCGAGACCGACGCGTCCTCCGCCTTCCGCCCCGGCGGCGGTGACCCCAAGCTGTTCCGCTACCAGATCCAGGGTCCGCTGGCGCTGGAGCTGATCGGGAAGGTCTTCGGCGGCCCGCTGCCGGAGACCAAGTTCTTCCACTCCACACCGGTCACGCTGGACGGCCGCTCCTTCGAGGCGCTGCGCCACGGCATGGCCGGGCAGGCCGGCTACGAGTTCATCGGTCCGTGGGAGCACGCGGCGTACGTGCACGAGGCGTTCCTCAAGGCCGGCGAACCGCTGGGCCTGGTCCAGGTCGGCGCGCTGGCGTACACGACGCCGAGTGTGGAGAGCGGCTGGATCCCCTCGCCGGTCCCGGGCATCTACGGCGACCCCGAACTCGCGGAATACCGCGCCTGGTTGCCCCTGTTCGGCATCGAGGGGAAGCGTCCCCTCAACGGCAGCTACTTCTCGGAGGACATCGCCGACTACTACGTCTCCCCGTACGAGCTGGGCTACGGCAAGCTGATCCACTTCGGACACGACTTCCACGGCCGCGACGCTCTCCTCAAGGCCAGGGACGAACCCCGCCGCACCAAGGTCACGCTGGTCTTCGACGCCGACGACGTGCGCCGGGTGGTCGGCGGGGGAGAGGATCCCGGCTTCGTCCTCACCTACGCCCGCCACCGGGTGGAGACCTCGGCCGGTCTGGTCGGTACGACCATGCAGACCGCGTCGATCGACCCCGTCGGCACGGTTCTGGCGCAGACGCTGATCGACTCCGCGCACGCCGAGCCCGGCACCGAGGTGACCGTGGTGTGGGGTGAGCACCCCGGCCTTGGTACCGATCCCGAGGCCGACCTCGGGTTCCCGCGGATCCGCGCGACCGTTCAGGTGAGCCCGTTCGATCGGCATGCGCGTACCGAGTACCGGCGCAACGCGTAGCGCTTCGCGGGGCCG
Source organism: Streptomyces sp. N50 (assembly GCF_033335955.1). Lineage (GTDB taxonomy): Bacteria > Actinomycetota > Actinomycetes > Streptomycetales > Streptomycetaceae > Streptomyces. Next base: position 7,944,646 of record NZ_CP137549.1, read on the forward strand.
GCTTTTCGTCTGCGGGTTCGCTGTGGCTGGTCGCGCAGTTCCCCGCGCCCCTTCGGGGCGCGCCGTGCGCGGCGCGCGGCTGGACGCGGTGTGACGCGTCCAGCCGTCCCTCCCCCCCCACCCTGCCCGTATTCCCCTTCTCCGGGGCGGGAGCCCCCTTTCCATCGACAAGGAGCACGATGAACCCCTTGAGTACGGCCTCGGCGGCGGTGAGTACATCGCTGCTGGAGGACTTCTCCCTGGAGATGACAGGCAAGGACGTTCCGAAGCTGGAGGAGGCCCGGGACTCCATCCCGCAGGGCACCCGCATCAACGTCACCTTCCTCGGCAACGAGAACCTCGCCATGCGCGTGGAGGCGTCCCGGGCGGTGAAGCGCCTCGGCTTCGTGCCCGTGCCGCACATCTCCGCCCGGCGCCTCGGTTCGCGGGGCGAGTTCGAGGAGTTCCTCGCCGTCCTGCGGGCCGACGGCACCGCCGCCAACGTCTTCACCGTCGGCGGCGACCCGACCCACCCCGAGGGCCCCTACGAGGACTCGCTCGCCCTGATCGAGACGGGACTGCTGCGGGAGTACGGCGTCCGGCACGTCAGCATCAGCGGCTATCCCGAGGGCCACCCGGACATCGCCGGGGACGTGCTGTGGTCCGCGCTGCGGGAGAAGAGCGCTTCCATCGCCGGGCAGGAGCTCGGCGGCAGCGTCATCACCCAGTTCGGCTTCGACGTGGACCCCGTCCTGGACTGGCTGGAGAAGGTCCGTGCGGAGGGCATCACGCTTCCCGTCCGGATCGGCGTCCCCGGCCCGGCCGGTGTGCGGCGGCTGATGTCGTACGCCGCACGGTTCGGCGTCGGCACCAGCGCCTCGATCGCCAAGAAGTACGGCCTGTCCATCACCAACCTGATGGGCACCGCCGGCCCCGACAAATTCCTGCGCGCACTCGCCGACGGCTACGACCCGGCCCGCCACGGAGACATAAAGATCCACTTCTACACCTTCGGCGGGCTGCGGGCCACGTCCGAGTGGATCGCACAGTTCAGGAAGGACAACCTCGTATGACCGTCACGCAGGCCGCCCCCGACGGCACCGACCGGAAGACCGGGGGAGCGGGGCACCAGGCGTCGCTGATCGTCCAGGGTGCCGACGCCACCGGCATCGTCGCGGCCGTGACCTCGGTACTCGGCCGGCACGGCGCCAACATCGTCTCCCTCGACCAGTACTCCGACAACCCGCAGGGCGGTGCCTTCTTCCAGCGCACCGTCTTCGGACTCGACGGTCTGCGGGCCCAACTGCCCGCTCTCCGCGCCGACTTCGACAAGGAGCTGGTGAAGCCGTACGGCCTCTCCTACACCCTGCGCGACCTGGCCGTGCCGAAGCGGGTGGCGATCTTCGCCTCCAAGTCCGACCACTGTCTGCTCGACCTGCTCTGGCGTCACCGGCAGGGCCAACTCCCCGTCAGTATCGCCATGGTGATCTCCAATCACCCGGACACGGCTGAGGAAGTGCGGTCGTTCGGCATCCCGTTCTTCCATGTGCCGTCGATGGGGGCGGACAAGTCGGCCGCCGAGGCGGAGCACCTGCGGCTGCTCAAGGACAACGTCGACTTCGTCGTCCTCGCCCGCTACATGCAGATCCTCTCCGGCGACTTCATCGAGCGGGTCGGCGTGCCGATCATCAACATCCACCACTCCTTCCTGCCCGCGTTCATCGGCGCCGGGCCGTACGCGAAGGCCAAGGAGCGCGGTGTGAAGCTGGTGGGCGCGACCGCCCACTACGTCACCGAGGACCTCGACGAGGGCCCGATCATCGAGCAGGACGTGGTGCGCGTCAGCCACGCCCACACCGCCGGCGACCTCACCCGGCGCGGCGCCGACGTGGAACGCGCCGTCCTCTCCCGCGCGGTGCTGTGGCACGCCGAGGACCGCGTCATCCGCAACGGCAAGCACACCATCGTCTTCGCCTGAACCACGTATCGGCCCAACATCCGTCCAGCAAACGGTAGTTGTGCCGCGACCTCGACAGGCAGTCCTCCTCACCGGGTGAAGCGTTCACCAGCAGAAAGCGGTTCGCCATCATGACAACCACCATCGACGGGGCCCGGATCGCCCGTGACATCCGGGCCCGGGTCGCCGAACGGGTCGCCGAGGCGGCGGCCCGCGGACGGGTGCCCGGTCTGGCGACCATCCTGGTCGGCGACGACCCGGCCAGCGCCGTCTACGTCGCGGCCAAACGGCGCGCCATCCGCGAGGCCGGTATGCGCGACTTCCACCGCCGTCTCTCCCGGCACGCCCGCCAGGACGAAGTCGCCGCGGTCATCGACGAGTTGGCGGCCGACCCGGACGTCTCCGGCATCCTCCTCCAACTGCCCCTGCCCGCAGGGCTCGACGCCGCGACCCTGATCGACCGGATCCCCGCCGCCAAGGACGTCGACGGTCTGACCACGGCCAGCGCCGGCCGACTGGCGCGCGGGGAACGGGGGTTGCGCCCCTGCACCCCGAGCGGGGTCGTCGAACTCCTCGACGCGGAGGGCATCGAGATCAAGGGCGCGTGCGTCGCCGTCGTCGGCTGGGGCGAACTCGTCGGCCGCCCCCTGGCCCAGTTGCTGCTGCGGCGCGGCGCCACCGTCACGGTCGCCCACGAGTTCACCGCCGACCTCGCCGCCGTCACCCGCCCCGCCGACATCGTCGTCGTCGCCACGGGCGTACGGGGGCTCGTCGGCCCCGAACACGTCAAGCCCGGCGCCACCGTCATCGACGTCGGCATCCACCGCACGCCCGACGGCCTGACCGGTGACGTCCGCGCCGCCGAACTCGACGGCATCGCGAGCCGCATCACGCCCGTACCGGGCGGGGTCGGGCCGATGACCATCGCCATGCTGATGGTCAACACCCTCCGTGCGGCCGAGTGGAACGCGGTGCCCAAGACCGTTCCCGCATAAGAGAGTTGGGCACCTCCTGCCCGGCGCCGTGCCCGGTGACGAGGGCCCGCACGGTCCGTCTCCGCGCTCGGGAAAGGTGCCGGACATGAGGGAACTCCCCCCGCTGGCCCGGCTCGGCGGCCGGGTGGCGACCGGGCTCGCCGACGTCACGCACGACCCCGCCGCGCTCGAGTCCGCGGGCTTCTGGACCGTCGTCGCCGACTTCGAAGGACGCCTGACCTGCGCCCGCTTCCGGGATGTACGGCCCGCCGCGCAGCGCCCCGCCCGAGCCGTCCGTTGGAACGGTCCAGCGCCCGGACTGTGGACCACCTCGCTGGATCGCGACGCCTACAAGGAGGGTGTACGGCGGATCCGCGAGCACATCGCGCGCGGTGAGGTGTACCAGGCCAATCTCTGCCGCGTGCTGTCGGCGCCGATCGCGGCCGACGCCGACATCGAGGCGCTGGCCGACCGGCTGGCCGCGCGTCACCGGGCGCCCTACGCGGGTCTGATCAGGCTGCCGGGCCCGGGAGTCGAGGTGGCCACGGCCTCCCCCGAGCTCTTCCTGCGCCGCGAGGGACGGCTGATCGAATCGGGCCCCATCAAGGGCACCGGGCGTACCGAGGCGGATCTCCTGGAGAAGGACCACGCCGAGAACGTGATGATCGTCGACCTCGTACGCAACGACCTGGGGCGCGTGTGCGCCACCGGCAGCGTCACCGTGCCGGAACTGTGCGCGGTGGAACGCCATCCCGGACTCGTCCACCTGGTCTCCAAGGTGAGGGGCGAGCTGCGGGACGGGGCGGGATGGCCCGAGCTGCTGGCCGCGACCTTCCCGCCGGGATCCGTCACGGGCGCTCCGAAGGAGAGTGCCCTCGGCATCATCACGGCCCTGGAGACCGCGCCGCGCGGACCGTACTGCGGCGGCATCGGCTGGGTCGACGCCGACCGCGGCACCGGCGAACTGGCCGTAGGCATCCGCACGTTCTGGATCGACCGGGCCCGCCAGCGTCTCAACTTCGGTGCCGGAGCGGGCATCACCTGGGGCTCGGACCCCGAACGGGAGTGGCAGGAGACCGAGTTGAAGGCGGAGCGGCTGCTGACCATCGCGTCCAACGGTTCGCCCTACGACACGAAGCCGCACCGACGGCTCGCCGCCCGCCCCGGCGTCTGAGGCCCCGGTGGCTGTGGTGCCCGAGGCCCGTCCGCTTCGGCGTCCGAGCCGTCGGCGCTTGTGGTGCCTGGGGCCCCGCCCGCCCCGGCGTCTTGGTACCCGGCCGCGGTGGTGCCTGAGTCCTGCCCGTCTCGGCGCCTGAGCGGTCGGCCGCTGTGATGCCCGACGCTCTGGCCGCCCCGGTGCCCGAGCCGTTCCGGTGCCCGAGACCTCGCCCGTCACATGAGGCCCCGCGGCGCAGCTCCGCCCTCAGCCCCAGACCAGACGCGCCGTCTCCGCGACGAGTTCCAGCTTGCGGCGCTGGTCGTCGACGGTCAGCAGATTGCCCTGGCTCGTCGAGGCGAACCCGCACTGCGGACTCAGGGCGAGCTGCTCCAGCGGCAGATACTGCGAGGCCTCGTCGATGCGCCGCCGCAGTGTGTCCACCGACTCCAGCTCCGCCACCTTCGACGACACCAGCCCGAGGACGACGGTCTTGGCGGGCGGCACGAACCGCAGCGGCTCGAAGCCGCCGGAGCGCTCCGTGTCGTACTCCAGCAGGAAGCGGTCGACCTCGACCTCGCCGAACACCCGCTCCGCGATGGGCTCGTAGCCGCCCTGGGCGGACCAGGCGCTGCGCATGTTGCCCCGGCAGAAGTGCATGGCCACGGTCATGCCGGGGCGCCTCGAACGGGCGGAACGGATCAGGCCGTTGTCCGTGTCGATGATGTGGGAGAGATGCCCCTCCAGGTCCGTCACCCGGCGCATCCGGGCGGCCTCGGGATCGATGTTGGCCCAGTAGGCCAGCGAGTCGAGCTGGAGCCAGGAGACCCCGGTGCCGATCAGGTCGGCGATGTCCCGCCGGTAGATGTCGGCCAGCGCCGCCACCGCGTCCTGCCGGGTCGGATAGACGCCGTCCGAGATGCCAGGCCGCCAGAAGCCCGCCACCATCGTCGGACTGGCCATGGTGATCTTGTACGGCCCTGGTGTGTTCCCGGACAGCCAGCGGGCCTCGGCGAGGGACAGCGGCGTCCGCCGGTACAGGGGCTCCGTGATGGCCACCGACGCGACGTCGCCCTCGAGTCGGGCGCCGTCGCTGTCGCGGATCCAGCGCGGCCGGGACGAGGACTCCTCGGCCGGTGCCAGCCCGCCGACCGTCTCCACCACCGAGGCCATGAAGTCGTCCCGGCGCACCTCGCCGTCGGTGAAGACCTGTATCCCCGCGTCCTGTTGGAGCTTCACCGCGGCCGCCGCGGCCTGGTCCTCCAGCTCGGTGAGTTCCTTGTCGGAGAGCGCGCCGCGCCGGTGTGCGGCCCGTGCCGCCAGCAGCTCCTCGGGCCGCAGCAGGCTTCCCACATGTTCGGCACGGATCGTCGTCGTCGGCATCGGCCGTCCCTTCACGCCTGGCACTCGGGCGACTGTACGGTACGGTCCGGTACGCTTCGAGGGCAAGACATGTACCGGCCACGGCGGTGTCCGCGGGGAAGGTCAGACCGGGTCGACGGAGACGCCGTGCAGGAAGACCCGTACCGCCTCCTTGATCGACGCGTGGACCTCGGCGTCGGTCAGCTTGACCGGGGCGTCCGTCAGCAGCCGCATCTGGGCGTGGCCGAGCATGGCCTGGTAGAGCTGTTCCGCCGCTCGCACCGGGTCCTCGACCTTGATCAGGCCGTCGTCGTGGGCCTGCTGGAGGCAGCGCCCGAGCACCGCGTGGCCCGCGTTCGGCCCGTGCTCCGCGAAGACCTCGCCGAGCCCGGGGATGCGCACGGCTTCGGAGGTGACCAGGCGGTGCAGGGCGATGGCCTCGGGTGTGAGGACGACACCGGCGAAGTGCTCACCGAGCGCGACCAGGCTTTCGGTGAGGTTCGCGCTGCCCGGCGTGAACGTGTGCAGCGGCTGGGACCACTCGTCGCACAGCGCCTCCACGGACGCGCGGAACAGGGCGCTCTTGTCGGTGAAGTAGCGGTAGAGGGTCGCCTTGGAGCCGCCCACCGCCGTCAGGACGTCCTCCATGGAGACACCGGCGTAGCCGCGCGCGATGAACAACTCACCCGCAGCCCGCGTGATGAGTTGTCGCCGGTCCGTCGCTGTCATCCTCACAGCGGTCATCGTAGGTGCCCACCCACCGCGGACCTCCCGTCGGCCGGCCTCGGCCGAAGCCCGCGGCTCGGGTCTCGCGGTCGAGAACGCGTTCTGTTACCTTCACTAGATCGATATAGTGAAGGCAGGCGTGTCGACCGATGTGCCCCTGACGGTCTTCCCCTCTGCCGCCCCATGTTCGACGCGGTCCGGAGGGACACCGGTGCCGTGGACGACCGGAGGACCGCCATGGACCGTCTGCTTCTCATGCGTTGTTTCGTGATCGTCGCCGACCTCGGCAGTTTCAGCGGGGCGGCCAAGGCGCTGGGATCGTCGGGATCACTGGTGTCCCGGCATGTCGCCGAGCTGGAGCGGCAGGTCGGCGTCCGGCTGGTCAACCGCACGGCCCGCTCGGTGAGCCTGACCGAACCGGGCCTGCGGTACGCCGAGTTCGCCTCCCGCATCGTCAAGGAGATCGACGCCGAGGACGCCGGCATCGCGGATCTGCACGACCGGGCGGAGGGCGCGCTCAGCATCATCTGCCCGAAGTGGATCGGGAGCCTGGACCTCGGGGACGCCATCGCCGCGTTCTCCGCCGCGCACCCGAAGATCCAGATCCGGTTCGAGCTGGGAGGCGTGTCCGACCGGACGTACGACTTCCTCGACGGCGGGTTCGACCTGGCGTTCCACACCCGGGACCTCAGGGACTCCAACGTCCGGCTGAAGAAGATCGCCTCGCTGCCCTTCGTCCTGTGCGCGTCGAAGTCGTACGTCGACGAACACGGACCCCTGACACACCCCAACGACCTGGCCGCCCACGACTGCCTGGTGCACGTCAACGACCCGGTCTGGCGCATCGGTCACGGCCCCACCTCCACGCTGCACAAGATCCGCAACGTGGCCTTCTCGTCCAACTCGTACATCGCCCTGCAGAAGGCGGCCGTCCACGGGCGCGGCATCGCCCTGCTGCCACAGCGGTCCGCCTACGACGATCTCGTCTCCGGGGCCCTCCAGGTCCAGCTGCCCCACCTGGCGGCACCCGACCGGCCGCTCTACGCGATCCACGGGCCCGGGCCGGGCACCCAGCGCAAGATCACGGTCTTCCTGGACTTCCTCGCCCGGTGGTTCGCGGAGAACCCGATTCCCACGATCGGCCGTTGACATCCGCCGACACTTGCGCGCCGCGAAATCTCATAGTTCGTCACAGGAACCCATAACTTGCCGCGACTGATGGACAGTTGTGCCCGATGCGGCCACTGTGGCACCGCGAAGGAGCTGTTGCGTCATGTGCGAACCCCTGGGTGAACCGACGTCCCGCCGGACGATGCTGGGCGCGATGGCGGCATCCGCCGCTGCCGCCGTCGCCGTCCCCCTGCTCGGCGCGGAGCAGGCCGCGGCGGCGACGAACACCGGATCCGCGCCCTCCGGAACGGGCCTGACCCTGACGCTGCTCGGCACCAACGGCGGGCCGCCGCCCCTGGCCACCCGCTACGGCATCTCGTCGGCGCTGACGGTGAACGGCAGAACGTATGTCGTCGACTGCGGACGAGGAGCCGTGACCCAGTACCTGCGCGCCGGTCTGTCGATGCCGTCGCTGGCCGGGATCTTCCTGACCCACCTGCACGCGGACCACATCGTCGACTACTACTCCTTCCCGCTGCTGTCGGCGGGCGCCTCGGGCGCGCAGGGCTTCCAGAGCCCCATCGAGGTCTACGGCCCGGGCTCCGCCGGTGTCGCGTCGACCGTCGCCGGGGCTCCCGGGACCGTGCCGGGCACCGTCGCGATGACGAAGCTGGCCGGTCAGGCGTACGCGGCGTCGCCGACCTTCTTCATGACCGAGCACGCGGGCATCGACCCGGCGACCCTGCTCAACGTCCACGACGTGCTGCCGCCGCCCGGTGCCGGCGCCTCGGCGACGAACTCCGCGCCGGCCATGGCGCCGTTCACCGTCATGGAGAACGACGACATGAAGGTCACCGCCGTCCTGGTCCCGCACGGCGCGGTGTTCCCCGCCTACGCGTACCGCTTCGACACCGACCACGGCAGCGTCGTCTTCTCCGGCGACACGGCGCCGACCCCGAACATCATCACGCTCGCGGCACACGCGGACGTCCTGGTCCACGAGGCCCTGTACCCGGCTGGGCTCGCGAGTCTCGGCCTGCCCCAGGCGTTGATCGACCACATCACCTCGACCCACACGGACGTGGCCCGACTGGGCCGGATCGCGGCCGAGTCGGACGCGGGAACGCTGGTCGCCACCCACCTCGGCCCGGGCCAGCAGGCCGTGGTCTCCGACGCGACCTGGCGCCGTCTGCTCCACGACAGCGCCCGCCGGGCCGACTTCGGCGGATCGACGGTGCTGGGCACGGACCTGCTGCGTCTGCCGGTACGACGGCGCGGATCCCGCCGATCCTGAACCACCCGGCGTCGCGCGGAAGTTCCGCATTGCTTGCGCCGGGGGACCGATCACCGGTGTGTCACGACTCTCGCCTCGCCCCGAAACGCCTGTTACCGTCCGACTTAATCGATCTAGTACAGGGTGCCGCTCCGGACGGCACCCTGGACGACGGCCACTCGACGGAGAGTGAAATGGACCTTCTCTCACGACAGCGCAGCACCTACGAAGCGGTCCTCCGGCTGCACGACGCACCGTTCGTCACCGAGCGCCCGGCGATGTTCAGCCCCGCCGCCGCGGCCCAGGACGAGGGCAACACGCGGGGCACCTACGGCCGCTTCGCGCAGATCCTGCTCCCCGAGGAGTACGCGGACTGGGTCGAGGAGAGCGCCGCCCATGTCGGCTCGTGCTACGTCGGCGACTGGACCTCGCTGCACAAGGTGAAGGTGCACGGCCCGCAAGCGCTCGCGTTCCTGAGCCGGCTGGGGATGCGGGACCTGTCCCGCTTCGGGACCGGGCAGATCAAGCACCATGTGCAGCTCGACGACAACGGCTGGATCGCCTCCGAGGGCGTGCTGTGCCGGCTGGGCCCCGAGGAGTTCGTCTACACCGCGGGCAGCTGCGACTGGCTGCTGTGGCAGCTGAGCCAGGGCGGCTGGGACGCGGCGGCGACCGACATCAGCCCCGACCGGTTCATCTTCGGCGTCCAGGGACCGGCGTCCCTGGCCACGCTGGAGAAGCTGACGGGGGACGATCTCCGCGACATCGGCTTCAGCCGCAGCCGGATGTCACAGGTCGACGGGATCCCGGTACGGGTCCTGCGCACCGGGATCTCGGGCGAACTCGGGTACGAGCTGCACGGGCCGACCGAGCACGCCAACGGGATCTGGGCGGCGGTCGTGGCGAGCGGCCAGGACGTCGGCATCCGTCAACTCGGCTTCCGCGCCCAGCCCGTTCAGCACATCGAGGCCGGGATCGCGACCAACGGCCTCGACTATCTGCCGGCTTCGATCCTCACGCCGGGTGCGCCGAGGCAGTTCCGCAAGGGCGTGCCGACCGGCAGTTTCGTCCCGGCGGGCGGGGTGACCGACTACTTCCGCAAGCCGGGCGAACTCGGCTGGGGGTTCCGCAAGGGCGTCCCCGACCGCGACTTCATCGGCCGGGACGCACTCGTCCGGGACGCCGAAAGCGGCGTTCCCGCACGGCAGTTGGTCGGTCTGCGCTGGAACGAGCAGGACGTCGCCGCCGTCCTCACCTCACTCCTGAGCGAGGCCGAACTGCCCGACCAGATGGAGATGCCCCGCGGTCGTGGCCCCCACTTCGACCAGGTACTGGTGTCCGGCACCCCGGTGGGCGTGGCCACGGGCCGCACCGTGAGCCCGACCCTGCGGGCGATGATCTCCCTCTGCGTACTCGACCCCGCACACACGACACCCGGCACGGAGGTCACCGTCCTGTGGGGCCGGCCGGGCACCCCGCAGCGGGAGATCCGGGCGACGGTCACCACGCTGCCGTTCAAGCCGGACAACCGGCGCGCCGACGTCTCCGTGCGGTGACCGCCCCGCACCTCGCTCTCGCCGCAATGTGCGCATCGCTCGGTCACGGGCACGTGGCGCGGCGGGGCGATCGCGGTGCCGGTGACGACGGACGCGCCGCCACGACCACGGTCTACGGTCCGGGGGCCGTCCGTCGTCACCGTGCACCCCGCGAACCCGTCAGGCCGGCTGCTCCGGCGCCGACGCCGTGATCACGGCGAATCCGCCGCCCTGCGGGTCGGCGAGTACGGCCATCCGGCCGGCGGCCATGTCGAAGGCCGGAGCCATGACGCTGCCACCGGCCCGCACCGCGGCTGCCTGAACACTGTCGACGTCGTCGACGTGGAAGTACGGCAGCCAGTGCGGCGGGACTCCGGGCGGCATCGCGGACAGGTCCATCATTCCGGCGACGGCGCGGCCGTCCACCGTGAACTCGGTGTATCCTTCCGCGCCCGGCATCGCGGACGGGGCCGCACTCATCGGCAGCACCGCCGAGTAGAACGCGGCGGCGGCGCCGGTGTCACCGGTGCTCAACTCGTTCCAGATCAGCGCGCCGTGCTCGTTGACGATGCCCGCGCCGTCGAAGGAACCGGCCTGCCAGAGGCCGACCACGGCGCCGGTCGGGTCGGTGACGACCGCCATCCGGCCCAGCTCCATGACGTCCATCGGGCCCGCCAGCACGCTGCCGCCCGCGTCGGTGACGGCCTTCATCGTGGCGTCGATGGCGTCGGTGGCCAGGTACGTCGTCCACACCGTGGGCGGCAGCGGGTCCGGCACCGTCCCGTCGGGGTTCATCGCCTTCATGATCCCGGCGACCGGCTTGCCGTTGAGCAGACAGACCGAGTACCCGCCGGTCTCGGGCGGGCCGATCTCACCCTGCCAGCCGAACAGGTCGCGGTAGAAGTCGAGCGCCGCCTGCTGGTCGGGGACCATCAGGTCGATCCAGCACGGGGTGCCGGACTTGTAGGGGCCGTTCACTTCGGGCACGGGTGCCTCCGGGAGAGAGGGGAAGGACGGGCAACCTCATACTCGGCCAGGATGGCCTGAACCGGGCTGAACGGGTGGCGGGAAGTGAGCCGTGTCGGCCCGGTTCCGCGTGCCTGCCGCCTCCGAGTGATCCTGGCCCGGCGGACCGATGAGTTTCCCGCGCCGCGCCGGTCTGTACGCGTGAGACCGATTCACGGAAGGCTGGCGCCATGCGGAAACTGATCTACGGCATGAACCTGAGCCTGGACGGCTACATCGCCGCGCCCGGCGACGACATCGGCTGGAGTGTACCGAGCGACGAGCTGTTCGAGTTCTGGTCCGACCAGTTGCAGGCGACCGAACTGTCGCTGTACGGGCGCCGGTTGTGGCAGACGATGAGCTCCTACTGGCCGACCGGCGACCAGCAGCCCGACGCCACCCCGGCGCAGATCGAGTTCGCGCGCCGCTGGCGGGACATGGCGAAGGCGGTGTTCTCCTCGACGGTCGACAAGGTCGACTGGAACACCCGCCTGGTCACCGGCGACGCGGTCGCCGAGATCACCCGGCTCAAGGCCGAGGACGGCGGACCGATGGACATCGGCGGCGCGACACTCGCCGGGGCGGCCATGCGGGCCGGGCTGATCGACGAGTACGTACTGGCCACCGCGCCGGTCCTGGTGGGCGGCGGCACGCCGTTCTTCGCCGCGCTGGACAACTGGGTGAACCTGAACCTGGTGGAGACGCGGACGCTTCCCGGCGGCGTGATCCTGACCAGGTACGAGACGAGGCGCTGACCGCCCGCCACGCGGGCAACGCCCCGTACAGCCCAGAATGACCGCGGCCCCTTCAACGAGGCGCTCACGCAGGGGACTTCACCTCCCGCGGTCCCGGGGGATCTGCCACCCCGACCAGCCGATCCAGGTGAACCACGCCAACTTGGTTGTGAGGAGCGGGTGTTGCGCGGGGGCTGGACACCCGCCACGAGCAGTGCTGTCATCCATCGACACCGCACTTCCGTATCGCGCACTCCGTAACGCACTTCCGTACCGCACACCCCGTACCGCACTTTCCGTCACTGGAAAGGCAGTTGGCGCAACACCCGCCCCTACGGCGGCCCCGCCCCGCCCCGGCCCGCGCACCGGGCCTTCTGCCACGCCCGGTTCCGCCGGCACGAAGCACGCGTTTTTCGTGACACCCCGTCAGCACCGCCTGCTGACAACGATGTCGAACTCTCGTTGCCCTTCGAAGGAGCCCCCCCCATGCCCCACTCCGAAGATGACGCCCGCTCTCCCCTCACCACTGGCCTGTCCCCGCTGACCAGACGCGACCTGCTGCGCTGGGGAGGAGCGGCCGCCGCAGGTGCCCTGGGCGGCCTCTCCATCGCCGGTCCGCCCGCCCATGCCGCCACCGCCACTACGGCGGCCGAGGTCGCGGCCTCGACGTTCAGCCCACTGCGCCCACCCGCCACCCCCCTCGCCGTACGCTCCCCGTACCTGACCACCTGGCTGGCCGGGGACAACCTGGCCGGCACCTGGCCCACCTTCTGGAACGGGCGGATCACCGCGCTGGCCGGCATCGCCCGCATCGACGGCACACCGTACGTCTTCCTCGGCGCCCCGGCGCTGCCCGGCGGTCCGACGCTCAGCGCCATGACGCAGACGTCGTTGCAGCTCACGGCCACCCGGTCGATCTTCACGCTCACCGGGGGCGGCGTCACGCTGACGGTCACCTTCTTCTCGCCCGTGGACCTCGGCAACCTGCAGCGCCAGTGCGTGCCGTTGAGCTACATCAGCGTTCAGGCCGCCAGCAGTGACGGGGCGAGCCATACCGTGGACGTGCATGTCGACGCCTCCGCCGAGTGGGTGCACGGGGACAGCTCCACCCAGGTCACCTGGGCCAAGCAGGCGACCGGCAGCATGACCGCGCTGACCTGCCAGCCGGCCTCCCCGGGAGTGCTGGCCGAGAACAACGACCAGGCCTCGTGGGGTTCGCTGGTGCTCGCCGCCCCGACCGTGAGCGGGCTGACCTGGCAGATCGGCCAGGACACCGTCGTACGGGCGGCGTCGGCGGCGAACGGGACGCTGGCCGGCACCTCCGACACCGCCCAGCCCCGCGCGATCAACGACCGCTGGCCCGTGCTGGGTCTCAACCAGAACCTGGGCACCGTCACCGCGTCCGCCCCCTCGGCGGTGTTCCAGATCGTCGTCGGCCATGTGCGCACCCCGGCGGTGAGCTACCTCGGCACGAACCTGAACCCGTGGTGGACGCACTACTGGAGCTCGTGGACCGCCATGCTCGACTGGTTCAACGGCGACCGCGCCGCCGCCCTGACCGCCGCCGTCGCCTTCGACAAGGCGATCCACGACGACGCCGCGAACGCCGCCGGTGGCGGTGACACCGGCGAACACTACGCGGCCGTCTGCGCCCTGGCGGTGCGTCAGGCCGTGGCCGGGACGGAACTCGTCGACCGCAACGGCTCACCGTGGGCGATGCTCAAGGAGATCTCCTCCAACGGCAACTTCTCGACCGTGGACGTGATTTACCCGGCGTCCCCCGCCTATCTGCACCTCTCGCCCGCGTATCTGCGGCTGCTGCTCGAACCGCACTTCTTCTACGCGGAACAGGCAGGCTGGCCCAAGGTGTACGCCGAGCACGACCTCGGCTCCAGCTACCCGAACGCGACCGGGCACCTGGACGGCAACGAGGAGGCCATGCCGATCGAGGAGTCCGCGAACATGCTGATCATGGCGGCGGCCGTGGCCCAGCGCCTTCCCGCGGCCGACGCGGCCTCCTTCGCCACCGCCCACTACGCGATCCTCCATCAGTGGGCCGAGTACCTGGTGGCCAACGCCCTCGACCCCGAGAACCAGAACCAGACCGACGACTTCACCGGCTGGATCGCGCACAGCGCCAACCTCGCGCTCAAGGGCATCATCGGCATCGGCGCGATGAGCGTGCTGGCCAGGGCCGCGTCCAACTCCCCAGACGCGGCGCACTACTTGACGGTGGCTCGCGGCTACATGAGCCGGTGGGTCACCCTGGCCCAGGACTCCTCCGGCACCCACCTCAAACTCGCCTACGACCAGGACGGCACCTGGAGCCTGAAGTACAACGGCTACGCGGACCGCCTGCTGGGCCTGGACCTGGTGCCGACCGGGGTGGCCGCGCAGGAGGCCGCCTGGTACCTGTCCAAGGCGGGTACCTACGGCGTGCTGCTGGACCCGCGCAACGACTACACCAAGACCGACTGGGAGCTGTGGACCGCGGCCTGGCTCGCCGACCACGCCGACGTCCGCGGCATGCTGATCAACGGTGTCCACGGCTTCGCCGACTCGACGCCGTCCCGGGTGCCCTTCACCGACTGGTACGTCGTCGCCACCGGTGCCCAACGGGGTTTCGCCGACCGCCCCGTGATAGGCGGCGTCCTCGCCCTGATGAACGCCCCGGCGGCCGACTCCGTCTCCTGGAAACGTATCCAGAACAAGAACTCGGGCAAGCTGCTCGCCGTCAGCGGCATGTCCCTGGCCGACAGCGCCGAGGTCACCCAGTACGAGGACAACGGCACCGCCGACCACCTGTGGACCGTGGTGGAGGGCGGCGACGGCACCGTAAAGATCTACAACCGCAACAGCGGCAGACTGCTCGCCGTCCACGACCAGAGCCTCGACGACGGCGCCCACGTCCAGCAGTACAACGACAACGGCACCCAGGACCACCTCTGGCGCCTCGTCGACAACGGCGACGGCTGGATGAAGATCGTCAACGTGCACAGCGGCAAGCTCATGGCCGTCGACCAAGCCTCCCAGGCCAACGGCGCCCAGGTCACCCAGTGGAACGACAACGGCACCTCCGACCACCTCTGGCGGCTCGTCTGATCCACCCGCGTGGCACCGCGAGGCACCCGACCCCGGTGAACGCGCGGTGCGCGAAGTCGTGTCGCGCATCTAGTCATACCGACTAGTCGGTACTAGCCTCCGCTCGAACGGAAGGAGCCCCCACCTCCCGCCGCCCCCTCTGTCCCCGGCCGTTCCAAAGGGAGCCGTATGCCCTCCGCCTCCGCACCATCCGACACACGAGGCCCGGGTGCCGACGCCCCCGGCGCCGGTGCTCGCGGCTCGTTCGCCCGGCTCTACCGCCGAGACCTGGCGGCGTATCCGGCCACCGGACGGCGCATGTCGTATCTGGCGATCGTGGTGGTCACGACCGTCGTGCTCTACTACATGCTCTACATCCAGTACGCGGTGGCGACGTCGATCATCACGCACTTCGACATGACCTACCGCTACTTCGTGTGGGTCTCGGTCGTCGGCAACGCGGTCGGCGCCTTCGCCTCCCTCGTGGCCGGCCTCGCGGACCGGTGGGGGCGCGCGAACCTCGTCGTCTACGGCCTGCTCGTCGCCGCGCTCCTCGTCTTCTTCGGGCTGCCCAACGCCGGTGACAAGACGACGTACTTGGTGCTGTTCGCGGTCGTGAGCTTCATCGAGGGCATCGTGCTGGTCGCGACCCCGGCGCTGATACGGGACTTCTCACCGCAGCTCGGCCGGGCCACCGCGATGGGCTACTGGACGATGGGCCCGGTCATCGGCAGCCTGGTCGTCACCTCGGTGACCAGCAGCACGCTCTCCTCCTCCACCTGGGAGGACGAGGTGCGCTATTCCGGGGCCGCCGGGCTCATCGTGTTCGTCGTCGCCCTGTTCGCCCTGCGCGAGCTGGCGCCGGGCCTGCGCGACCAGATCATGGTGAGCCTGCGCGACCGGGCCCTGGTCGAGGCCCGCGCCAAGGGACTCGACACGGAGGCGGTACGGCGCGGGGAGTGGCGGCAGATGCTGCGCCTGGACATCCTCGGCTCCGCCTTCGCGATCGCGGTCTTCCTGCTCCTGTACTACGCGGCGGTCGGCAACTTCGTCGTCTACTTCTCGACCACCTTCGGCTACAGCGAGCAGCGCACCAACGGCCTCGCCAACTGGTACTGGGCCGCGAACGCCCTCGCGCTGATCGTGGCCGGACTGCTCTCGGACCGGCTGCTGGTGCGCAAGCCGTTCATGATCGTCGGTGGCATCGGCGCGATCGTGGCCACGGCGGTCTTCGCCTCGCTGGCCACCCACGCGACGACCGACTACTACACCTTCGCCTGGCTGTTCGTCGCGATCGGTGTGTTCAGCGGGGTCGCCTACGCACCGTGGATGGCGAGCTTCACCGAGACGGTGGAGAAGCGGAACCCGGCCGCGACCGCCGCGGGGCTCGCGGTCTGGGGCTGGACGGTACGGATCGTGGTCGCCGTGTCGGCGGCCTTCATCCCGGTGCTGGTCACCTCGGTCACCCCGCTCGTCGAGCACGGCGCCGAGGTGGCGGCCGCGACGAAGCAGGCCGCTCCGGCCCTCGCCATCGTCGACGCCCATCCCCAACTCTTCGCCGAGCTGGGCAAGTACACGCCGACGACGACGCCTCCCGCTCTGGCGGCCCAGGCGGTCAAGGAAGTCGGCCCCGCCGACCTGGCCGTCGTACAGAAGGCGCAGCCGCAGCTCAAGGTGCTCAAGGAGTACGGGCCGAAGGTGCAGAAGGCCGCGAAGGACGGTCCCGGGGAGTGGCGCACCTGGTGGTGGATCTGCGTGGGCGGGCAAGTCCTGTTCCTGCCCTTCGTGTTCGTGATGGCCGGCCGCTGGAGTCCGAAGAAGGCCCGCGAGGACGCCCAGGCCCATCAGGACGCCGTCGACCGCGAACTGGCCGCGCTGGCCGGGAGCGAGGCCTGACCGGCGGATGGACGGACCGACGCCGTGGCTGGGCACAACTGCCCGGCCACGGCGCCTTGGTGACGTGGCGTCAAAGTATGTCCAGTCGTGCGGGTCTGCTCAGCCGAGGGTGAAGTCGTCGGCGGTGACGGCCGATTGGCCGTACCAGCCGTGGACGAAGACCGTGACCGCTCCGCTGCTCCCGGTGGTGAAGGTGACCTTGAGCTGGTTCCAGGTGGAGCTGTTCGACCAGGTGCTCGCGGAGGCGCCGCCGGTGACTCCGATGTAGGCGTACGGCCCCTGGACCCAAGAGGTCAGCGTGTAGCTGGTGTTGGGGGACAGGGCGACGTTCTGGTCGCACTCGCCGGTGCTGCTCGCGCTCGGGGTCACCTGGAGGCTGTGGCTGCCGCTGTGCACCGGGGTGGAGACCACCGCGCTGCCGCCCGTGCAGGTCCACGGGCTCAAACTGCCGGTCTCGAAGCCCGCGTTGGTCAGCGACCCGCCGCCTCCGCCACCGCCTCCCGTGGTCGTGACCGTGAGGGTGTACGTCGCACTGTGACTGCCCGTCGCGGCCGTACCGGTGACGGTGATCGGGTACGTGCCCGCCGCCACCGAGGAGCCGACCGTCGCCGTCAGTGTCGAACTGCCGCCGGAGGTCACGGAGGTGGGGCTGAAGGAGATGCTGACGCCGGACGGTGCGCCGGAGGCGGCGAGGCTGACGGATTCGGCGCTGCCGGACGTGACTGCCGTGGAAACGGCGGCAGTTGCCGAACCGCCCTGGGTGACCGAGGCCGAACCCGGGGACAGGGACACGGAGAAGTCGCTGGTGGTGCCTCCGCCGCCGCCCGAACTGCCCTCGTAGGGCACGAACGCGTCGGTGAAGGCCAGGCTGTTCTGGCTGATCTCGCTGCAGGTGGGAAGGGAGTTGGCGCTTCCACCGCACGCCTGGTCGCGGGTGATGGCCCAGAACGCCAGCCGCCCGACACTGTTCTGCGCGGCGAAGCTCTCCACGGTCTGGGCATCGGCCAGGGTGAAGGTGGAACCGTCGTCGTTCTTGCCGATCATCGGGGTGATGCCGAGGTTGGCGTAGGTGTAACCGGAGTCGACGGACTGCATCTGCGCCAGCGTGGCCCTGGCCGCGGAGACCGCGCCCTGGCCCATCTCGGTGCCGGTGCCGGCGTAGTAGTCCATGGCCATGATGTTGACCACGTCGATCTTGATGCCCGCGTTCTTGGCGGCCTTGAGGATGTTGACGCCGTCGCCGGTCAGTCCGCTCGTCAGCACGGGCAGGGTCATGGAGAACTGGAGGTTGGGGTTGGACGCCTTGAGGTCCTTCATCGCCTGCATCTGGCGGGCCGCGGCCGCGGTGTCCGCGATGGCGGCGCCCTCGATGTCGAAGTCGAGCTGGGTGACGCCGTAGTCGTTGATGATGGCCTGGTAGCCGGCGTCGATGCTGCTCTGGGTGGAGCAGGTCCAGGCGAGCGGTTCGCCGCTGGCTCCTCCGGAGGAGACGATGACCGACGCGCCTTCGGACTTGGCCTTGGCGATCAAGGGGTCGGTGTAGGAGTCGTTGCCGATCGGGAGCGTGTCGCCCCAGATCTGGTTGCAGCCCACGCCGAGTACGAAGGCGGCGGTGTAGGCCTTGAGCTTGTGTCCGGTGATGGCGGTGTCGAGCAGTCCTTCCTGACTGTTCGACATGTCCACGTAGGGGGCCACGGAGTAGACGCTGCTTGCCGCCGCGCTGCTCGTGGGGGCCAGGGCGATGGTGACGCCGGTCGCCGCGAGCGCGAGGGCGGACACGGTGGCCGCGAATCTTGCCAGGCGCATGACAGTTCCCCTTTCGGGGTGCCCGCTGGGGGTGAGGGGTGCTCGGGATATTGGTACATACCAAACATCTCGTGGAGCCCTCCGTCAAGAGGACTAGACCAACTTGGTCCGGTGGGGTCGGGTCGCGTCAACTCCGGTCAGGGGGACGGCCGTAGCGACTGTCTGTCCAGGTCCGGCTCGCGGGCTCACCCGCAGGCGTGCGTTCGTCGTCGTGACATGAAAGGCGCCTTGTCCGGGAGCTAAAACTCCCGCAAAGACTCCGGGGGTTCGGCACGGTCTGCTCGGTCGGTCCGGCTCCTGGCCGGTCTCGCGCAGGGGCAGTGCGGGGCTGCGTCGCCGACGGCCCGCGCCCGCGCCGGAGTGCCGACCGGGTTCGGAGCCGCTTGGACCGTTCCACCCGCCGGACCAGCCAGGTTCAGCGAATCCGCTTGGGCGTGGGACTCCTCACCGGTCCCGCCCACGGCCCCCTGCGTCGAGGCCGTCGACGTCACGCGCACCCCGCGCACCCGCGGCCCCCGACCCCACCCGTTCATGAACTCCGCCCCCAGAAACCCCCGCTCGCCTCGTTGACACACCATCAACACACCCGTTTCACTCGACACTCGTGCATTGGCAACGTTGTCAGGCCGTGGGAGCGACCAGGAACTGTTGCCTGTCGCCGGCGTTCCGGTGTTCTCCGGAGCGTCGCCACCTGATCTGCGAAGCACGAACCGCTGCGGAGGCGACCGATGGTGAGACCCCGACGTTCAGCCGTGCCACGTGACCGCAACAGATTCCGTCAACGCCTCGCCGTGGTCTGCGTGTTGGGCCTGACCGCCCTCCCGCTCACGGCGATCGGCAGCGCCGCCCAGGCCGCGGGCACCGCGACACCGGCGCTCGTGACGGACCCCGCGTCCCTCGTCAACCCGCTCATCGGCACCTCCGGAGCGGTGGACACCTTCCCCGGCCCGGACATGCCGGCCGGCATGGTGCAGTGGGGGCCGGACACGACGCCCAACCGCCCTGACGGCGGCGGCTACGAGTACAACGCCACCAAGCTCTCCGGCTTCAGCCTCACCCACGTCTCGGGACCCGGCTGTCCCGTCGCGGGCGACCTGCCGATCCTGCCGGTGACCGGTTCGCTGTCGGGCGACCTCGGCAGTACGTCCGTCGGTTTCAGCCACGCCGACGAGCAGGCCGGCATCGGGAGTTACAAGGTCACCGACGCGAACGGCGTCAGGACCGAACTGACCGACACCACCCGCGCCGGGCTCGGCACCTTCACCTTCCCGACGGGTCAACAGGCCAACCTGCTCTTCAAGTTGAGCGGCGGCGCGACCCAGGTGGACGGGACCCGCGTCCAGGTGATCAGCAACAAGGAGATCAGCGGGGCGATCGACAGCGGGCACTTCTGCGGCGCGAGCAACAGGTACACGCTGCACTTCGACATCAAGTTCGACCAGCCGTTCACCGCGAGCGGCACCTGGGTCGGCGGCACCATCAACCCCGACGCGAAGTCGCTGAAGGCGGGCAAGGCCCAACTCGCCCCGCAGGCAGCCAAGTCCGCGCCGCTGAAGGAGAAGCACTTCACCGTCCCGGCCAAGCCGGCCCCGACGATCCACGGGACCGGTCCAACGGGCAAGACATCCGGCAAGGCATCCAGCAAGGCATCGGGTAAGGCCTCCGGTACGTCCTCGCCGGCGCCCGGCGCCAGTGCCGGGTCCACGTCGTCCGCCACGAGCAAGGCCGCCCAGCCGCCCACCACCGGCGCCAACGGCATGTACCTCACCTTCGACACCACCGCGAACCCCACGGTGAGCGCGAAGGTCGGCGTCTCGTACACGAGTGACGCGGGGGCCGCGAACAACCTCGCCACCGAGATCAAGAACTGGAACGTCGGCGCCGTGGAACGGTCCAACCACGACGCCTGGAACGCCGTACTGAACAAGATCCAGGTGGGCGGCGGGTCCGTCGACCAGCAGACGCAGTTCTACACCGCGCTCTACCACGCGCTGCTGCACCCCAACGTCTTCTCGGACGACGACGGCCAGTACATGGGCATGGACAACCAGGTCCACAAAGTGGCCAAGGGGCAGAAGGCCCAGTACGCCAACTACTCGGGCTGGGACACCTATCGCTCCCAGACCCAGCTGATGGCGATGGCCGAACCCAAGGTGGCCTCCGACGTCGTCACCTCGATGCTCAACGGCTATGACCAGACAGGCCTGTTGCCCAAGTGGGCCTCGAACAACGGCGAGAGCTACGTCATGGTCGGCGACCCGGCCGCCGGCATCATCGCCGACGCGTACGCCTTCGGCGCGACGGGCTTCGACACCGACAAGGCCCTCGCGGCCCTCCAGCACGAGGCCACCGTCCCGAACAACGACCGCCCCGGCGAGTCGGTCCGGGACGCGAAGGGCTACCTCCCGCTCGACGAGAACGACTACAACTGCTGCAACTTCTACGGCCCCGTCTCCACGCAGTTGGAGTACGACTCCGCCGACTACGCCCTCGCCTCCTTCGCCAAGTCGCTCGGCAAGACGGCCGTTTACGAGAAGTTCGCCACCCGCGCCCAGGACTGGATGAACGTCTTCAACCCGCAGACCGGTTACATGCAGGCCAAGAACAAGGACGGCCAGTTCGCGGGCGGTTTCACCCCCGGCACCTCCAACGGATTCGTCGAGGGCACCTCCGCGCAGTACACGCCGATGGTCCCCTTCAACCTGCAACAGCTCATCCAGGCCCGCGGCGGCGACAAGGCGTACTCGTCCTACCTGGACAGCCTGCTCGACGACATCACCGCCCCCGGCAACACCGACGCCGACCTGAGCAACGAGCCCAGCGTCGAGATCCCCTGGGAGTACGACTACACCGGCCAGCCCTGGAAGACGCAGGCGGCCGTCCGCGAGGCGCAGCAGAAGCTGTACTTCAACGCCCCGGTCGGCTCGTTCGGCAACGACGACCTCGGCGCGATGAGCTCCTGGTACGTCTGGTCCGAGCTCGGCATGTACCCGGAGACCCCGGGCACGGACACCCTGGCGCTCGGCAGCCCGGCGTTCCCGGCGGCCAAGGTGACCTTCGGCAGCGGAAAGACGGTGCGGATCAACGCACCGCAGGCCGCGCCCGACGCGCCGTACGTGCAGTCGCTCGGGGTCAACGGCAAGGCGTGGAACGCCTCTTGGCTCACGTACCAGAAGTTCCAGGGCGCGGGCACGCTCGACTTCACGCTCGGCACGCAGCCCAACACGGCCTGGGCGTCCGCCCCTTCGGCCGCACCGCCCTCGGACACCACGGGCGGCGGGCGGGTGCTGGCCGCTACCGGTCCCGCCAACGGCCTTGTGCTCCAGCCGGGTTCGGCCGGTGACGGCACGCTCGACCTGACCAACCTCGGCAGTGCGGCCGTCACGGTCGACTGGAAGGCGACGGCTCCCGCCGGTGTCACGTTGGACACGGCGTCCGGTTCGCTGACGGTGCCCGCCGCGGGCAGCGCGGAGGCGAAGGTCAAGGTGACGGCGGGCGCGGACGAGGGCCTGTTCCCGGTCACCTTCGCGCTGACCGACCACACCTCCGGTGCGGCACTGTCCGGGGCGACCCTCCGGGTGGCCGTGGCCAAGGCCGGTGCGCTGTGGCCGTACAACACCAACGAGGGCATCTATCCCGACGGTGCCACCTTCTCGGGCGGCTTCGACGGCGGTGGCTGGTCCTTCTCGCAGAACGCGTTGGCGGCCGCCGGCGTCACGAGCGGTGCGCCGCTCACGGTCGACGGCATCAACTACACCTGGCCGACGGTGACTTCGGGTCAGCTGGACAACCTGGAGATGGCCGGTCAGACCATCTCGATGCCCGCCGGCACGTCGGGTGCGTCGCTGGGTCTGCTCGGCACGGCGACCAACGCGCCGACCGACGGCAGTGGCGTCTCGGGCGCGGTGACCGTCACCTACGCCGACGGCACCACCTCGCAGGGGACGGTCGCCTTCCCGGACTGGACTCTCAACGGCGGTTCCAGCAAGCCGCTTCCGGGTGACACGACGGCCGCCACGACGGCCTACCGGAACACCGGGAGCGGGGGCCGGGACGGCGTGAAGACCTATGTCTTCGCCGCGAAGGTCCCGTTGGACCCGTCCAAACAGGTCGCGTCGATCACCCTGCCGGTGACGGGCTCGACGGGCACGGACCACCTGTTCTCCTACGGCTTCGGCCAGTAAGGGGAGTTGGCGGGGACGACGAGGGCCGGTTCCCGGGTTCACGCCCGGGGGCCGGCCTCCGGGCGTGGCTCAGGCGGAGCAGTCGCGGCTGGAGCCCTGCGCACGCCAGCCGTTGAGTCCGGTCACGACCACGGTCACTCCGGTCCGCACGGCGTCGGGGTCGTCGGAGAGGCGTGCCTCGGCGACCGTGCAGATCAGCTGCCGGGCGGCGATCGGCACCAACGGGGCGCTGTGCGGGGACAGTTGAACCGACACCCGGTCGCCGTCCGCGCTGAACGTCGGTGTGGACATGCGGGCGAACGCGGTCGTCAGGCCGCGCCGCCGGTCCCGGCCGTCCGGTCCGGCGATCAGCAGTTCCACGGCCGTGCTCACCTGGACCGGTTCGGTCATCTCCCGGTACACGGGGACGAGTTGGTCATCGGCGATGAAGTAGAGCACCGCGGTGGGCCGGATGCCCGTGGCCGGGTCACCGGCCTGGACGACACCGGTCGCGGGGATGCCACAGCCGGACAGCAGCAGAGCCACGGCGAACAGCATCCCCGACCGCGTGCCCGGCCTCGCGCCCTTCCTCATGACCGACCTCACGACGGACCTCGTGCCTCTCCCCGTGACCGGCCTCATGACCCATCCTCCAACTCCGGCTGTGACAGCGGGAGTTCCACGCCGATGAGCGCACCGCCGCCCGGATGGTTGGCCGCGCGGATCGTGCCGCCGTGGAGACGCACGTTCTCGGCGGTGATGGCGAGCCCCAGGCCGCTGCCCTCCGTCCGGGTGCGGGCGGTGTCGGACTTGTAGAAGCGGTCGAAGATGTGCGGCAGGGCGCTCCCGGGGATTCCGGGCCCGCTGTCCAGCACCTCGATCACCGCCCACCCCCGCGCGCCACCCGGTTCGGGCCGCCGGTGTCCGTACAACGAGACCCGCACCGGAGGCGCCCCGTGACGCAGGGCGTTCCCGACCAGGTTGGCGACGATCACGTCGAGGCGGCGCGGGTCGACGCGTCCCCGCAGGGCTCCTGGCGGTGGCAGCAGCGCGGTCACCGTGTCCTGCCAGGCCCGGGACGAGAGGGTGCGCCGGACCGACTCCGCGAGGTCGATCTCGTCCAGATGCAGGGCGGCGGCGCCGGCGTCGAAGCGGGAGATCTCCATCAAGTCCTCCACCAGCCGGGCCAGATGGGCGGTCTCCTCGCTGATCAGCCGGACCGCGCGGGCGGTGTCCGGGTCGAGCCCGGCGGCGTCCTCGTCGAGGATGTCGGTGACGACGGACATGGCGGCCAACGGGGTGCGCAGTTCGTGGGAGACGTCCGCGGCGAAGCGCCGGGCTTTGGCCTCCATGCGGCGCAGTTCGGCGATGGAACGTTCCAGGGCGGCGGCGGTCTCGTTGAACGTGTGGGACAGATCGGCGAGTTCGTCCGAACCGTGCACGGCGAGGCGGGTGTCGTACCGGCCCTCGGCGATCCGCCGGGTGGCGTACCGCAGTTTCCGTACGGGACGCAGCACACCCCGGGCGGCCAGCAGCGCGAGCAGCACGGCAAGACCCACGGCGGGTACGATGGCCCGTTCCACGGCGGCGACCAGGGCCTGGACGGAGGATTCCTCGGCGGTCTGGGGGACCGTCAGGAAGACCGTGAGTCCGGAGGCCCTGCGCTCGCCGTTCGGGGAGGCGAGCATGACCGGCATGCCGACGACCAGGGCGGAGTGGCCGTCGTGCGTCACGCGTTGGAAGACGGTCGGCGTCTGGGTGGTTGCCGTCGTGCGCAGGGCGGGCGTCAGCTCGGCGAACGGGTCGTGCGGTAACGAGGTGGCGCTCAGGCCGTGATAGGTGACCAACACCCGCCATTTCCTTGAGGGATCGGCCTGGGCGACCTGGGTCGCGAACGACGTCAGGTCCTTGGCATCGGGCGGGACGGCCAGGCCGGGCGCGAGGGTGCCGGCCCGGTCGCGCAGCAGGCGGATGACGGAGTCCTGGCTCTGCTGGAGGATGCCGGTGCGCGCCTCGCGGAACGTCAGCGCCCCGGTGGACAGCGTGGCGACGACGGCCACCAGACCGAACGCCACCACCAGCCGGACGCGCAGCCCGCGCACCACCGGGAGGCGGAGCCGCCGTCGACGGGGCGGGGGCAGGTGCGCGGATGACGTTTCCGCCACCGGGGCTCGCCCGGTCGGCGCTGTCACCGGGGGCTGTGGAACCGGTAGCCGAAGCCCCGGACGGTCTGGATGTAGCGCGGCTGCCGCGAGGGCTCGCCCATCTTGGTCCGCAGCCGCTTGACGCAGGCGTCCACCAGCCGCGCGTCACCGTGGTAGTTGTGCTCCCACACGGCCTCCAGGAGCTGCTGCCGGCTGAACACCCGGCCGGGGGAGGCTGACAGCGTCAGCAGCAGCCGTAACTCGGACGGGGCCAGCGGGACCGCGGCGTCCCCGCAGGTGACGGTGAGGGCCGCGCGGTCGATGCGGAGCTCACCATACGTCTCGGGCGCGGAGACGGTGCCGTCCGGGAACGGTCCAAGCTCGACACGGCGCAGTACGGCCCGGATCCGGGCCTCCAGGACCCGGGCCCGGACGGGTTTGACCACGTAGTCGTCGGCTCCGGTCTCCAGTCCGACCACGACATCGATGTCGTCGCCCATGGCGGTCACCATGATGATCGGCACCTGGCTGTCCACGCGGATACGGCGGCACACCTCCAGCCCGCTCATCCCGGGCAGCATCAGATCCAGCACCACGACCTCCGGCCGGAACGACCGGAACCGGTCCAGCCCCTCCTCCCCGGTCCCGGCCGCCACGATGTCGTGGCCCTGGCGGCGCAGGGCGAGCAGGGCGCCTTCGCGGACGGCGGGGTCGTCTTCGATCAGGAGGACACGTGGCATGCGCACAGTATCGGTGCCCAACACCCTTTGGTCGTACGGCTGTTACGCGATGATCACATGGCCGGAGCTGTTGCGGTTCGGTCATCTTCCCGGCCGGTCGCGATCACATGGCCGGGCCAGTCTGAGCGGCCGTGACCACATCAACGAGGCCTGAATTCCGCACAGTTGCCGTCCGGAGCGGCGGATCGGCACAGCCCTCCGGTCTCAGGTTCTGAACCCACGGCAACCTCCCCGACTCCCCGGCGGCACGGCGTCCCCCTCCATGCCGCCGGGGCCTCAGCCCTGCCGGACATCACCCACCCAAGGAGCCATGCGTGAGATCAACCCTGTTCTCCACCAGGTCGTCCGCCGCCGGAGCCCTGGCCCTCGGCATCGTCGTGACCGCCACGGCCACGCTGGGCGCTCCGGCGCTCGCCGCCGAGGGAGCCCCGCCGGGCAAGGCGTCCGCCTCCCGGACCGTCACCCTGGTGACGGGTGATCAAGTCACCGTCACCACAAGGGATTCGGGGCCCCCGGTCATCGCCGTACACCCGGCCTCGCACGCCGCGGGCAACGGCTCCTTCCTGTCGTTCCAGGACGGATCGGGCGACCGCTATGTGATCCCGGCCGTGGCGCAGCCGTACGTCGGCAGGCAGCTCGACCTGTCCCTGTTCGACGTGACCGCGGCGGCCAGGAGCACGGCGACGGACGACCGTGTCCCGGTCACCGTCTCCTACGCCAAGGGCGTCAAGCCGACCGCTCCCACCGGGCTGACGCTCACGTCGACCGGCGGCTCGTCCGCGCACGGCCACATGACCGCCGCGTCCGGCCGGAAGCTCGCGCGGCTGCTGAAGCAGCGGATCGCCGCCGACGTACGGGCCGGTCGCAAGCCGGGCAGCACCCCGCTGTTCTCGGGAGTGACGTCCGTCGCCGGGACCGGTCCAACGGCCGCCGCGAGCACGCCTGACGCGAGCG